>CAISJI010000249.1 GCA_903885565.1 uncultured Planctomycetaceae bacterium
CGAGGTGGCGATGCACTTCCTCGGCTGCTACCGCGATCTGCTCAAGGGCTAGAGCGCATCCGGGATAATTGTAGCGACGACTGGGTGAATAGATCGAGCGATGTAGGCGGAGGGGTCGGCGAACGCTCGAGGAGCGTAAGCGACGAGACTTTTGCCGCCCCGAAGCCGGTGCTACACGTCAGTCGGATGCGCTCTAGCAGGCTCTGGAGCCGATCCGACTTCCGTGATGCCGCCGGCTGCAGCGCGGCCGGACATTGCCTCACTCGGCACTCTCGACCGGGATCCGCATCCGGTAGAAGCTCGCCCAGATAAAATAGAGCGCCAGGCTGAAGAGGACCGATCCGATGAGCATCTTCAGCGAACCGCTCTGCACCGAAAGCGAGATCTCCACCGCCAACAGCCCGAACAGGGTGGTGAATTTGATCACCGGATTGAGGCTCACCGACGAGGTGTCCTTGAAGGGATCGCCGACGGTGTCGCCCACCACGCAGGCGGCATGGAGGTCTGTTCCCTTGGCCCGCATGTCAACCTCGACAATTTTCTTGGCGTTGTCCCAGGCTCCACCGGCATTGGCCATGAAGATCGCCTGAAAGAGGCCAAAGAAGGCGATGCCGATGAGATACCCGATGAAAAATACCGGGCTGAAAAAGGGGAGCGCGAGGGCCAGACAGAAGACCGCCAGAAAGATGTACCACATGCCCTTCTGGGCATAGACGGTGCAGATCCGCACCACCTCTTTGCTATCCTCAATGCTGGCGGTGGCCTTCGTCAGATCGATGTGCTCCTTGATGAACACCACGGCACTGTAGGCCCCGGTTACCACCGCCTGCGTTGAGGCCCCGGTGAACCAGTAGATCACGCTCCCTCCCATGAGGATGCCGAGCAGGATCTCCGGCCGCACGATGCTCAGCACAGCCTCAATCGTCTGCCCCGGCGGCACGATGCTGGGGTTCTTCGACAGGGCCAGGATGATTCCAAAGATCATCGTTGTGGCGCCCACGACTGCCGTTCCAATGAGCACCGGCTTGGCTGTCGCCTTGAACGTGTTGCCGGCCCCGTCGCCGCGCTCAAGGAGCAGTTTCGAATGGGCGAAATCGGCCCGAATACCGTGGTTCCGCTGCAGTTCTTCCCGGATGCCGGGAAGGTTTTCAATACCGCTGAGTTCGAAGACGCTCTGGGCGTTGTCGGTGACTGGCCCAAAACTGTCGACGGCGATCGTCACCGGTCCCATGCCCAGAAAACCAAAGGCAATCAGGCCGAAGGCGAAGATTGGCGCCGCGAACGCGGCATAGGCGGCAGGCATCAGCGCTACCAGTGCCTCGCTCTCGCTCAACTTCCATCCCAGCGCCATCAGAGCGAGGATCAGCAGCCCCATCCAGAAGGCGCTGAAGTTGCCCGCCACGAATCCCGACAGAACATTGAGGCTGGCCCCCCCTTGGGCTGAGGCATTGACCACCTCCTTCACATGCTTGGAACTGGTGCTGGTGAAGATCTTGGTGAATTCGGGGATCAAGGCCCCCGCCGCCGTTCCCAGGCTGATGATCGAGGCGAGCACCCACCACAGATCCCCCCGGGAAGTTCCCGCAGGTGCGGCAAGCGATCCCAGCAGGGCGTAGCTGGCCAGATAGGTGACGACGATCGAGACCAGCGATGTCACCCAGATCAGCCGCGTGAGCGGGGCCTCCTCGTCGAACGACCGCAGGTGTCCGAAAGAAGCCTGCGACCAGGCCTCGGTGGCATAGTAGCTCCCCAGACTTGTGAGGATCATCAGGGCCCGCATCGTGAACATCCAGACGATCAGCTGCATGCAGATGGTGCGTTGCTCCGGGCTCCCCCCTCCCAGCGCGTAGGAAAGGAAAGCGATCAGCGCGACGCCGGTCACTCCATAGGTTTCAAATCCATCCGCTGTGGGGCCGACAGAGTCGCCGGCATTGTCTCCGGTGCAGTCGGCAATGACGCCGGGATTCTTGGGATCGTCCTCGGGCAGCTTGAAGACGATCTTCATCAGATCGCTGCCGATGTCGGCGATCTTGGTGAAGATTCCTCCGCAGATGCGCAAAACGGTCGCCCCCAGGCTCTCGCCGATGGCAAACCCGATAAAACTCGCCCCCACCAGCGACGACGGGATGAACATCAAGATGGCGATCATGCAGAACAGTTCCACGCTCACCAGCAGCATGCCGATCGACATCCCCGACTGCAGCGGGATCGAGAGCGTGGCGAGCGCATTGCCCGCCAGGCTGGCAAATGCCGTGCGGCTGTTGGCCTGTGTATTGATGCGAATGCCGAACCAGGCCACGCCATAGCTGCCGAGGATCCCCAGGATCGAGCAGAGGAGAACGATCCCCACCGACACCACCGTGGGGAGCGGGGGGGCTCCGGCCGCTTCCCCCGCAGCCGCATGGCTGCCAATGGGATTGAGAAATCCGAAATAGGCGATGATGGCTCCGGCGATCAACAGCCAGAGCAGGGCCAGAAACCTCCCCTGCTGGAAGAGATAGCTCTTGCAGGTCTCCCAGATGATGTGGGAGACAGCGGCCATCGACGGATGGTTGGGGAGGGCCGCGACCCGGAAATACTGCTGCACGCCGAACAGGGCCCCGAGCACCGAGATCGCCAGCCCGAGATACATCAGCGTCGCCCCGGCCACCGGGATTCCCATCAGACTGAACCGGATCGCCTCGTCGATTGGCGGGAGCTGCAATTCGGCTTCACTGGCCAGAGCGGGCAGCGCCCCAAGCGCGGTTCCTCCAGCCGCCACCAAACCGAAAATCCAACGCCGACTCACACACAGCAATGGCAGCACGATGCGGGTATCCTCCGGAACAACTCCCTGAAATCCCCAAAACATATGGGGTTGGGAGTCTATCCGAAGGCATGGTGCGGGTGCTAATACCCCCTCCAAGCCCCCTGTTCTGCTTAAGTGAGAGGCAAAAACAGGCCACCCGCGGCTCAGTAGCGATACCCCAACCCGCAGTTGACGAAGAAGCCGGGGGAAGACTCATTGAGGCCCCAGCCGTAGCGGGCCCCCAGTTCGAAGTCCTTGCTCAGCAGGAGATGGCCACCCAGGCTGACACACTGGAGGTTGACAGTCTGCTGCTTCCCCTCAGAGAAGATGGCGAAATACTCGGCATGCACGTTCAGCCGCTCCCCCACAGGAATCTTCAGCACCGAGGAAGGGGCCCATTGATTGAAGGCGTCTTCCTTATCAAACCCGGTGCCATACCGCATCGATGAACCCCACACCCACCCGTTGGCAAATCGCCAGCCAAACGATTCGCCCGCCACTATCGTCGACTGGGTCGTGGGGCCGTATGCCGGGGTGTAGCCCTGCACGACGAGCGCCGATTGCGGCAGCCAGCCCTCCTGCCGGGAGGTTTCGACCTTCGTGCCGTAGAGCACGCGGCTCTCGTATTCGGTCTCCAGATCCTCGCCGCCAACCTCTGTTCCCGACACGGTTCCCGGCCCGCCCGCTTCGTAGTTGAAGCCGACCCGCATCTCCACCCGCTCGCCGATGCCACGGCGAACCAGAAGTTCCGGAAAGCTGTGGGCCTCCGGGCCGGTGCGGTTGTCAATAAACGAATAGGACGCCTCGAAGATCGTCCGCCCGGGGTCGGCCGTGGTCGGCGCAAACGTAAACGAGTCGCGATCGGTCTCGATTTCGCCCGCGGGATCGTAGGCTGAAACAACCGCTTCCGCCCGCTGCCCGCGGGCAGGGGAACCAAGACCCTGCGCCATCGCCAGGGCAGCCACAACGACAACCGCCTCGCGGAGACTCATACCCCTCTATCGGAAAATCTGCGGACCGGCGCATCGAGGCCTGCCGGGCAGGCCAAACAGCCCGCCCGGCTTCACCAGTCTGCCAGGGCAGATAACGGTCAATGAGCCCCGGATGCCGCCTGAATCTGCCGCTGGATCTTCTCGAGATTGAACGACCCCGGAGTCTGGCTCGGCGGGTATTCCTTCATCGACATGAGAAACCGGCCGGCGATCTGCTGGAGGGGAACGGCCACAAACGCCCGATCGATAAACCAGTCGTTGTACATGGTGGCATTGTGCTGGGCCTTCTCGAACGGATCGCGGCGGAGGTTGAACAGTAGCGGCACGCGAAGTTCCGTGAACGGTTCCCGCCACACCTCGAAGGCCTCGCCGCGATTTTCAAGAAACACCGACTTCCAATCTTCGTAGCGGATGGCAACAACCTGCCCGTCGTCGTTGACGTAGAAAAACTCCTGCCGCGGCGATGCCTCCGCCTTTCCCGAGAGATAGTCGAGCATGTTGTAGCCGTCGATGAAGTTGCGGTACTGCCGGCCATTGATTTCCGTTCCCTTGGCCAGTTTCTCCCTGATGCCCGCATCGCCGGCCGCAGCGGCGAACGTCGGGAGCCAATCCTCGTGGCCCACGATCCCGTTGAGCGTCACGCCGGCGGGAAACTTCCCTGGCCAGCGGACGAATGCCGGCACCCGGTAGGCACCTTCCCAGTTGGAATTCTTCTCGCTGCGGAAGGGGGTCGTGCCGGCATCGGGCCAGGTGTTGTAGTGCGGACCGTTGTCGGTCGAATAGAGCACGATCGTGTCCTCGGCCAGGCCGAGATCATCGAGCACCTTGAGCAGTTCGCCGACGTGGCCGTCGTGTTCCGCCATGCCGTCGCTGTATTCGTCCTGCCCGCTCTTGCCGAGGTTGGCTTCCTTCACATGGGTGCGAAAGTGCATCCGCGTGGCGTTCCACCAGCAGAAGAACGGCTTGCCATCCTTCGCCTGCCGCTGGATATAGTCCTTCGCGGCGGCGAGCGTCTCCTCGTCGATTGTTTCCATCCGCTTCTTCGTCAGCGGGCCGGTGTTCTCGATCGTCTGCCCCCCCTTGCCGTCGGCCTTGCACTTGAGCACGCCACGGGGTCCGTAGGTTTCCCGGAAGGTCTTTCCATTGGGGAGTTTGCGGTCGCCGGGATAATCGCGGTTTTCCGGTTCCTCCTCCGCGTTGAGGTGGTAGAGATTGCCGAAAAACTCATCAAACCCGTGCATCGTGGGCAGATGCTCGTCGCGATCCCCCTGATGATTCTTGCCGAATTGTGCGGTTGCATACCCCAGGCTCTTGAGCGTGCTGGCGATCGTGACATCGGTCTTCTGCCAGCCCTCCTTGGCCCCCGGCAGGCCAACCTTTGTCATGCCGGTGCGCACCGGGCAGTTGCCGCCGAGAAAGGCAGCCCGGCCGGCGGTGCAACTCTGCTGGCCGTAGTAGTCGGTGAACGACACTCCCCCCCGGGCAATTCGATCGATATGAGGAGTGCGATAGCCCATCATGCCGCGGCTGTTGTGGCTGATGTTCCAGGTGCCGATGTCATCCCCCCAGATCACGAGGATGTTCGGCTTTTTTGCACCGGGCTGCTGGGCGGCGCATGGCGCCGAAAAAATCGAGCTTGCAGAGAGCAGGGCGACACACGCAAGCGCTGCCAGACGGCATGACATCTCGGTTTTCCTTGACAATGCGGGTGGGGGGAACTCTGAAGCCCGGTATGGTAGCCCCCCCAGCCAGAATCTGCACCTGCCCCCGCCTCCGGCCTTCCGCGGACTACAATAGCAGCGTGAGCGAATCTGAGGAAAACCCGCTGGAAACCACTCCCGCCGATACCGATCAGGCGGCCACTGCCCCCGACCGCTCGGCGGCGGCGGAGAAGGTGAAAAGCTTCCCGCAAACGCCCGGCGTCTATCTCATGAAGGATGCCGCGGGGCGGGTGATCTACATCGGCAAGGCCAAGAATCTCCGGGCCCGGGCCGGCAGCTATTTTCTCAAGGCCGCAGAACTCGACCGGCGCACGGCCGATCTGGTGCAGGAGATCCGCGACATCGATTATCTGTCCGCCGACAGCGAGGTCGATGCCCTCCTCCTGGAAAGCCGGCTCATCAAGGATGTGCAGCCCCGGTTCAACTCCGATCTCAAGGACGACAAGACATTCCCCTACCTGCAGATCACCACCCACGAGGATTTCCCCAGGGTGGAGTTCACGCGGCAGCCGCGGCAGAAGGGGGTGAAGCTCTACGGACCCTTCACCAGCGCCGGGAGCCTCAGAGGGGCGATCGTCGTGCTGCAGCGGATTTTCAAGTTTCGTACCTGCTCGCTCGATATCGACGCCAACGATGAGCAATGGCGCTGGTTCCGCCCCTGCCTGCTGGCCTCGATCGACCAATGCACTGCCCCCTGCAACCTCCGCATCTCCAAGGAGGAATATCGCCGCGACATCAATCGGCTGAAAACTTTCCTCGAGGGGGGCAAGACGCGGCTGCTGGCAGAGATGCGGCAGGAGATGCTCACCGCTTCACGCCTGCTTGAATTTGAAAAGGCAGCCCGCCTGCGCGACGAGATCCGCCTGCTGGAAACGCTCGACAAGCGGGGGGATCTGGAGGAGAACGTCCAGCCGGAAGTGTTTCTTGTCGATCCGAAGAAGGGGCTCGCCGGCTTGGAAAAAGTGCTCGGCCTGAAGGGCCCGCCGCGGGTGATCGAAGGGGTCGACATCGCGCATCTGCAGGGAAACGAAACGGTCGCCAGCCTCGTGCAGTTTATCGACGGCTTGCCATTCAAGGCGGGCTACAAGCGTTACCGCATCCAGACGGTGGACGGGATCGATGATTTCAGGAGCATCCACGAAGTGGTGTCGCGCCGGTTCTCCCGGCTCGTCCGTGAAGGTGCCTCCCTGCCCGACATCTTTCTCGTCGACGGTGGCAAGGGACAACTCTCGGCGGCGCAAGACGCCCTCGACTCACTCGGCATCGAGGCCCCCTGCCTGATCTCGCTGGCGAAGCGGGAGGAGGAGGTGTTTGTCCCGGGCAGAAGCGAGCCGCTGCGGATCTCCCGCGATTCCTATTCGCTGCGGCTTCTGGAATACGTGCGTGACGAAGCCCATCGCTTCGCCCAGCACTACCACCACTTCCTGCGACACAAGCGGTCGTTCGAAGAGTGAGTCGGCCAAGCGGCTCGCCGGGC
Source organism: uncultured Planctomycetaceae bacterium (assembly GCA_903885565.1). Classification (GTDB taxonomy): domain Bacteria; phylum Planctomycetota; class Planctomycetia; order Pirellulales; family UBA1268; genus CAISJI01. The sequence goes on from CAISJI010000249.1 coordinate 6,979, forward strand.
AATTCCGACAGCAAGTCGACCTCCCGGTGGTAGGTCTGTGTGTCATACTGCG
>CAISJI010000250.1 GCA_903885565.1 uncultured Planctomycetaceae bacterium
TCGCTGCCCCGCCGTTGGCGGTCATCCTCGCCGCCGGACGCGGCACCCGCATGGGCTCAGAACTGCCCAAGGTGCTCGCTGAGGCCGCGGGAAAACCGCTGGTGAGATGGGTGCTCGACGCTCTTGAGCAGGCCGGCATCACCGACCGCATCGTGGTGGTTGGCTACCGCGCGGAACTGGTGGAAGCGGCTCTCGCCGATGTTCCTGGCGTGTCGTTCGCCCGGCAGGCCCAGCAGCGGGGCACTGGCGATGCTGTGGCTGCGGCGGCCGAGCAGATCGCCTCTCGACTGGCCGCCCCGGGTGGGCCACACCGTCCGGTGGTGATCGTGTGCGGTGATTCGCCGATGCTGCGGCCAGAAAGCATCCGGGGCCTCCTGGAACAGTTTGCGGCCCGGCCAGCGGCCTGCCTGCTCGGCACGGCGCTGACCACCGACCCCAGCGGCCTCGGCAGGATCGTGCGGGATGCAACCGGGAGGTTCGTAACGATCGTCGAGGAAAAGGACGCCACCGCGGACCAGCGGGGAATCCGGGAAGTGAACATGAGCACCTATGTGTTCGCCGCCACTGACCTGCTGCAGGCACTCCAGCAGCTCAACACGGCCAATGCCTCGGGGGAGTACTATCTCACCGACTGCCCCGGACTTTTGCTGGCGTCTGGAAGGCCGGTCGATGCGGTCGCCTGCCTCGACCCGAGCGAGACTTTATCGGTCAACAACCCGGCCCAGCTCAATGCCGTCGCAGAGGCCCTCTTGGCCCGGCGATAACCTGCCTCCATCCCCGCCACGGCGCGCTCCCCAGGAACACCCATGAACGACCTGAAGATCTTTGGCGGCCCCGCCAACCTCTCGCTGACCCAAGACATCTGCCGGTATCTGAATCTGCCACTCGGCAAGATTTCCCTCGGCAATTTCCCCGATGGTGAAATCTCCTGCAAAATCGACGAGGACGTCCGCGGACGCGACGTGTTCATCGTGCAGCCGACCTGCCCGCCGGTGAACGAGCACCTCATGGAACTGCTGGTGATGATCGACAGCTTCAAGCGGGCCAGCTGCTATCGGCTGACGGCTGTCATCCCCTACTTCGGGTATGCCCGCCAGGATCGCAAGGATGCCGGACGAGTGCCGATCACGGCCAAACTGGTCGCCAATCTGATCACCCGGGCCGGCGCCGACAGGGTGCTGGCGATGGATCTCCACGCCGCCCAGATCCAGGGCTTTTTTGATGTGCCTGTGGATCACCTCTACGCCGCTCCGGTGCTCAACAAACACTTCCAAAACCTCAATCTGACCCCCGAGGAGGTGGTGGGTGTCAGCGCCGACGAAGGGAGCATCAAGCGGGCTCTGGGGCACGCCAATCGGCTGGGTGCCCCGCTGGCCATTGTCGACAAACGCCGCCTGAGCGCCGACACGACCAAAAGCGACAACATCATCGGGGCCCCGGTCGAGGGGAAAACAGCGCTCATGTTCGACGACATGATCAGCACCGCCGGCTCCATCTGTTCGGCGGCCGATGTGGTGCATCGGCATGGGGCCAAGGCGATTTATGCCGCGGCGACCCACGGTCTCCTCGTCGGCCCGGCCATTGAAAGGCTGAAATCGGCCCCTTTTGCGGGAATTGTGATCACCGACTCAATCCCCCTCCCCCCGGAAAAATCGCTGCCGAATATCACCGTTTTGTCGGCCGCCAGCCTGCTTGGCCAGGCCATCAAGCGAATCCACCGCAACGAGTCGGTCAGCATGATGTTCCAGTAAGAACAGCGGTTTCCCTGAACTCGGCTTGCGGAAGCGCCGGGGTATGGCACAATGGTTGGCTTCCCGAAAGGAGTTCCCATGAGCGATTCCCTTGAAGTTGTCTCCCGTAAGACCACTGGCACCCGCGAGAGCCGCCGTATGCGCCGCGAGGGCCTGGTTCCCGCCATCCTGTATGGACATGGCGAAAAATGCATCGAACTGGCCACCAAGAGGGAAGCCCTCGAAGCGGTTGTCCGCCATGGCGGACGGATCGTGGAACTCAAAGGCGCGGTGAAAACCAGCGCCCTCCTCCGCGATCTGCAATGGGACACCTTTGGCGTCCAGCCGATCCATGTCGATTTCCTGCGGGTCAGCGCCTCCGATCACATCAAGGTTCGGGTACCGCTGGAACTCAAGGGCGAGTGCCCCGGCCAGCGGGCTGGCGGCGTGGTCAGCATGTTGATGCACGAAATCGAAATCGACTGCACTCCCGACGTTGTTCCGGAAAAAATTCTGGTGCAGGTGGGCAAGTTGGAGTTGGGTGGCGTCATCAAGATGCATCACCTGGATCTCCCCAAGGGGGCCAAGCTGCGGGCCGGCAGTGATGAGACAGTCGTCACCTGCACCCATCCCAGCCACAAGGCGGAGGAAGGCGGCCCCCAGGCAGGCACCGTCGAGCCGGAAGTTATTGGTCGGAAGGCAGCAGAAGAGGGGGAGGCGGAGACCGGAGGCTGATGGCGGGCAACGGCAGTTACGGCCTTCCCGTCCTGTGCGGGTGGGGTGCGTTTGCCAGCCGTGGCTTTCCTTCTCTTCCACATGGCTCAAACGAGCAGTGAACTACCGTGAAATTGCTGGCTGGTTTGGGCAATCCGGGGCGGTCCTACGAGGGAACCCGTCACAACGTCGGGTTTGAGGTTCTGGATATCCTCTCCCGGCGGGCAGGCGGGCCGGTGCGTCGCGGGCGATTCCAAGGGGATACCGCCCAAGTCACGATCCGCGGTGGCCCGGCGCTTTTGCTCTGGCCGTTGACCTGGATGAACTTGAGCGGGGCCAGCGTGCTGGCCGCCAGAGATTTTTACAAAATAGATTCTCCTGACATTTTAGTGATTTGCGATGATTTCCAACTCCCCACGACCACCATTCGGTTGCGCCCCAGCGGCAGCGCCGGTGGCCAAAATGGGCTGGCAGATATCCTGGCCCGCTTGGGCAGCACCCAGGTGCCGCGCCTCCGTGTCGGAGTTGGCCCGCTGGCAACTGGCTGGAAATCGGCCGACTTCGTGCTGGGACGATTTCCGAAGTCGGAGCGAGCCACCATCGATGCCCTCCTCGAAAAGGCAGCCGATGCCGTCGAGGAATGGGTGGCGGTGGGTATCGAATCAGCCATGAACCGCTACAACTGACCGCTTGGCCAGCTTGGCCCGCCCCCCCCCCCACGCCCGTTGCAATCTGACCGCACAGACACTTAACCCCGACCGAAAAACCCAGCAAAAGGAGCATGAGAGACATGGTGGTGTACGAAGGGATGTTCATTCTGGATCCGTCGAAATATGCACGCGATCCGGCCGCCAGCACCCAGCAATTGGCCGACCTGGTCACCCAGTTTGGCGGCACCGTGCTGGCCGCCCGCTTGTGGGACGAGCGCAAACTCGCCTACCCGATCAACGGCCATAAAAAGGGTGTCTACTGGCTGACCTACTTCAAGATGCCCGGCGCCAACATTGCGGCACTTGAGCGGCAGTGTGAGATCAACGACGACATCATCCGGAAACTGATTCTGAAGGTCGATGCCCGCATTGCCGATGCCCTCGTGCAGCATGCCCTGGCGGGCGACGCTCCGAAACGGCCAGCCACACCGCTGGGTCCCGTCGGAACAACCGTGGCCCCGGGGAGTGTTCCCGCTGTGGAGTGAGCGGCGTCGGTGCGAAAGCCCCGGCCGCCACTCTCCCCCCGAAAGGCATGTTTTTTGGCTCCTTTCCGCGATCCCCAGCGAAAAGAACCGACTGGCAAAGCCCCTGATTGCAAGTTTTTGAGGAGTGGGTTAGGCTACGGGAACATTTGTACAGACGTTCAGTTCTTCCCTCGAGGAGAGGCAATCCATGGCCAGTTACAACAGGGTGGTTTTGCTCGGAAATGTGACCCGCGATCCCGAACTGCGGTATATCTCCAACGGCACGGCCGTCACTGACATCGGCCTGGCAATGAACGAACGCCGCAAAACCCCCAGCGGGGAATGGGTTGAAGAGACGACCTTTGTCGACGTGACGCTCTGGGGAAGAACGGCCGAAGTGGCAGGCGAATATGTCACCAAGGGTTCTCCGCTGCTGATCGAGGGCCGCCTCAAGCTCGACACCTGGGAAAAAGATGGCAAGAAAAACTCAAAACTCAAGGTGATCGGCGACAGAATGCAACTCTTGGGCTCCCGCGCTGGCGATGCCCCGCGACCGGGCGATGCCCCCCGGCCCGCCGGCGCCAAGGCTGGAGCGGCCCGCGGAGCTGGCGAAAAGCGGGCCGGAGGATATCAGTCTTCCGGTTCTGCCAATGACGAATATGATCAGTCGGCGAGCTATGATGGTGGCTCGATTGGCGGTTCTGGCGGCGCAGGTTCGGATGACGACATTCCTTTTTGATTTCCCTCGCCTGTGATTCCGGCTCCGGTAGGTGGGCTCGAAGCGGCCGGCCTGCCCGATCCAGATTGCCCCTGCACACAGCTTCAACAACTCACTTCCGTTTTTCTCAGTCCCTCATCTTAAGCACTGTTTTGAAGGGTCCGATCCATGCCGACGAATGAAGCAACCACCGCCCCCCCTGCCGCTCCTGTCCGCAAGTCGGCCCCCCGCCTCGCCCCCAAGAACGGCTCTGAAAAGCTTGTGGCTCCGCCCAAGGCGTCCGGCGCGCACCGCGGCCAGCTTCCCAAGGGAGAGCGTGGCGGCATCGAACTGCTGCTGGTGCACAACGTCGAACATCTCGGCAAGCAGGGGGATGTGGTCGAGGTAAAACGCGGCTATGCATTCAATTATCTGCTGCCTCAGGGGATGGCAACTGTTGCCACCGACCACCACAAACGCATGGTGGCCAAGCACAAGGCAAAGCTCGAGGAGATCGCCCGCGAACGCCTGGCTGGCTTGCGGGCTCTGCTGGAGGAGTTGGTGCGGACCAGCGTCACGATCGAGGCCAACGCCAACGACGAAGGTCATCTCTATGGCTCGGTTGGAGCCGCGGAGATTTCCCGGTCGCTGAAGCAGCAGGATCTGATGGTGACTGCCGATAACATCGTGCTGCAGGGTCCGCTCAAGGAAGTGGGGCTGTATACGGTGCGGGTGCGGCTGGCCTCCGAGGTTGAGGGTGACCTGAAGGTTTGGGTCGTGCCCACCAGCGGTGACACCGCTACCAAGTAGGCCGATGCGGCCGGCTCTGGTTTCGATCGGTTGCCACTGATCCACGCGGCACGGAGGCGATCCCTATGGCGGCACCGAAACAGTCTGGCTCTGGTACGACCGACGCCCGAGAGCCCGCTCGGCGGGGACGGCGGAATAATGACGGCCGTAAGCCCGGGGCCGATTCCCAGGGGCCGCTGGAGTTTCGCGATCGGCCGTCGAGCATCGACGCCGAGCGAGCCGTGCTCGGCAGCGTGCTGCTGAAGCCGGATGTCTGCGATGACGTGGCCCTCATCGTGCGTCTGGAAGACTTCCACGACGAGGCCCATCAGGTGCTCTACAGCCATCTGCTGGAACTCCACGACACGGGCAAACGAATCGACGTCACGATCGTTTTGGAGCGGCTGCGGGCCAAGGGAGATCTCGAACGCATCGGCGGCGCGGCAGGGCTGGCCGACATCGTGCAGGCTGTGCCCCATGCGGCCCACGCGGTGCATTACGCGCAGATTGTTCGCGATAAGTCGATGCTCCGCTCACTGATCGATGCCGGCACCGACATTCTGCGCGATGCCTATGACTCCGTGGACGAGCCGCGGGAACTTCTCGCCCGTGCCGAAGCGAAGATCTTCGCGATTCTCGAACACCGCAGCTCGGCCGAGGCCAAGGCGATCGACTCGGTGCTCGATGAGGTGATGGTGCGGATGGATGCCCGCATGAAGCACGAGCAGATTCTGGGGGGCGTGGAAACCGGCTTCACCGATCTCGATGCGCTCTGCGGAGGCCTGCACAATTCGGAGCTGATCATTCTGGCAGCCCGCCCCAGTATGGGAAAAACGGCGCTGGCGATGAACATTGCCGAGCATGTCGCCATTCGGAACAAGCATCCGGTGCTGTTTGTGAGCTTGGAAATGGCCTGCCTCGAACTCGCTGACCGACTTCTCTGCTCCTCTGCCGGAGTCAATGGTCACCGTCTGCGCAACGGCACCATCTCCCAAGAGGACCGGCGGCGTCTGGTACAGAAATCTTCTGAGATCAGTTCCTCTCCGCTCTACATCGACGACACTCCTGGTCGCACACTCACCGAGATCTCTGCGGTGGCACGACGGCTCAAACGCAAGCACGGGCTTTCGATCATCGTGATCGACTACCTGCAGCTCATCGAACCGGACAACCCGCGCGATCCGCGTCAGGAGCAGGTGGCCCGGATCGCCCGGCGGCTCAAGATGATGTCCCGCGAACTGGAAATCCCGGTGCTCTGCCTCGCTCAGCTCAATCGACAGGCGGAGGCTTCTCGGGACAATCGCCCGCGTTTGAACCACCTTCGCGAATCGGGGGCCATCGAACAGGATGCCGACGTCGTGATGTTTGTGCACCGGGAAGAGTATTACCAGACAAATGATGAGGACCGCGAGCGGGTCAAGGGACAGGCAGAGCTCATCATCGCCAAGCAGCGTAACGGCCCCATCGGCGACATCAAGGTGCTGTGGCAGCACGATTTCACCCGGTTTGTGAATCTCGAACATCGCCCCCACGACGAGTTTGAGCAGTTTTCCGGGTTCTGATTTTACGCCTGCGGGGCCATCCATGGCCCCCGCAGGCTTGGGGCATGCGGAGGCACAGCCAAGGTGTGCCTCGCTTGCCCGGCGGGCCGTCCTCCAGACGGCCTTTCACGCCTGCGGGGCCATCCATGGCGTTGTCTTCACGCGGCGCGGGCCCTCCTGGCCCCGCTTCGCTTGGTCGCCCCTCCGGGCGACTGCTAACCCGGGCCTCCAGCCCTTTCCTCGGGCTTGGGGCATGCGGGCGGGCGAGGCGGAGGGATCGGCGAACGCTTGAGGAGCGCAAGCGACGAGACTTTTGCCGTCCCGCAGCTGGCCGATCAAGGGTGGCAGATTCTGGTCTATGGGCTGACCGATGGCCTGGCGTCGCCGCGGCGGGCGGCGCTGCGGTCTGTGCCGGGAAGCACGTCGAGTTCCAGCCCGTCATTGTCGCCGCGTTCCAGACGCTCCCAGGCCAGCGCCCCCATCGCAGCGTTGTCGGTGCAGAGATGCCGCGGGGGGATCCAGACGGCAATCCTCTTTCTTTCTCCGAGCTGCTCAAGCGCGCCGCGCAGGGCACTGTTCGCCGCCACTCCCCCACCGATCGCCAGCGTCTGGCATCCAGTCACCCGCAGCGCCAGCTCAACCTTGGCCAGAATCGAATCGACCACCGCCTGCTGGAAGGAGGCCGCCAGATCGGCCAACCGCTGCCCCTCCGGCACCGGCACATCAGCAGGGGCGCCGGGCGGCCGCACCAGATAGCGCAGCGCCGTCTTGAGCCCACTGAAACTCAGGTCGAGCCGCTCGCGATCGGCAACAAGCGGCCGCGGCAGCCGGTACGCCCGCGGATTGCCCCCCTCCGCAGCCCGCTCGATCAGCGGCCCCCCAGGGTAGCCCAGCCCCAGCAGGCTGGCCGCCTTGTCAAAGGCCTCTCCTGCCGCATCGTCGATCGTGCCGCCGAGCCGCTCCAACTGAAGCGGTCCTCGCAGATGAAACAGGGAGGTATGCCCCCCGCTGGCCACCAGCCCCACGCAGGGATACTGCAACCGTTGGCCAAACTCCAACCGGCAGGCATAGAGATGGGCTGCAATGTGGTCGTATCCCACAATCGGCACATCGAGCGCCGCGGCGATCCCCTTGGCAGCCGCCAGCCCCACCAGCAGCGAGCCGACGAGGCCCGGGCGCACCGCCACCGCCACCGCCGCAATCGAGGTTCTGGAGATGCCTGATCGGCGCACCGCCTCATCAACCACCGGAATGATCCGTTCCACATGGGCCCGCGAGGCGACCTCCGGAACGACTCCCCGCCACCGGGCATGGAGCTCATCCTGACTGGCCACCACGCTGGAAAGCACCTGCCGCCTGCGGTCGATCACCGCCGCAGCCGTTTCATCGCAGGTCGATTCGATGGCCAGCAGCGGCACAGGAGGCTCCTTCATGGAAACGGCCCAAACGCCGTACGGCGTCGAAAAGTCATTCTAACGAACGCGGCGACCCCCGATTGATGCTGACGCAATCCGGGTACAATCGGGCGTATTGCCCCTTAGCCCCGACGGAGATGGCATCTATCCCCAGTGGGACTTGAGGCCCCGATCCGTTCCCGCAGGCCGCACCATGCCCACTCTCCCGGAAAGCAATTCCCCGCCGCCAGCGGAACGGGGAACACCAGCCCTCACAGCAGCGACGACCGCTCCCGAAGAGGGCGCCATCGCCGTGCTGGGAAGGATTCCCAGCGGGCTGTTCGTGGTGACATGGCGCGAGGGAGATGCCGATCGCACCATGCTCGCGAGCTGGGTGATGCAAGCCGGCTTTGCACCGCCGCTGATTTCGATCGCGGTAGCCAAGGGACGTGATCTGCTGGCGGCCATAGACCGGGGCACATCTCTGGTGGTCAACATTTTGGGAGAATCACAGCGCCCCCTGCTGGCCCGTTTTGGCCGCCCTCCGGCGGCGGGCGAGGATCCACTGGCAGGGCTGCCCGTGGTGCGAACAGCAGATGGCACTGCCGCCTTGGCAGGGACCACCGGCTGGCTCTCCTGCCGCGGGATTGCCCGCACCCATGCCGGCGACCATGCGGTGGTCGTGGCGGAGGTGATCGCTGGCGGGATGGGCTCTGGCGAACAGCCTCTGGTGCACGTGCGCCGCAATGGGCTACGCTACTGACCTTTCTGGGTGGTTTTTTTCTAAAGGACATTTACAATCTGGCAAAGCGGGTTTTTTGCAATCTGCGCCGCACACGCCTGGGGGAATTTTTATGACCACATTCTGGAGCCGTCGCGCGACACTCGCGGCAGCCTTTCTCTGTCTTCTGGCAGCCGTCGCGAGCGGTTGCTCCTCTTCCAAACCCGCCCCTTCCGCCCAGGCCGGCGGTGCGCCAGCCACCCCGACGGCCGGCACCAAGCGGTTTATCTTCCTCACCAATGGCGACGATCCATTCTGGGACGCCTGCAATGCGGGGCTCATCGCGGGGGCCAAGGAGTTTGGCCTCGAAGCGCAGGGCTTGCGGGCCGTGATGGAGAAAAACAATGGCACCGCGCAGGGCCAGATCGAGAAATTGCGGCAGTTCAGCAGCCAGCCTGACATCGCCGGTGTGGCGATCTCGGTGATTCAGGCGGAAAACGCGGCGATCGTCGAGGAGATGAAGAATCTGGCCGCCAAGGGGGTGAAGGTCATCACGGTCGACGGCGATGTCAACCGCACCACGTTCCGCGACGCGCGAGCCTACTACCTCGGCACCGACAACATCACTGGCGGCCGTCTCCTCGGCTCAGCCGCCGCCAAGATCCTCAAGGGCCGGGGCGCGACAGGAGGCGCCTACGCCCAGTTCGCCGGCTTCACCGACAACGACAACGCCCGGGCGCGGATGAATGGCTTTCAGGAGAGCGTGGGGGCCGAATACAAGGAAGTCGATCGCATGAGCGACGAGATGGATTTGGCGAAAGCCCGTGACAATGTCCGGGCGGCAATCATCAACCACCCCGGCTTGGTGGCGCTGGTGGGGATCTGGGCCTACAACGCCCCCGCCATCGCTGAAGTGGTGCAGGAGAGGGGAATTCGCGACAAGGTGGCGATCGTCACGTTCGATGCGCAGGCCGCAGCCCTGGAGCACATGGCCGGGGGGCGCATCGACGCCATGGTGGCCCAAAACCCCTTCGACATGGGTGTGCAGACGGTTCGGCTGCTGCTGGCGATGCACGCCGGCGACGAGGCCACGATCGGAGCGATGTTCCCGAAGGGAAACTCCCCCGACGGCGACATCTACACCACCGGCTTACGGCTCATCGTGCCCGACGGTTCCGAGTTGCTCGGCCCGAGCGACGTGCCTGCCGACGGTTCGGTGGAATTCATGCCGCTGTCGAAATTCCGTGAATGGTTGGCGCGGTATGGCCTCTCGAGTTCGTAACCTGCTTCTGTCCGGAGTTTTTCCCCGATGCCGTCGTCCGTTCCCCCGGCTTCTACCCGCCCGGCACCTGCGCCGCTGCGCCGCAGCACCATCTTCGGCCTGCGCCGCGGTGAGTGGGCTCTCGTTGTGGCCATTTGCCTGGCGGTGCTGCTGACGGGACTGGTGGACGCCAACCACAGCTATTTCAATCAGCCGCTGGAGTGCCTGCGCGACATCGCCCGCAATACTGCCCTGCTGGGAATTTTCGCTCTGGGAGCAACAGTCGTGATCATTGCCGGGGGTATCGATCTCTCGGCCGGATCGATGATTGCCCTCTCCGGCACCATCTGCGCCACCACGATGTTGGCGCTGGCACCAGCCCAGATGATGGGCTTCAAGCCAGTGGGGCCGCTGGTGGTGGCCCTGGCCGTCGCCGCCAGTTTGCTCACCGGCTTTCTGGTCGGCACCTTACATGCCTGGCTGATCACAGCGGTGCGTCTGCCCCCCTTCATCGCCACGCTGGCGACGCTGGTGGGCCTGCGCAGTTTTGCCAGGGCGCTGTGCGAAAGCACGACGAGTGCCTTCACGCCGACCAAAAGCGCCACGATCAATGTGGCCGATCCGTTGTTCAAAACCATTCGCGACAATGTCTCGATTCCAGTCGCTGTGTTCTGCGTGTTGGCGTTTATCACCTGGCTGCTCCTGACCCGCACCGTTCTCGGGCGCCATCTCCAGGCTCTCGGAGGCAATGAACAGGCCGCCCGTCTGGCTGGTATCCGCACGGAGAATGTGAAGTGGTTTGCCTACTGCTTTGGGGCGATGACAGCGGCTCTCGCCGGCTTGTTCTACGTGGCCAATGAATCGGTGGCAGCTCCGGTGAACCAGGGAAGAGGGCACGAACTCAACGCGATCGCAGCAGCCGTAGTGGGAGGCTGCTCTCTCGCCGGCGGCGTCGGCACGGTGCCCGGAACAGTGCTGGGGGCCATCTTTCTGCGGGTGGTGATCGATGCCGTTTCCAAGCTGATCAAGACGGGCGCCGACGTATACGAGGGCCTGATTGTCGGCGTGGTGGTGGTGATTGCCGTGACCTTCTCGCAACTCGGGCAAATCGCCAGCGGAGGCCGCCACCTGCTTCCCGGCAGGTTGGGATTGTGTGCCATTCCGACGCTGGCGCTGTTGGCCGGGGGTGTGGTTTCCATGACCGCCGGTCGCTCCGCCGGGCTGGCCGCCGGTGCCGCCACGATCACGCTGTTGGGATTGTTGCGTGTTTGGGAATCGCGCCGCACTGCCTGATTGCAGCAGCCCCACAGGAACCTCCGCCAGCAGATCGGGCTCCAACGAATGCACTCCGCTCCAAACGCCGTCAGTATGAACGGCATTTCCAAGCGATTTCCGGGCGTTGTGGCGCTCGATGGCGTCACAATTGAGGTGCGCCGCGGCGAGGTGCATGCCATCTGCGGCGAAAACGGCGCGGGCAAGAGCACGCTGATGAAGATCCTCTCGGGCGTCTACCAGCCCGACGACGGCACGCTCCTCGTTGCTGGCCGCGAGGTGCGGTTTGCTGGCACCCAGAATGCGGAAGCGGCCGGCATTGCGATCATCCATCAGGAACTGGCGCTGGTCGAAGACCTTTCGGTGGCGGCGAATGTGTTTCTCGGCCGGGAGAAACGTGGGACCTTAAGGCTCATCGACGATGCCGCCATGGAGGCAGAGTGCCGGCGTCTGTTTGCCCTGCTGGAATGCCAGGTTTCGCCACAGGAGCGAACCGGCAACCTCCGCGTTGGCGATCAGCAGCTTGTCGAGATCGCCAAGGCGCTTTCGCTGGAGGCCTCCATTGTGGTGATGGACGAGCCGACGAGCGCCTTGACCGAGGCGGAGTCTGCCCGCTTGGAACGCACCATTGCCCGCCTGGTTGAGGGCGGAGCCACGATTCTCTACATCTCCCACAAGATGGAGGAGGTGTTTCGTCTGGCCGACCGGATCACGGTGCTCCGCGATGGCCGCCATGTCTGCACGGTCGACCGCGCTGCCACTTCCCCCCGAGAGGTCACCGCGTGGATGGTGGGACGCGAGATCGCCACCGAGGGCTTCCGCAATCCGCGGCACGCCGGAAAGAAGTTGCTGGAGGTGCAGAGCCTCACGCTCCCCTGGCCGGAGCATCCGCGTGGCTACCGACTGGCCGATGTTTCACTCAACCTCCACGCCGGAGAGATTCTGGGCATTGCCGGCCTGATGGGGGCCGGACGCACCGAACTGCTGGAGACGCTCTTTGGTGCCGGAGGCCCCACCTGGACCGGCACGATTCGGCTGCACGGCAAGCCGGTGCGGTTTTCGCACCCGCGCGAGGCCTGTGCCGCTGGAATGGCTCTGGTGACCGAAGACCGCAAGCGACTGGGCCTGTTTCCCGACCTCGATGTGGCGGGGAATGTCAGCCTCTGCAGTCTCGATCAGGCGCTGCGGGGATGGCTCGTCAGCCGCTCCGCGGAAGAGGAATTGGTGGCAGGTCCGGTGCGGGCTACCGGCGTGAAAACCCCCGGCCTCCATGCCGCCATCACGGGTCTGTCCGGGGGCAATCAGCAGAAGTGCATCATCAGCCGCTGGCTGCTGACCAACCCGGAGATCCTTCTGCTCGATGATCCGACGCGGGGAATCGACGTGGGTGCCAAGGCCGAACTCTATGCTCTCATCGACCGCCTCTGCCGGGAGGGGCTCGGCGTCATTCTCACCTCAAGTGAACTTCCCGAACTGCTCACGCTGGCCGATCGCATCATCGTGCTGGCGGAGGGGCGGGTAACGGGAGAGTTTGCCCGTCACGAGGCAACCGAGGCAGGAATCATGGAAGCCGCCACAGCGGGCTGAGCATGCTCGGTGTGCCGCGGTGACCTGATCAGGCGCCGAGATAGCGGGCGACGATCATCCGAGCACGCACTTCTTCGCGGGTTCCCCAGACGATCGCCCGACCATCGGCAAAGATGGCCAATTGGATCCCCGGTTCCACTTCGCAGCGCACAATCCAGGGATTGGCCGTCACCTTGCCCACCGCAGCCAGGCGCGCCGCGCAGGCTGCCAGATCGAGCCGGCCGCCGGCAGGCGCAGCCACCTGCACCGCATCGCGACCACAGAGCACCGTCGCCCCTCCCGCCATCCGGCCCTCCAGCCACGGATACTCACCACGGCGGCAGGTCGCGCAGCCCTCAAGAGCCAGCGGTGTCAGATCGATCGTGCGCCACACCTGTTCCCACAGATCGCATACCAACAACTTGTTGCCCATCCGGGATGCCTGCCCGGCGAGCAGCCGGATCGCTTCCGCGCTCTCCACAGCCCCCACCACCATGCTCGCCACCCCGAGGATGCCGGCCGATTCACAGGTGGGAAGCGCCCCCGGCGCGGGCGGCTCCGGGATCAGACAACGGAGACAAGCCGTGCGCCCGGGCACCACCGTCAGCACCCGCCCCTCGGCCCCAATGGCGCCGCCATACACCCAAGGGATCCCCGCCCTGCAGGCGCATTCATTGATGAGAAACCGGGCCTCGAGGTTATCGGTGCCGTCCACGATCACATCGACACCATCAAGCAGCCCGCTGGCGTTGGCCGCCGTTAGATCGGCCACAACCGGCTCAAGCACGGCCGCCGAGTTGATCTTCTGGAGGTGAGCGGCTGCGGCTGCGGCCTTGGGCAGACCGGCGGCGATATCGGCTTCGTCGAAGAGCACCTGCCGGGGCAGGTTGGAAAGTTCCGGCACGTCGCGGTCGATGATCCGCAAAAACCCCACGCCGGCCCGCACCAGCGCCATCGCCACGACACTTCCCAGGGCTCCGCACCCGACCACTGCCACGCGGCCAGCGGCCAGCCGAGCCTGCCCCGCGGTGCCAAGCGGCGCAAAGCGGGTCTGCCGGGAATAGCGATCGGAGTCGAAAGTCTGCATGGATATCGATGCTAGCAGGCCGCGGGAGAGGCAACCATCACCGTCAAGACACCAAGTAGCCGGCCCAATCCCAGGGAATCTGTCCGGCCTTGTTCACAGCTTTCATTCCCCATCCTGCCAGGGTCGCCTGCAGGGAGTCACAGCCAGTCCGTGCCCCACCCGCACCGCCCCCCTGCCGCCACGCCAGCACCGGCACCGGTGGCAACGCTCGCCAGGCATCGTGCGGCAAGTGGTCGATCGCCACCACCGCCACCAAACAGTCGATGCCCGCAGGGAGATCGGCCGGAGGAGGCTCCCCGGCATCCACTTCCAGTCCCACGAGCAGCGTCCCTTTGGTGTGCCGCACCGCCCCGGCGATTTCGGCCGCCTGCCGCATCCCCAGCTGTCGGGGCAGGATCGCCAGCGCCACCGAGGGATGCTGGGCCCAGGCGGTGATCCGCTCTGCCGCGACGGGCACTGCGAACGCCTGGCCTGCCTGGTCGAGAAGGACCGCAGCCAGGGCCACCCCCAGCCGATCGGCCGCGGCGCAGAGCGTGGGATCTGGATCGCGGACCAAGCCGGCAGTCTGCTGCTCGTGCAACGGTGGCAGGTGATGCGGCTGCAACGCACCACCGGAGACTCCTCCCTCAAGGCTCGTACCGCGGAGGACCCACCGCCGGCCCTCCAGCCACAACGATCTGCCACGCACGCCCAGCCGGCGCAGGCCCACCGCCCGGGCCACACGCATCAGGGGGCGATCTTCTGCAATTACCTGCAGATCGACGTCGTAGAGATTCGGCAGTTCGGGCGTCCAGTAGGAAGGCTCCGTGAGAACGGCCCGGGCCATGACGCTGGCACCGGCCTCGGCGTCGATCCAGCGGACGGTTGTCGGCAGCGTCGTGGCGGTTCCA
>CAISJI010000251.1 GCA_903885565.1 uncultured Planctomycetaceae bacterium
AGTGAGCGTGACGGCCGTGCCGAGGGCGGGCGTCGTGCCGGAAGCAGAACTTGCAAGCGTCGCGGATATCGTCCGCTGATTCACCTGCTGGCTGGCAGTGGCGCTCGTGGCGGAGGCGTAGTTGGTATCGCCAGCATACTTGGCTACGACAGTGCGGGAGCCCGTCGCGAGCGCTGCTGTGGCGAGCGTCGCTGTGTACACACCACTGACAACGCTGTAGCTCACATTCCCGGCCAGCGGTGTCGTGCTGGCGTCGGCAAAGAACGCAATCGTGCCTGTCGGCGTGACGCCACCAGCGGTCGCTGGCACCCGCGCAGTGAATGTCACCAGACTGCCGTACGTGGAAGGATTCGGCGATCCGCTGACTGCTGCAGTGGTCGCGACCCGATTCACGGTCTGGGAAACAACAGGACTGGTGGTCGGCGCGAGGTAGTTGGCGTCGCCAGAGTACACGGCCGTGATCGTGCGGCTGCCGCCGAGCAGCGAGGACGTGGTGATCGCTGCGGTGCGAGCACCGCTGACAACGCTGTAGGTCACAGTCCCGAGAATCGGCGTGCTGCCGTCGAGGAACTGCACCGACCCGGTCGGCGTGCTGCCGCCGGCAACCGGCCTCACCGTGGCGGTGAATGTCACCGCACTGCCATAGCTCGGAGAGGCGCTCGAGCTCACCAGCGTCGCCGCTGCCGCCACCTTCCCGACCGTCTGGGCCACCGCCGCGCTGGTGGTGCTTTGGTAGTTGGCATTGCCGCTGTAGATCGCCCTGACCTGGAGGCTGCCGGCTGGCAGCGTGGTCGTAATCAGCTTCGCCGCGCCAGTTCCATCGACCGGGATCGCGGCACTGACGGCCACGGGGCTGGCGGGGTTTGCGTAGTTCCAGAACGTGACCGTGCCGGAGGGAACGCCGCCGGTGCCCACGGTGGGAATACTGGCGGTGAGCGTCACCGACTGTCCGTAGACGGAAGAGGCGGTCGAGGTCGCCAGACTCGTATTGCTGGAGAGCTTGTTGACCGTCTGGATGAAGGCTTGGCTCACCGAGCCGGCACTGTAGTTGGCATCGCCGCCGTAACTGACAGTGATCGAGTGCTGGCCGGCCGTCAGGCCGGAGGTGGCAAGCGCCGCGATTCCGGTAGCGGGATTGATCGTCTGAGGAGCACCAAGCGCCACACCGTTGTCGAGGAACTGCACCGTGCCGGTCGGGATCGCCCCTGCTCCGACCCGGGGAACCGTGACGGTGAACGTCACCGAACTGCCAAACGTCGTGGTGCTCGGCACACCGACAACCGCCGGCACAGTGCTCCCCTTGCTCACCGTCTGCGTGATCGCCGTGCTGCTGCTGGCAACGTAATTGCCGTCGCCGGAATACCGGGAGATGACGGAATAGGTGCCGACGGCCAGCGGGGCAGCGAGCAGCGCGGTCGATACCGTCGCCTGCCCATCAACAATTGCTTGGGCGCCGCCGACCGGCATCGTGCCGGTTATCACGGAACCATTCAGCTGAGCCAACGTCCCGGCCGAAAGCGTGACCTTGGTGCCGGAAATCGCCACGATCGTTGTATTTGGGCTGAATGCATCGACCACACCATAGACCGGGTCCTGATAGGTGTAGAGCCTGCCTTTTACATAAGCAATTCTCGGCGTATACCCGACAACGG
>CAISJI010000252.1 GCA_903885565.1 uncultured Planctomycetaceae bacterium
CTCCGCTGCCTCTCGCGGCAGGCGGGAGAGCGTGCGTTCGCGCCGCCGCGCCAGTCGATCGCCGCGACGGCGGTGCTGCGGTTCACCATGCCGGGAAATGAGACCCGGATCCAGAAACTCTCCGGCCCGCTGGCGCGGAACCCTGCCCCGGCGATTCTCGACCTGGCCAATCCGGTGGAAATCGCGGCTGTAAACATCGGCGCCGCCACACCGCTGCTCGCGGCCGATCTGACGGCGCCGCTTTTGGACATGCTCGAAGGCATGCCCAAGGATAACCTGCGCGATTTCGTGCAGCCCTACGGCCGCGGCGATACGCAGCCGAAGCTGGAATTCCTCCAGCCGCACCAGCCGGGGCGGATCCCGGTTGTCTTCATTCACGGCCTTGCCAGCGACGAGGGCACCTGGTTTGACCTCATCAATGAGCTGCGCACCTCACCGACCTTTCACAGCTCTTTCGAGCCATGGGTTTACCACTATCCCACCGGTGCCTCGTTTCTGCAGTCGGCGGCGGTGCTGCGCCGCGAACTCACCGCAGCAGTGCGGCAACTCGATCCTGCCGGCACCGACAAGGCGCTTTCCCAGATGGTGCTCATCGGCCACAGCATGGGTGGATTGCATGCCAAGCTGCAGGTGGTTGACCCGGGCAATTCCCTGTGGAACGCCATCGCCTACCGCCCTTTCGACGAGATGACGATACGGCCGGAAATCCGCCAAGCCGTCGGCCCCGGCTACTTCTTCAAGCCGCTGCCGTTTGTGAAACGGGTCGTCTACATCGCCACGCCGCATGCAGGTTCGTCACTGGCCTCTCTCGGCATCGGCCGGATCGCCTCCTGCACCGTGCAGCAGCCGAAGGAGATGGTGGCGATCCACGACGAGGTGGTGGCGGCCAATCCTGGGGCCTTTCACCCCGATTATGTCGCGGCGAATCCCACCACTGTCGATATCCTGCGCCCCAGTTCCACGATCCTGCGGGCCCTCCACGACCTGCGGCCACCCTGCTGGGTCACTGCACACACCATTCTCGGCGTGACCACGACCTCCCTGATCAGCGGTCCGGGGGATTGCATCGTGCCCGCGTCCAGCGCCCGGCTGCCTGGCGTGGTGAGCGAGGTGACAGTGCCCGCCAAGCATACGCAGGTCCACCACCACCCGATCTCAATTCTTGAGATCGAGCGCATCCTCGCGCAGCACTTGCAGGAGACAGGGCAGGCAGCGGCGCGTGGATTGTGAGCGGCAATGGGGTGGAGACCGCCGGCCGCAGCGGAAAAAGAAAACAGTATGCTGGAGGGAGGAGTGCCGGCTTCTGTCCCTCCTAACATCCCGTTCGCGGAGCCTGCAATGCGGCTTTCCCCCACACCCCGGCGCAGATTTCTGGCCGAGGCCGGCCGAGTTGCGGCCTCAGGCGCGCTGCTGCAAACAGCGGCACTCGCCCCCCTCCCCGCAGTGGCGGGCGACCTGGGGCGGGCGCGCACCATCTCCATTTTCCACACCACCGATCTGCACGGCAGGATTCTGCCCACGAGCACTTATGAGGGGCTCGATGATGTGGGCGGATTTGCCCGCTGCGCCACCTGTCTGCGCCAGTGGCGCCAGCAGAGCCCGCACTCACTCACGGTGGATGTGGGGGACGTGGTGCAGGGAACGGCTGTCAGCCTCGACCGCGGCGGCAACCTGATGATGGAGCTGTTCAACCAGCTCGACTACGACGCCTGGACGCTCGGCAACCACGACTTCGACTGGGGGCCGGAGAAGCTGCTGGCCAACATGGCTCTCGCCAAGGCCCCCGCGCTCTCCGCCAATCTCGCGATTCCCGCTGCAGACGGCGGGGAGGGGAGCGGCGCCTGGCGCGGCATCAAGCCGTGGATGATCCGGGAGGTGGGTGGATTCCGGATCGCGCTGGTCGGCCTGATCACGCCGGGGCTCTCCTCCTGGCTGGCCGCCGAAACCCTCGGCGGGCTGGAGGCGACCGATCCTGTCGAGGCACTGCGCTCAAGCGTGGCCGAGGCGCGAGGCGCGGGGGCCGACGCGGTGGTGGTGCTCGGCCACATGGGCTGGCGCTTTCAGGACGACTATGCCAATCCGGTGCGGGCCATCCTCCGTGACACGAAGGAGGTGGACGTCTATCTGGCGGGGCATTCCCACCAGAACCAGCCCTCCTGGATGCTCCACAATGTCGTCTGCTCCCAGGCCAGCTACTACGGCATCCACTGCGGCCGCGTCGATCTCACGTTTGATCTGGAATCGCGCAAGCTGATCGACAGGCGGGCCTTCACGCTGCTGATGGACGACCGCTTCGACCTTGATCCGCTGGTGATGCAGCTGGCCCAGCCCGACCTGGCCGCCGCCGACGCACAGCTGGCCAGAACCGTGGCCACGGCGACGCAGAAGATTGCCGGAGGCGGACGGGGGAGCCGGTTGGGCGGCTTGTTGTGCGAGGCGTTTGCGGCCGCGCTGGCCCGGCAGGGCACGCCGGTGGAGGGCGTGTTTCATGGCACGTTCGGCACCGGCGAATTGGCTGCCGGCCCGGTCACTGTGGCCGACTGCTGGCGGATTCTTCCCTACGAGAATCTGCTCGTAACTGGCGAACTCTCCGCCGGCGAACTGCTGGAAGTTCTCCGGGAGGATGCCGCCGACAAGAAATCAGACCGCATGCTCTGGCCGTTTGAAACGATCCGTGGTGAAAACGGCCAGCCGGCGGCGCTGCGACTGGCTGGCGAAGCGGTCGATCCCGGGCGCAGGTTCATGATCGCCTGCAACAGCTACGACTCCCAATCGGGCGGCCGGCGGTTGCATAAACTGCGCGAACTGCTCAGCCGCCCGGAGGCCAACCGCACGCTCACCACGCTCGACACCCGCACAACGCTGATCGCGTTTTGCCTCGCCAAGGGCACGCTGGCGTGACTCGCCCGAGTGACTACCGCAGGGCGAACAGGGCCGACACCAAGTCGTGCACGGCGCGGGCCAACTGAGACTGCGTGCCCAATTCCTGTCCCAGTCGAATGAGCACCAGCCCCTGAATAACGGTGTTCCAACTGACGGCGTTGAAGCTGTAGTGTTTGCTGGTTTCCATGGCACCCTCCGTGGCCAACGGTCTTCCGCCAACGGTCTTCCCTTGAGCGAAGGCATTCTAAGCGGCGCGAAGGCATTCTAAGCGGCGCGAAGGCATTCTAAGCGGCGCGAAGGCATTC
>CAISJI010000253.1 GCA_903885565.1 uncultured Planctomycetaceae bacterium
ACAGCCCGAGGGCCAGTCGATTGCCATAGCTCAGGATCGGATCGGCCTGCGTGCCATGCGACACCACCACGCGGGGCGCCTCAAAGAGCCGCCGGGCCTGCTCAAGCGGAGTCCCTTCCCGCGACACCAACTCATACTTCAGCAGCCGGGCGAACGAGTCGAGCATCAACTGCCCATGGGCGACCGCCTCTGGACTCGACCAAAACGTCTCCTGCCCAAGTGGACCGGCGGTGGGATCGGAAGGGAGGGACATGAAGCTTTTCCTCTGGCGAGCGCAGCGTTAGCGGGGCTTGGAGGGCCGGCTACCCCAGGCGTTCCCCGCCCGCCGAGCATCGAGCGGGTCGGCGGGATCCTCATCCATCTCGGCCACAAAAACCTCTTCCGAGGCGACGGGCGACAGCCGGGAACTGACCTCCACGCCGGGAGACTCTGGCGGCGCGGGGCGAACGGGGGAACGTCCCTTGAGCGCGTAGCGTTCCAGGCCGGCGAGATGGATCGACCCGAAGTAGCGGTCCCAGGCAATCCTGCGGGCGTCGACGGGAAAGAGCGCTCGTTCTGCCGGCGCCACGCGGTTGGCAAGCGACAGCAACCGGGGATTGTAAAAGAGGCAGCGGGGGGCGGCGTAAAACGAAAACGTGACCGCCAGCTTGGCATTGATCGCCACGTAGCCAGCCACCTTGCGCATTGTGGAACGGATCCCCGTCCGCCGGCAGAACCAGTCGTGGATGCCGATCACCCACGGCAGCGCCGTCATCGCCAAGACAAACAGCCCCCGGTTCATCAAGCGAAAATCACGCCGCGGTCGGCCGGCGGGGAAGAGGCGCGGATAGGCCGCTGCATTGCGATTGGCCTCCTCCTGGAGGAGGCGGGCCATGCGGCCGATCGTGATCGGATTGGAGGAGCCGGTGCAGCACTGGTAGATCCGCCGGCTGCCGGGGCTTTCGAGTGCCTCGGCCATCGCCAGAATCAGGCTGTTGGCCACCAGATCGGCCGGCACAATGTCGATCACCGACCGGGCGCGGGCGGGGAAGAAGGGAGCCTTCTCGCGGGCATAGGCCAGGATGATCGCATCAGCCACCTTCACCCCCTCGATCCAGCCCGGCTCAGGTTCGCTGTAGGTGCTCTCGATGATCGCCGGCCGCACGATCGTGAGCGTTCCTTGGGAGAGCATCTCGCTGATCAACTGCTCCCCGATCCACTTCGTGAAGGTGTAGGTGTCGTTCCAGCCATGCCGCTGCGATTCCCTTACGCCCAGTTCCACGAGCCTGCCCGATACCTCCTCCGGCGCGCGGGCCCGCTGGCGTTCCAGGGCGATCTTGACCTGCAGATCGGCGATGAGGGGTTGCACCTCAAAGTAGCCCTGCGGGTTCCACGCCACCGTGGCGGGGGGGTGGGCAGGCACCAGCGGTTCCTCGAAGCAGTCGCCCGTCTTGAAGCCGTTGACATAACAGGTGGAAACATGGATCAGGGGAATTCCCCCGGCCATCTTGACCAGTTCTGCGATCGGCAGCAGGCTCGCCGTGTTGATCCGCAGGGCCCGCTCGAGATCATCCCGGAATTCCACCGAGGCGGCGGCATGGACCACAACATCTACCGTGGCAGCCAAACTCGCGAATTCGGCCGGATCCAAGCCAAACAGCGGGGCAGTCACCTCACCGGTGATGCACTCGATCCGGTCGCGGCAAAAAGTCCGCAGCCCGGCGGCATCCTCGCGACGCAGCCGATCGAATGCGCTTGAGGCAACCACCTCTCCGTCAAATCGGTCGCGGGCAGTCGCAAGCCGCTCCGACCCGCGGATCAGGAGCACCACTCCCGCCACCTCCGGCACGTCGCGGATTATTTTTTCCAGAAGGACTTTGCCGAGAAACCCGGTCGCCCCGGTGATCAGAATGCGTTTGCCGGCCAGTTGCCCGCGCACAGATAAAGAGGCTGCTCCGCTCATACCAAGCCCCCGATCCCACCCGGGGCCCCGGCCGCGGAGGGGCGATTCTCCACCACGAGAAAATCGGCCATCCAGCCCGGGATCAGCCCCCAGGCCCGCTCAGCCCGCCCGGTGCTTCCCAGATCGATCGTGGCAAACAGCCAGACCTTTGAGGAATAGTGAACCGTGGCGCCCTGGTTGCGCAGCCTCTCGGCAAACCCCAGAATCGCCGGTTTTTTCAGGCTCCCATCCTCTTCGATACAGTAGCCGGCATTGTGCCCGTCGCCGCCGGGCCAGACCGAAGCGTAGTGGGCCGCCATCGCTCCGCCGACCGACATCAGCCGCACTGCCTCGGCCACGCTGCCGAGTCGCAGCCCAAACCGCCAGCGGCACCATCCCGCCAGCAAGCTATGCGCTGCCTGGCCCTCTTCCTCTGGCAGAGAAACTCCATGGACGGTGCGCAGATATTCCTGCCCCCAGCGGCCGGTATCGCGCAAGAATCCCTGCAACCGCCACATCGGCGAGGAAAAGTCGACGGCATAGAGACGCGAGCAGGTCTGGAACATCGCGTCGGCCATCGCCTCAGCCACTGTGGCGGCCCCCCCGGATATGTGCGGGGTCTGCTCCAAAGGCAGATTGTCGAGGGCGCCGAGCGTGTAGGAGGTCATGCCCAAAAAGACCGGGTGCTCAAGCGTTCCAACGCCAAACGTCGCCCGCATCGCCGCAGTGTGGTCGGCAGAGAGTGGCTGCGTGACGTCGCCTTTCAAGAACAGAATCCTTTCCTCAATGCCTGCATAGAGTGGCTGCGCGGCCATCTGCCGGAAGCGTTCCCTGCCCCCCGCCAATTGGCCTTCGGCCACGTCGATCACCACCAACCGCACCAGCGCCAGCAATCGCGATTGAACCACACTATCAGGCATCAGGAGGATTTTTTTCAACACCAGCTCAGCCATATTGCCCACGCCGCCGGCATAGTCGATGACGACCACCCCGGTGAGCCCCGGAGTTTCTGCGATCCCGAGGATATCGGCGAGAATGCGGTCGACCAGCGCGCGGCGGCCAAGCTGATCCTGGGAAACCCGGGGGGCATCGAGCGTGAGCCCCTCTTCCGGGAGCCTGCAGACAGGATAAAGCCCCAGGAAACGCCCCTTCTGATCGATGCAGAAGCGGCCGATCCCCCGCAACGCCCCAGCCGCCACCGGCACATCGAGCAGGCGATCCATCTCGACCGCCAGGCACTCCGGCACCTGCCCGGTGACGCGGGCATGGAAGGGGGGATAGAGCTCCCGCAGAACACCATAGAGATCGACTCCCGCCGGCCACAGCGACCCGATGCAGACGCTGGCGACATCGGCCTCCTCCCGCGAGCCAACCATCGTGTGGATTGGCTGGCGCCTGAGGCAATTGCCGACGCTCCGCAGGGCGTTGAGCAGGCCGATCGTCTCGCGCATCAACTGCTTGGGAATTTCAAATCCCGGCACCACGGCAAACTCGGGATGCCGGCGGACAGCTCTGAAAAAGTCCGCCTGCTGGATCAGCCGGGCCTGCCGCCGCGACAGCCGTGCCGACACGTCCTGATGGGAGAGGGCTTCGGGCACGGTCCCCACCGGAACTTCCAGCCGGTTGATGGCCGCCACTCCGCGAGGCTGCGTGCCCCCGGCATACACCCCCCGCGCCAATCGCCTGTGGGCCAGCAGCGCCCGCCGGGTGAGAGGATTGGAAAAGACGTCGGCCGCCTCCACCCGCTCGCATTCGACATGCAGCGGAGCCATCGATTGGGGGGGGAGTGCCGGAAGCGACATGGTAGGGGGGGAGAACGGCAAGGGAAGACCGCGGCCGCAGTGGTCCGCCACAATTCCCCTCGCCTGAAGGAACGAACAGTCTTTATAGTCTTAGCAGACATGATGCCGATGCCGCTGGCATTGGCATACCCCACCCCCTGCGGTCACGTTCTTCAGTGGTTTCATCCGCATGGCCACCATCGCTTCGCCCCCCGCCTCCGAGAGCCAAGTCGCCCCGCACAACTGGCGCCAGATTGTCGCCTCGTACCAGCACCCCGACCTGCGCCATGGCCTTTGGCAGGTGCTGACGTCGTTCAGCGGATTTTTTCTGCTCCTCGTGGCGATGTATCAGAGCCTTGCAGTGGGCTGGTGGCTGACGCTGCTCCTTGCATTTCCGACAGCCGGTTTCGTGATCCGCATCTTCATCATCCAGCACGACTGCGGGCATGGGTCGTTCTGGGCCTCGCGACGCGCCAACGAACTCACCGGCACGCTCTGCAGCCTCTGCACTGGCGTCGCCTTCCGCTATTGGCGGCGCCGGCATGCGGTGCACCATGCCACGCATGGGCTGCTCGAGAAGCGCGGACGGGCCAACCATCCGGTGGCGGTGTGGGCGGCCCGGCCCCTGCATGCTCCGGGGGAGGAGCGGGCCACGGGGGATGTCTGGACGATGACGATCGAAGAATATCTGCAGGCGCCAACCTGGAAGCGACTGGCCTACCGGGCCTGCCGCCATCCGCTCTTTCTGTTTGCCGTGGAGCCAATGCTCAACTTTCTGGTGGCGGAGCGACTGCCGCTGGCGGCCAGCCCCGCCTGGCGCCGGGGAGAACGGGCATCAGTCTGGCTCACCGACCTGGCGCTTGTGGCCATCTACGGCGGAGCGATCGCCCTCTGGGGACTCGGCACGTTCCTGACGATCGTGCTGCCGGTGGCGTTTCTGGCCGGGGGCGCGGCGGTATGGATCTTCTATGTGCAGCACCAGTTCGAAAACTCCTACTGGGAGGATGACTCCCGCTGGAGCTTTACGCTGGCGGCGCTGCGCGGTAGTTCCTATTTCAAGCTGCCGGGGCTCCTCCGCTGGTTCAGCGGCAACATCGGCTACCACCACATCCACCACCTCAGTCCCATCATCCCGAATTACCGCCTGCAGGCCTGCCACGAGGAGAACCACTTCCTCCAACAGGTGACGACACTCTCGCTGCGCGAGAGCTTCCGCACCGCGAGCCTGGCCCTCTGGGACCCGCAAACGCAGCGACTGGTCAGTTTTCGTGAGGGTTTGGCGGGAAGGAGTGGTCGATCATCCGCACCATCCGCCTCCGCCTGAGAATCAGCGGCGTCGTGCAGGGGGTTGGCTTTCGCCCTTTTCTGTGGCGGCTCGCCCGGGCCTTGGGTCTCTCCGGTTGGGTGGTGAATGATGCTGCGGGCGTCACCGCCGAGGTGCAGGGGCCGCAGGCTGATGTCGAGAGGTTGGTCGCGGAACTCTCAGCAGCAGCGCCGCCGCTGGCGGTGGTCGAGCGCGTGCAGGCGGAGCAACTGCCGATCGTTGAGCCAGCGCCCGTCGGCTTTGCGATTCTGGAAAGTGGTGAGGCAGTGACGGGCACCACTGCGGTTCCACCCGATATCGCCCTCTGCCCAGCCTGCTTGGCCGACATCTCGTCGCCGGGCAACCGGCGTTACGGCCATCCCTTTGCCACCTGCACCGACTGCGGCCCGCGTTGGACGATCATCCTCGATCTTCCCTACGATCGCTCCGCCACCACCATGCGCGGGTTCGGCATGTGCCCCGCCTGTGCCGCCGAGTATGCCGATCCGGCCGACCGGCGTTTCCACGCCCAGCCGATTGCCTGTCCCGACTGTGGCCCCGTCGTCTGGTTCGCGCCAAGCGGACCGCACATCCAAACCGACCGGCCGGCAGAGGGCCTGCTCGGCATGGCGGCCTTGGAGGCGGCCCGGCAGCGGCTGCGCCGCGGGGAGACGGTGGCCATCAAGGGGCTGGGCGGATTTCACCTCGCCTGCGATGCCACCAATGCCGCTGCGGTGGCCCGGCTGCGGAACCGCAAGCTGCGGCTCGGCAAGCCACTGGCAGTGATGGTGGAGAACATCGCCGCAGCGCTCTCCCTCTGCCATACCGATGCTCAAGAACGCCAGTTGCTGAGCGGCCGGGAGCGGCCGATCGTGCTCCTGCGGCGCCGCGAGTTTTCCGGCGGCGCCTCTCCGCTGGCTGCTGCCGTGGCCCCCGACCAAGACTTCCTCGGCGTCATGCTCCCCGCCACACCGCTCCACCAGCTCCTCTGCTCAGGGATGCCCACGCTTGTGATGACGTCGGGAAATCTGGCCGAAGAACCGATCATCCACGACAACCTCCTCGCGGCCGAGCGGCTGGGCCCCCTGGCCGATGCCTTCCTGATGCACGACCGCCCGATTTCGGTCCACTGCGATGACTCGGTCGTACGCGTGGCGGCAGGAGCGGTGCTGCCGATCCGCCGTTCGCGGGGCTACTGCCCGCTGCCGATTCCGCTGGCGGGCCGGGCCCCCTGCGTGCTGGCCGTGGGGGGAGAACTCAAAGCCAC
>CAISJI010000254.1 GCA_903885565.1 uncultured Planctomycetaceae bacterium
CCTCGGCAGCCCGACAGCCGTTGGTGTTCCAAGTAACGTCACACGAAGTCCTAACGCTATCGGCATGAGCAATCACAACAGCGTTGGCTTTCATGGCCAGATGAGCCGGTTCGGTGTCTGGGATACGGAATTGACCCAAGGCCAAATCCAGGCTGCTACCGCTTCTTTCACGACTCCCTACACCGGCAATCAGGAGGGCCTGCTCTATCAAAATTTATTGGGTTACTCATCTGTCGTGATCCAGGGGCAAAGCATTGGGTCGCTAACAGGTGTTCTGCAAACCAACACTCCTTCCATTCATGCGATTGCCAGTAACGGTGGCATCTACCTCAGCAATTCCAACTCCACTCTGAATCTGACTGCGGACGCGATTGGAACTGACAGCGGTGACACCGCGAACAACGTGACAATCTATAGCGCCGGCACGATCAACCTGACCCAGGAGTCGAATGCGACGACCCAACTGGCCAGCGGCTTGCCGATGGGGGTCTTCAATCCGGGAGGGGCGTTAACCCTCGTCGCGGGTCGGACGCTCAGCCGGGATGGTCAAACGGCTAGTAGCGGCAACTACCAGACCATCACCAGCTCGGCCACAACCGCGGTGGGCTCTGCGGCGATCAGCGTTTATGGTGAGTTGTCTGGCATCACCGTGACGAATCCGGGAAGAGGTTATCTCAGCGCTAGCCCCCCCGTGGTGACCTTTTCGGGCGGTGGAGGGACGGGAGCCACAGCCACTGCCCAGCTCGATTCCACGGGCAAAGTCATCACCATTACCGTGGACACCGTAGGCTCGGGGTATACCACGGCACCGACGGTCATCCTGAGCTCGCCTGGAGATGACGTTTACACCGGAACCTTTTCTATCAACGGATACACAGACACCACCGGTGCACCAGATTATCTGCAGTATCCGAATCTGGTAATCATCAGCGGGACGGCGGAAGTCTCGGCTGATACCGCCGTTGTGGATGTCCCAGCGGCCCTGATCACGTTGGCCGATCTGACATCCAAACCGGCCAATTCAAGTAATGTGCCAGTCATCAATGCCACGGTCGCGGTGGTCACAGAGAGCGATAGCTCAACAACGCTCTCGATCATCGGCGTGGGCGATATCATCATCAACACGCTCGGTCTTAGCGGCACTGCCGGCAATGCGACCATACCGCGTGGTTGGAATCTCAAGATTCAAGCTGGCAATGGCGGCAGCGTCGTGTTTCTCAACCAGGACGACACGATAACCACCACGGGGGCCGGCACAATCACGATCACCGCCCCGTCTACCACAACCTCCTCTGGAGCCGCTCTCGGTCATCTCACGACTGGCGGCGGCACGATTGCCATCAGCGCGGGCGGGAGCATTTCCGTCGGCAAGCTGGACGCTGGGTCGAATGGGACAATTTCCGTCACATCCTCCCAGGGGGCAATTCTCTTCAACGAAAACGGAAGAAATCTCGTCGCGCATGCCACGAACATTTCTGTGGCGACGTCGGGGGTGGTGCTGACGGAGTCGAATCGGAATACGGCAACCGCCGCTCTGGCCAATCTGCAGCTTCAGGCCACCGTCGTATTGGCGGCGGCCACCGCCGCCAACGCCGCCGCCAACGCCGCCGCCGTAGCGACATACGTTGCGAGTGAGGCACAAGTAGCCGCGAACCATACCTTGGCAAGTTCTCTGAAAGCCGCCACGGATTCCATGCAGGAAGCAGTAACCGCCGCCCAAACAACTTTTGCGAGTGCGAACTCAAGCCTCTCGCACTGGCGGTCGACGGTTTCCAAGCAACAATCGTTAGTAGATAAATTGGACGACGCAGTGATCGCGGGATTAACCGCAGCTTCGGTGTCAGAACTTGCTAGCGTTGCTCCTAAGCGAATTTCAGCGGCATACAAGGAGACTTTCACTCCTATGTACAGTAATCCCTATGTCGGGACGTTTTTTGCGGTAATTGGCGCCGTATTGGAAATAGGAAAAGAGACGCTTGAAGTTGCGGCAATCATTGAATCTTCCGCGGCATTTGTACTGGCAGCCACCTACGACGCCGAACTCGCTCTTTTAACAGGAGACATCACTAATTTAATCGCTATTCAAGGTGACGCGAGTGCTGCCAAAGGTCAGTTGCTAACCCTACAAAATACGCTCACCGCTTTGTCGGCCGCCTACGGTGTTGCAACCACGGCCTACAGCAAGTCGGTGCAGGAATCCAAGAACTTGTATGCCTACGGCCAGACGGTGGCGTTGACGGGCAAGCACAATGAGGCGAAGGCCATCGTAGACGTCGTGTTTGCGTCTCCGTCCGAACCGATCTCGTCATCCGGGACGGTGGCCATCACCGCCACGGGGTCGGTCTCCATCACCCCCTCGCCAGACACCGTACTGACGGTGACGGGTGCGCCGGCTTTGACCCTGTCCTTAGACGCCGGGGACCTGTCTGCGGCTTATACGATCACCACCTTTCAGGCTGGCTCGGGGTCAAGTGCACCGAAACTCGTGAACTTCAGCGGCTTTGGTTCGGTCACGACCCTCAACGGGACTGGCGATTTCAAACTCAC
>CAISJI010000255.1 GCA_903885565.1 uncultured Planctomycetaceae bacterium
CAGAAGGGCGATCCGTTCTCCCGTGACCTGCTGCCCACCCGGGTGACGGGGCTGGAGAACAGCCGGGTTCGCATCCGTGGCTACATCCTGCCGAGTTTCCAACAGACCGGCCTGACCCAGTTCGTGCTGGTGCGTGACAAGATGGAGTGCTGTTTCGGTCCGGGGGCCCTGCTCCATGACTGCGTCGTGGTCCGGATGGTTCCCGGGAAAACAGCCGCTTTCTCGGTCCGCCCGGTGACCGTGACGGGGACGTTCCGGGTGCAGGAATTGCGGGGACCGGACGGCCGGCACCTGGCGATCTACGCCCTGGACGGCGAGACGTCAGTGGTGGCCGTCGACGAGGCGGAGAGTGGAGCTTCCGCAGACGCCAACGGCTTTCTCTCACAGAGGTTTCGCCTCGATCAACTGCTTCGCGGCAACGCCGATGCGGCCGTTGTCGGAGCCAGCGTGCCGGCCCGAGTCGTCGGCCCGCTAGCGGGCACGGCCGCTGAGCCGAAGGCAGCGGCCGCGCCGCTTGGCGCCGCTGAAGCGAAGGAGCCACAGGGAGAAGCGGCGGCGAGCTCTCGCAAGCCTGAGCAGGCCAAGGCCCAAGTTCCCCCGTTTACGCTCGCTGGCGCCGTCGTCGATAAATCAGGAAAACCGGTGCCAGGCGCCGTCGTAACTACCCGAAACTATCGGGGCATCATTCAGGCCACGGCGACCGCCGATGACCAGGGTGCCTTCGAGATCACCTTGCCGGTGTCGCCTTTTGCGCGGGCCAGCTTGGGCCCGATCGTTTCCGCCGCGGTCAGCGACCGATCACTGCTCGGCTATTTTCGCTTCCCCTTCCACGATGGGCGCTCACCCGGCTCCGACAAGGTCCGGATTGTGATCGAGCCGACCCGGCCTGCGAAAGTGAACGTGATCGATGCCGACGGCAAGCCGGTGGAAGGGGCCGAGGTACGCATGCAACTCGACTTGCCCGTTTCGATCGGTCCTAGCGAAACCGATGCCAGCGGAGTGGCGACCTTTCAAGTGCCGCAGTCGGAAACGATCATGAGTGTCATCGCACTCAAAGATCACCAAGGGCTCGATTATGAGGTCTATTCGCTGCCGCAGGCCCAGCAGGGCGACCAATTTGCCCAGCGGCCCGAGTTTCCGTTCGCAGCGGGGCAAACGCTGATTCTGGATGGTGCATCGCCGCTGGCCATGCGGGCGGAGGACGGGCAGGGCAAACCGCTGCCCGACGTCAACTCGCATGTTTGGTTGCTGCGCAAGGAAGGCCGCCATGACGTGATGAACCTGAGCTTTTATATCGGGCTTGATCAAACGACCGATGCCAGCGGCTCTCTCACCTTCGCCTGGTTTCCAAAATGGCAGACGGAGCCCGTGACCATCTGGTCTCATGCAACGGGATACGAGCATCAGCGCACCAACCACCTCCCCACTGCGCGGTCCGAAACGGTGACGGTGTCGATGCAGCAGCTGATTCCGCTGCGTGGCAGCGTCACGCTGCCAGACGGCAAGCCAGCCGCCAACATCCCCGTGGCTGCGCATGGTGCCGGATACTCGTTCGATCGCTGCAATGCGTCCGGCAAGACGGATGAAGCGGGGCGGTACGAGATCTTCGTCGCCCCGAATCAGACCTATATGCTGACCATCGCTGACGAGCAATGGGCAGCCCCCGCCCAGTCGGGCTTTGTGGTTCTGCCGGAGCAGGAAGTCCCCGAGCACGATTTCACGCTGCGGCCCGCAACGCGGATCTACGGCCGCGTGCTCAACCGCTCGACGTCACAACCCGTGGCCGGCCAGTTGTTGTACTTCATCCAGCAGGGAATTTCCTTAAACGACATTGGCAAGGATCTTCTCCCCAACCCAGACAAGCTGAACGTCTGGGTTTGCCCCACGTGGCAGCAGGGGAAAACGTCCGGACGCGATGGCGGGTTTGAATTTTTCGTGGCTGAAGGTGAGTACATCCTGTGCACGACTGGTCAGACCGGCGAGCGAATCGTCATCAGGGACGAGTCGGAAAAAGAGATCGATCTGCGGATCGACGTTGCGGCGCCCAAGGTGCTCACGGGCATCGTGACCCAAGCCGACACACAAGCGCCCGTCAGCGATGCCCTGATCGTTTTGTACCCGAGTCAAACGACCAGCCCCTTCGAGCAGAAAGCGACGTCGACGGCGGATGGCCGATTTTCCATCGAAACCAAGGCCGGGCCCGCTCACGCCTTTGTGTTGGACAAGAAGGCCGGCCTCGGCGCCATCGCCGAGGTGGGTGCTGAGCAGACTGCGGTCGACCTGCCCCTGCTCAAGCTCGGCAGCGCCCACGGACGGCTGCTGACAGAGGACGGCTCACAGCCCGCTGCTGGCGTCAAGCTCAGCTACGCCGTGCGCATCAAAGACCCCATAAACACAACTTTTTCCCATCGGTTCGGCGGCGAAGTCACGACCGATTCAGACGGCACCTTCACACTGCCATACCTCGTGCCCGGCTGGGACTACGAGTGCGTCTGCAACGACTACCCCGGTGGCGCGATGCTGGGGGTCGCGAAAGTGAATGTGCAACCTGGCGAATCGCAATCGCTTGGCGACAGGACAAAGCCCGCCGCCCCCAAGCCCTATGTGCCGCCAACCTTAGAGGAACGCACGCTGGCCGCATTCCGCGCGACCAAAACCCCGCTGGAGCGCCTCGAGAAGGCCAAGAAACGCATACAAGACGGGCACAACAACCTGCTCATCGTCTGGGGCAATCCTGACGACGCGCGCGTCAAGGACTTGATGCGGATCAGGTTCGAAGACAAAGCCTTCCAAGCCTATAACAACGACTACGTTTTCATGTCAGTTTCCACCGCCCCAGACAGCCTCGAGGCTGCTCGGGAACTGGCCACCGCGCTCGACATGCCGGTGGCCCCCAGCGAGACCGATCTTCTGCTGGCAATCCTCGATGAAAACGGCGCGGTTGTCGCCCGCCTCGCAGGCGAAGAAATCTGTGCGGGTGGCTCGATTGCGAAGGACCTGTTTTTTGCCGAGCTCGACAGGCACAAGCCGACGCCTCTGGATGCCCATGAACTCTTAAAAATGGCACTCGCGACGGCCCAGCGGGAGAACAAGCGGGTTATGCTGCTGGAGACAGCGACCTGGTGTGGTCCTTGCCAGATCCTCAGCGGTTGGCTGCAGCGGAACCAGCAATGGGAAAAGGACTACGTGTGGGTCAAAATCGATCAGCGGTGGACAGGCGCCACCGAGATCATGAAGGAGTTGCGGGGGGAAGACAGAAGCATCCCCTGGGTCGGCATTCTCGATGCGGAAGGAAAACCGCTTGCCACGTCAGACAACCCCGCCTCGGGCTCCAACATTGGCAATCCGACCACCAGCCCCGAACTCGACCATTTCCGCCACATGTTCGAATCGACCTGCCAGCGGATGACGCCGGAAGAGATCGCCGACCTGGTCAAGGCCGCCGTTGTTGAGGTGGGGCGTTAGGACGGATGTCTTCCAGAGTGCGGCCGCCTTGCTCCCGGCCGGTTGAAGTTGCCGCCCCCATTCGGGGGTGGATATATTGTGGAGGGATGAGGGGAAAGTGGCTGAAGCGGGGAATTGGTCGCTGACACAAGCCGGGAGCGTTTGTTCATGGTGAGCTGCCAACGCTTTTCCTCCCCATTGCCATCTCCTGTGTCGACCGGCTCGGTTCGCCCAACTGGGTTCGCCCACCTTGTGTCGCCCGGGGTGACCTCCAAAAAAAGGTTTTGCCGTCGGCTCCGTCCTTATCAAGAAGACTCCTCGGGACGCCGAGCAAACCGTTTTGTGCCTGCCAGCAGTTGGTCATCAGCTCGATCGAGACCCCAGAGCCGCTTACAAGGAAACACTTTATGCGTCGCACAGTGATCGCCTGTCTTGCCGCAGTCTGCTTGTCTTCTGGCGTGCACGCCGAAGAGGGAGCCTCCGGCGTGCCTGCCGCTGCCGACAGCGCTTCGCAGCAGATTCTTGCCTTGCAGAAGCGAGTCGAAGCGTTGGAGGCCCGACCTGCGTTTCACCATCCAATACAGCCTCCAGCGGCTGGCTTTCTCGACCCGACTACGATGATCAGAAGGATCGGCCGAGCTCCCGGGGCCGTTGTCGTAGAGGAAAAAGCCCCGGTTGCCATCGCACCGGTCTCTGCGCCGCTTCTGTCGCAGGTGGCCGAAGCAGGGAACTCCGCACCTGCCAGTGCAACTGAAAGCGGTGCGGCGCAAAGCCTCGGTGGCCCAGCCGACCCCGCCACACTCAGCGGCGTTTCCAACGTGTTTCGGATGGCGAAGCCCGAAATGCTGATGCTCCTGTCGCACGACGGCAAACGCCTCAGACCGCTGTGCGACGTTCCATCTCATCCCAGCATCGGCTCGCCCGCCGTCTCCCCCGCCGGCGATCTGATCGCCTTCGACGGGAGCCGGCCCGGAACGGGCCTCGAGGGAACCGAACTGCTCATGGTGAAGGCTGACGGCACCGATCTGGAATGCTTGGGTGGCGGCGCCATGCCGAGTTGGTCTGCCGACGGCAAGCGACTGGCGTTCTCGAGCTACGCGCCGCGGGGAGTCTATGTTCTCGACCTCGCCACGAAAAAGCGGAAACTCATCGACAAGGAGGGCTGGGGCATCCAGTGGTCGCCGGATGGAACCTCCTGGGCATACTCGCGCGGCGGCTCGCTCATCGTCAAGAACGTGGCCACAGGCCAGGTATACAAGCAGGACTCAACTCTCAGAGACATCCAGCCCTACTGGGGCTGGAACATGGCGTGGAGCCCCGACAACCTTTCGATGTGTGGGGTTGTCGAGTTGGCCAACGGCCAAACTGCGATGGTGGTGCAGCCGCTGCAGCCCTTCCCCGAACCAGAGAAGGGCACCGGTCGTGTCGGTGGCGGCCTTCGCATTTTTAACGTCGGTGGCAACACCAATAAAGACGTCGCCTGGCATCCCTCCGGGAAACGCGTCGTGTTTACGGCCTTTTCCACAGCGCTTGGTCGTTCCCAGCTGTTCGAGTTTGACCCGACCAGGAATTCGATCCCCAGCCCTGTAGCGGGCCAGACTCCCACAAACAACCGCGACCAGTGTTGGTCGGCGGACGGGAAAACGCTGGTGTATGTAGCCCATTTCAATATTGGTAAAAACGAACTGGACTAGGCAGCCGATCGATCGCGAAAAACTATTGCCGCCACCCCAGCGCTCGCGTGCCCTGTGCAAACCGTCTACATCGAAACGTCTGTTGTCAGCTTCCTTCGGGAGAACCTCTCGGCTTCACCCGAGTCGGTGGAGCGGCAGTTGCTGACCCGGAGATGGTGGAACATCTACCGCCATCGGTACGAGCTCGTGACGTCGCAGTATGTCGTTGATGAGGCTCGCATCGGCCAAGCGGACCGCGCTCAAGAGCGGCTTGGCTATCTGGCTGGTGTTCCGCTTGTGCCGCTCAGTGACGAGGTCGATGCTTTGGCTGATCAAATCATGAGCCGGGCGATACTACCGAAGGATGCGCTTGTTGATGCCCTCCACATTGCCTCCGCCGCAGTGAGCCGCGTAGACTACCTACTGACGTGGAACTGCTCGCACATAGCGAATCCCATGATCCTGCCTCGCGTATTTCGCACCCTGGATGATTTCGCTCTTCCGTTTCCTGTGATATGCACACCAAAGGACATGCTTGAGGAGTACGGCGATGCTTCAGCGAATTGATCCGATTATCGAAGAGCTTCACGAGGTGCGACGCGAGATCGCCAGGCGATTCGAAGGCGATATCCATCGGATTTCTAAGGATGCCCGGCAGCGGCAGGCTCAAGAGGGCCGCCCCGTATGGCACCCAAAGGCGGCGAACCAAGCCTTGCAGCAGACTCGCGACGGCGTCCAGCGGCATGGATAGTCGGTTGGCTGCGAGCTGCTGAAGGCCATCGTTCGCCGAACCAAACCGAATCTGGATTTGGTGTGGGATCAGTCCCGTGGGCAGCCACGCCGAGCCGCTGATGAAACATCGGCAGGAACCTACCGAGCGATGATACGGGCGAAGTCTCGCGGTTCGTGG
>CAISJI010000256.1 GCA_903885565.1 uncultured Planctomycetaceae bacterium
CGCTTCCAGCCCGATCGACCAGCACGATGCGTTCGGCGAGGGCGGGCCGGCCGCGGGTGTGCGCCAGGATCTGCCAGGCACCGGAATCGGGATCGGTGTTCAGGAAGAGCCCTTCCCAGCGGCCGCCGGTCGTTTTCCGCCGGCCAACGAGGCGGGCCGGCACGACGCGCGTGTCGTTGACAACCAGCAGATCGCCGGGGCGCAGCAGGCTGGGGAGGTCGCAGACCTGCCGGTGGGCGAGGGTGCCGTCGCTGCGGCGCACGGCCAGCAGCCGGGCGGCAGAGCGATCGGCGAGCGCTTCCTGAGCGATCCGGTCGCGGGGGAGTTCGTAGTCGTAGTCGTCCGCTTCGGCCATGGGGGCCATCGTAGCCTCCCACGCCGAAGACAGACACACCTCTGATCACACCGACTGGAATGAGCCGCCGGTAGCGGTGGAGGTCTCAATGTTGATCCCGTTCCCCGAGATCTGATTCTCCTGCACGATCGTGCCGGTCGAATCGCCCGTGGCATAGAGGCCGAAGACCGTGTTGGAGACCACCTTGTTGGCAGGCCTCACAACGAGATTCTTCGCCCCGGAAAGCACGATTCCATAGGCGCCCCCTAAAATCGTGTTGTTCTTCACCACGGTGCCGGCGCTGTCGCCCGCAGCATACAGCCCTGTGGAGGAGCTGCCTTGGATCTGGTTGCCAACGGTCGTGCCGAAGGCGAGCGCCTTGGCGTCTAGGAGCACCACCGCACTGGCATTGGAAGAGAACGTGTTGCCGTCGAGCGATGTGTCGCTCAACACGCCGGTCGCGTACAGGCCGGTCGCGTTGTTGTTGATCCGGTTGCCGGTGGCCAACAGCCCCTGAGCCGCGAGGAGATACAGACCTGTCGCCCCATTCTGGATCGTGTTGCCCACCAGGCTCGTGCCGGTAAGCGTGCCAGTGGCGATCAGGCCGTTGGCAGCGTTGCTGACGGTGTTCCCGTCCAGCCCTGCCCCGCCCACCACCATCCCCGTGACATTGCTGAGGAAGATACCGCTGCTGGCTGCCCCGTTGACCAGGTTTCCAGTCAGGGTTGTTGCCGCCCCTGCACCGGTCGCATAGATACCTGTTATCGAGCTGTTCTGGATCTGGTTGCCGCTCACAGACAGGCTCTGAGCGTTGCTCAGATAAAGTCCGGTCACCGCATCCCGAATCGTGTTGCCGAGAACGCTCGTGGCGGAGAGCGTCCCCGATGCGAGCAGCCCGTTGGCAGCACCGCTGATCGTGTTGCCGGCAACCCCCACTCCGCCCACCGATATCCCCGTGGCATCACTCAGGAGGATGCCGTAGCCGCTGGCACCGCTGAGCACGTTGCCGGTAAGACTCGAACCACTGCTGTTCCCACTGGCATACACTCCAAACAGTGTGCTGTCCTGAATCAGGTTGCCGGAAGCGGCAAATCCCTGGGCTTCATAGAGGAACATCCCGATGGGGTTGTTCGTGAGAATGTTGCCGGAGACCGAGGTGCCGGTCTGGACGCCAGTCGCATACAGGCCACCCGTGACGTTGTTGCTGAGAATGAACCCCGAAAGAGTCGTCCCCTGCGTCGGGCTGAGCACAACTCCATAACCCGAGTAGTTGGAAATCGTGCTGCCACTTGTCCGCATCGTGATATTGTTAACCCCCGAGACAATCACCAGTCCGTGCACGCTGGCGCCCGGGAGCGAACCATCCAGAAACAGCGCCCCTGAGGCTGTGACGCTGTCGGCCGATTCCAGCCGCAGCGAAGCCAGCGGACTGACCGAACCCACCCCCCGAGCGAAATTGGCATGACCACCAACGGCAGTGAGCACCAAATTGTGACCGCCATCAACCTCGCTCAGGAAATCGATGCCCGGAACTCCCTGACTGGCAAGGCTCGCATCGGCGGCGAGTGTCACGGTGTCGGCAAAGGACTGCGCGCCGCTGGTTGTTATCAAGCCGGAGAGTGTCGTCTGGCCCCCGCCGCCGCTGGAGAGATTCCTGATGGTGGTGAAGCTCCCGTCAATCGCCGTCGTTCCGCTGAAGTTCAGCGCCAGATCGCGGCCACTGCCGGCCACACCGCCGCCAAATGTCGGATCCGTGCCGGACAGCGTCGTGTCGGCCAGCAGCGTCACGGTGTCGGCATAGGCCTGTGAGCCGGTGGTCGTGATCGCTCCGGCAAGTGTCGTCGTGCCGCCGCCATTGCTGGAAAGATTCCGGATACCAGTGAACGCCCCGTTGATCGCGGTCAGGCCGCTGAAGGTGAGCGTCAGATCGTGGCCACCGCCGGTAACGCTGCTACCAAAGGAAGGCGAGATGCCGACGAGAGTCGCGTCTGCCGTGAGCGTCACCGCCCCCGCGTAGAATTGAACGCCGCCGGTCGTGACATTTGCTCCAAGACTCGCCGTGCCGACGACGACATAGTTTGAGACCCCGCTGATCGCGCCATTGACAACCGTATCCCCCGTGATCGTCAGGGCGTTGCCACCACCGGAGAGGGTGTCCCCATTGGTGACTGTTGTGGCCACCAACGTGGCTTCGGCCAGCAGCGTCACAGCGTCAGAATAGATCTGCGTGCCAGTGGTTGCGATCACACCGGAGAGCGTCGTGACCCCACCCCCGTTGCTGGAAAGATTCCGGATGCCGGTAAACGTCGCGTCGATCGCCGTCGGGCCGCTGAAGGTGAGCGCGAGGTCGTGCCCACCGCCAGAAACACCGCCGCCAAACGTCGGAGCGGTGCCATTCAGCGTCGTATCGGAGAGAAGTATTACGGCGCCGCTGTACGTCTGCGCGCCGGTGGTCGTGATCGCTCCGGAGAGCGTCGTCGTGCCGCTGCCGCCGCTGGAGAGATTCTTGATGTCGGCGAACGTCCCGTCGATCGCCGTCGTACCGCTGAAGGTGAGCACCAGATCGTGGCCGCTCCCAACCACACCGCCGCCGAACGTTGGAGTCGTGCCCACCAGAGTCGTGGCATCCAGGAGCATGACCGCGTCACTGTAGGTCTGCGTTCCTGTGGTCGTGATCACTCCGGAGAGCATCGTCTCACCGCCACCGCCGCTGGCAAGATCCCGGATGCCGGCAAACGTGCCATCGACCACTGTCCGACCGGAGAAATTCAGTGCCAGATCGTGGCCGCCACCAGCCACGCCGCCGCCAAACGTCGGAGTCGTTCCGGCAAGCGTTGCGTCCGCGGTGAGCGTCACGACGCCCGAGTAGAACTGCGATCCGGCGGTTGTGACAGAAGCCCCGAGGCTCGTTGTGCCGACGACTGAGTAGTTTGTGACTCCGCTCACCGCACCACTGATCACAGCGTTGCCAGAAACCGTCAGCGCATTGCCGCCGCCGGAGAGCGTTGATCCATTCGTGACCGTCGTGCCCGCGAGCGTAGTCCCGGCCAGAAGGGTGACCGCGCCGCTGTAGGTCTGCGTGCCGCTGGTCGCAACGATTCCCGAAAGCGTTGTCACACCACTGCTGGAAAGATCTCTGATGCCGGTAAACGCCCCGTCAATCGGTGTCGTACCGCTGAAGTTGAGCGTCAGATTATGGCCACCGCCGGCCACTCCGGCGCCAAAACTCGGAATCGTGCCCGTCAGCGTTGCGCCGGTGATCAGCGTCACCGCCCCACTGTAGGTCTGCGTTCCGCTCGTCGTGACATTCGCCCCGAGACTCGTTGTGCCGCTGACGGCGTAGTTGGTCACTCCACTGATCCCTCCATTCACCACAGCGTTTACCGTGATGACCGTCAACGCATTGCCGCCACCAGAAATCGTCGATCCATTGGTGATCGTCGTGCCGGCCAGCGTCGTGTCGGCACTCAGCGTCACGGCACCTGCGTAGGTCTGCGCCCCGCTGGTCGTGACGCTCGCAGGAAGCGCGATCGCCGCCGAGCCGATGCTGACAGCCGGACTGGCGACAACCGTCCCCACCGGCGCGCTGAGAGCGCTGGACTCAACGCTTGGGTCGACGCCCAGACTGGCGTCAAACGACGTTGCACCCGCCAGAAAAAACTGCTGGTTCGCGCCCGCGTTACCGGCGACGGACACACTTGCCACCGAGGCCACGGCGAACGGAGTGCTGGCAAAACCTGTTCCAACAACCGTGTAATTGCCTCCGCCTGTAGTGACCGTAACCACGTCATCCGCCGCACCGAGCGCGATGGTCAGATCGGTGCCAACGAGCGACGCAGACACGGTCAGCATGCTGCGCGCTTCCAACATTTCGCCACGCATCACGACGCCCCGGCCCGCACGCCCGCTGGCGTCGTTTCGGCCAGCAAGCCGAGGGGAGAAATCCCGACGCTCTTTGCCCCGCCGGCGTGGTGCCGATGTGCGGGCAAGAACGGTGCGGATACCAGTCCAGAAGGAAGGCTGAATGCTCACGGGAGTTCTCCTAAAAAGGGCGGCGCGTGAACTCCCGCTGGCGACCGGGCATCAGGCAGGCTGCGAGTCTGCGGAAGTGATGCACAATCACCACCTGCAACTCCGACCACTGATGCCAATCAAACCCGTCAGGATGCCCACGACGCCGCGTGGGGATGAACCGGAAAAAATGACAGTCGACCCGCATCGCCCTCGGCGATGCATCACTTCGGAAACCGCATCCTGCGAGCGGTCCGTGCTGTCGGTGGCAAAGTCATCCCTGCGCTTTTGAAGCAACTTCACTCCCACGCCCGACTCACGCGGCGGCCGAGCATGAGCCACGCTGCGTTTTCTCAGCCTTCCGCAGCAGACACCTCCGGGGGTGAACAAAACCTCTTCGCAACAGTAGCCCCGCTGCGCAAGTGGACGCCAAAAAAGATCCCTTGAGAACGTCGTAGAACGACAGCGGCGGCTGCAAAGCAAGAGGACACTTACGAAAACCTGCTGCGCGGGGCTCACAGACCACAGGGATCAAGCCTTCTGGCCCACTCTGCGGAACGCTCCTCGCTTCCCTGGTGTTCCCTGAAAAAACGCACCCCAGCCCCGTCGTGCCCCGGTCATTGTGCTGCCCCCTGCCGATGACTCCCCGCCCACACGGTCGGGAACGCCGGCTGTGCTACAACCATTGGATTCCGTGAACCCGAATCCCCCACCGCTGCCCAAAATCCTGCCCGCCATGACAGATCTGCCCGACCTGCCTGCCACCCCAGCCAGCTGCCACACGAGCGTTCTCCCTGCTGAGGTGATGTCGTTCCTCGGCGTGAAGCCCGGCATGCGCGTGGTCGACGGCACGCTCGGCGGCGGCGGCCACACCCGTCTGCTCGCCGAGGCGGTGGGGCCGCAGGGGCTTGTGATCGCCATCGACCGCGATCCGGAGGCA
>CAISJI010000257.1 GCA_903885565.1 uncultured Planctomycetaceae bacterium
AACGGCTGCGGACCTGGCGGCGAAGGGTGGCCGAGGGCCGCGGCAAACCGGCGTGGACGATCCTCGACGACAAAGCCCTGCGGGCCATAGCCCGGGAAAAACCGACCTCCCCGGCAGCCCTGTTGCGAGTGAAGGGAATCGGCGAGAAGCGTCTGGCTGACTTCGGAACTGCCATCCTCGACATGGTCGCCGGCCGCCCGGCCTGATCGCAGAAGTCGACTTCTGCCGCAGCGCACTTCAGATCACTGACTCGACAACCTGCCAAACAGGAAGACGGAGGCGGAGGGATCGGCGAACTTTTCGTCCGCACCGAGCAGTTGCGGTCAAGTGACGAAACCAGTGCCGTCCCGCAGCCGAGGGCACCACGGAAGTCAGCCCCTGTGAGCCTCAACCCGTGCCAGCCTCAGCCCTCGCCGAGGTAGGCCTCGCGCACGCGGCGATCATTGGCCAGTTGTGCTCCGGTGCCGCTGAGCGTGATGCGGCCCGTCTCCAGAACATAGCCCCGATCGGCGAGCTTGAGGGCGGCGCGGGCGTTTTGTTCCACCAGCACCACGGCGATCCCCCGGGCAGCAAGTGCTGCAATCACCTCAAAAATCCGGGCCACAATCAGCGGCGCCAGCCCGAGGGAAGGTTCGTCGAGCAGCAGGAGCTTGGGCCGGCCGACGAGCGCCCGTGCCAGAGCCAGCATCTGCTGTTCACCGCCGGAGAGCGTTCCCCCCATCTGCGCCATCCGGTCGCCCAATACAGGAAACAGGCCGCAGGCTTCGTCGATGTCGCGCTGCAGTTGCGCCCGATCGGGCTGCGTGAAGCCGCCGAGCTGCAGATTTTCCCGCACCGATAAGCGCGGAAAGATCCGCCTCCCCTCCGGGGCATGGCCGATGCCCAAGCGGACGATCTCGTGGGTGGGCAGGCCGGTGATCGACTGGCCGCGAAACTCCACCGTGCCGCTCCGCACCGGCACCACTCCCGAGATCGCCATCAGCAGCGTTGTTTTACCGGCACCATTGGCGCCGATGATCGCCACTAGCTCCCCCTCATCGACCTCCAACGACACCCCATCGAGCGCGCGAATCGGCCCATAGCCCGCTTCCAATTCCCGCACGCTCAACATCGGCATGATCACCCCTCACTGCCCAAATAGGCCTCAATCACCTTCTCATCCCGCTTGATCTCGGCGGGCGTGCCCTCGGCGATCTTGATGCCATGATCGAGAACGGCCACCCGGTCGCTGATCCGCATCACAACGTTCATGTGATGCTCGATGAGCAGCACTGTCACACCCCGATTGCGGATCCGCTCGATGAGCCCCGTTAACTGCACCGTCTCGCTGGGGTTCATGCCGGCGGCAGGCTCGTCGAGGAGCAGCAGTTCGGCGCCGGTGGCCAAGGCGCGGGCAATCTCCAGCCGGCGCTGATCCCCATAGGGCAGCTGTCCGGCTATGCGACCGGCATCCCCCGTCAGCCCGACAAACTCCAACTCCTCAAGCGCCCTGCCCCGTGCCACATCCTCCCCGCGCCGATTGGCCGGCGTGCGCAGGAGCATCGCGAGCACGCCGCCGGGGATGGTGCGATCGAGCCCCACCAAAACATTCTCCAGCACGCTCATGTTGTGAAAGAGCCGCACGTTCTGAAACGTGCGTGAAATGCCTGCTCGTGCCACCACATGCGGAGATCTCCGGCCCCGCTGCCACACGGCGATCGTGCCTGCCGTTCCCAGCAGCCACCCGGCCAGCAGGCCGGCCCAGCCGCGCCAGCGCACGTTGCGTTTGCCGGCGGCCAAGCGGTCGAGCAGTTCCTCCTTCAGCTTCGGCAACTCAGGCGCCGATGCGGCGGGCTCAGGCGTGGTCGCCAGATCGGTGGAATCGGGCACGGTTCCCGGGCCGATGCGGCGGGCAGTCACGGCTGCCTGCAGCGCATCACGCACTCTGCGGGCCTCTGTCAGATCGCGCTTGATGGCGAGCACCTCGGCACCGTCGGCACTCACCACCCGCCATTTGCCCGCCATCTGGTCGATTGCCAGTTCGGCGCGAAAATAGCCGCGCAGCCGGTCCATGGCCCCCGCGGCGGTGAAGGGCTCGCCGGTGATCATGCCCCGCTTCACCACTGCCATCCACAGCCGGTCGACGTCGACCGCCGCCGCGGCGAACAGCAGCCCCGTGAGCAGCCCCACTCCCATCGCCCGGGCAAACGTGGCGGCCGAAAAAGACCGCTCCAAACGACGCCCCTTGAATCGCACAGAACCGGCCGAAGGAGGGTAGATCCCGCTGATGCAGTTGAAGGCAGTGGTTTTTCCGGCGCCGTTGGGGCCGATCACCGACACGATACTTCCCTGCGGAACATCCAGATCGAGTTCCGACACCGCCACGAGACCGCCGAAGCGGACCGTCACGCGATCGACATCGAGCAGCGGCGAACCGGCCGCTCCGGCAAAGGGATTCGGTTTCATGCCTGCCCCTCCGCGGAGTGGAGCTCGGCGGCAATCCGGCGCGAGGGCACCAGCCCTTCGGGCCGATACCGCATCACCAGCACCAGCGCCAGTCCAAAGATGGCCAGGCGCCATCCGCTAAACGACAGGAGGCTGGAGCCGGTGGGATTGATGTTCATCTGCTGAATCCAGGAATCGGCCCATGGCGCCAGCACGGTGTCGAATCCCACCAGCAGCGCCACCCCCAGGAGCGTGCCGGGAATGCTCCCGAGCCCCCCGAGAATCACCGCACAGAGCACCATGATGGAGCGGTTGAAGTCGTAGGCATTGGGATCGGCCGTCGTGGAGAGGCTCGCGGCATAAAGACATCCGGCCAGCCCCGCCACCGCCGACGACATCGCGAAGGCCGAGAGCTTGACGCGGGTGGCGGAGATGCCCATCGCCGAGGCTGCCAGTTCATCCTCGCGCACGGCCATCCAGGCCCGCCCCAGCCGCGAATCCTCCAGCCGCCGCATCGCCACCACCACCCCGGC
The DNA here is from genome assembly GCA_903885565.1 of uncultured Planctomycetaceae bacterium. Taxonomy (GTDB): domain Bacteria; phylum Planctomycetota; class Planctomycetia; order Pirellulales; family UBA1268; genus CAISJI01. The sequence continues at coordinate 2,958 of CAISJI010000257.1, forward strand.
CAACAGGAGCAGTGTCAGATAGTAGAACCAGCGCGGATCGATGGCAAAGGCCTGCCCGAGATTGATGCCCCCCACCGTCACCCCCGCCCCGGGCGGTGGCACAGGATTGAGCCCCTTCATGCCACCGGTGATCTGTTCCAGATTGCGGAGCGTCACCTTGGCCACCTCGCCAAACCCGAGCGTGACGATCGCCAGATAATCGCCGCGCAGGCGCAGCGTGGGGGCCCCCAGCGCCAGTCCCACGCCAGCGGTCACCAGCACACTGATGACCGCCGCCGCCAAAAACCCGATCTGAAAGGGGAACATCGGCACCGTGAGAATCGCCATCACATAGGCACCGATGCCAAAGAACGCGGCAATGCCCAGATGGACCAGCCCCGTGTAGCCCACCATCACATTGAGGCCCAGCGCCAAAATGCAGTAGATGAACAGGGTCGTCACCTGCCCCCCAAGCGCCCCACCCAAGGCCGGCACCACCAGCGGCGCCACCGCCAGAATCGTCAGGGCCGACCATTCCCAGCGCTGGGCCAGAAATTTCCAGCACCGCGCGAGGAGCTTCCGCTGCCCCTCCGGTCTGCCCGGGGGGGCGGTTGATGGCACAAATCCTGGCACTGGCTGCGACACGTGACCTACACCTTTTCCTTGACCCGTTTGCCGAGCAAACCTTCCGGACGGAACACGAGGATGACAATCAGGATCGCGAACACGATTCCACCGGTCCATCGCTCACTGACATAGGCGCTCGACAGCGCCCGCACCAATCCAATCACCACGCCCCCCAGAACGGCTCCCGGAATGCTGCCGATGCCGCCGAGCACGGCGGCCGTGAAGGCATAGAGCCCATTTTGAAATCCCATCTGAAAGCCGATGGTGTTGATGTAGAGCCCGTAGATCACGCTCGCCGCGCCGCCGAGAAACCCCCCGATGAAGAAGGTGGCGGCGATCACGCGATCGACATCGATCCCCACCAGCGCCGCGGCGGTCGGATCCTGGCACACCGCCCGCATCGCCCGGCCCAGCCGGGTGGTGCGCACCAGCAGCGTGAGTCCCACCATCAACGGCGCCACCACCAACAGCACCAGCAGATCTTTCCAGGTGACCTGCAGGCCCTCTCCTCCGAGGAGATTGGTTGAAGGGAGCAGTTCGGGAAACGAGCGGTCGGAAGGGCCCAGCCAGAACAGCCCCACATTCATGAAGATGAACGACACCCCGATGGCCGACACCAGCGGAGCGAGCTTGGGGGCGGTCCGCAGCGGCTTATAGACCAGCCGATCGACCGCCACGTTGAGGCCGCCACAAAACAGTCCGCACAGCACAACCAGCAGAATGATCCCCATCCATGTCGCCGCCGGTCCGGCAGCCGCCAGGCCCAATGCCCCCACGAGCGTCAGGGCCAGACAGGCCCCCAGCATGATCAGATCACCGTGGGCAAAGTTGATCAGACCGATGATCCCATAGACCATGGTGTAGCCCAGCGCCACCAGCGCGATAAGCGCGCCGTTGGTGAGTCCGATCAGACACTGTTGCAGGAAAAACTGGACAGACACCGGCTTGAGGACCTCCTAGCGGAAGCGGGGCAGGATCATTGACCGCGGGTTTTTCGCTCTCTGGATGGGTGGATCGCTCAGGGGACGACCGCCGGAGCCGGGCCCGCCGGGGCCGTGCCCTCAGGGACGTCGGAGAGGTTGAGGATCTCCTCCAACACAAACTTTCCGTCCTTGACCACGCTCACAGTGAGCGTCTGCATGGTGGTATCGCCATTGGCATCAAAGCCCCAGCGTCCCAGAGCGCCATCGAAATCGCGAATGGCCAGGGCCGCTGCTGTGATCGCGGCGCGGTCTTTGGTTCCCGCCTCGCGGATGGCCCGCAGTGCCACGCAGGCTGCTTCGTAGCCATACACCGCGTAGGCCTCGGGGATTTCGCCAAACTTGGCTCGATACCGCTCCACAAACTCGCTTCCCTTGCCGGTGAGCTTTTCCGGCGGCAGCCCGCCGAAGGTCACAAAGCAGCGCCCCTCCAGGTTGGCCGCGCCGGCAGAATCGATAAACACCTGCTCGCGACAGCCATCGGGCACCATCAGCATCGCCCCGATGCCGGCGCTGGCCATATCCTTGGCGAGCTGCCCCCCTTTGCTCTGCGTGGTGCCGCCAAAATAAACCAGATCGGGGCGGGCCGCCTTGACGCTGGCCATCAGCGACTTGAATTCCTGAGCCTTGGAATCGATCGAGTCGTGGCCCAGCACCTCGATCCCCAGTTCGTGGCACCGCTCATCGAAGAGATCGGCGATCCCTTTTCCATAAACCTCGTTGTCATCCAGAATATAGACCCGCTTCACTCCCCGCCGCTGGGCCCAATCGGCCGCCATTGGCCCCTGCAGGTCATCGGCGGGCACCACCCGCATGTAGTTGATCCGGCCAGTCGGCCGGTAGACCTCTGGCTCCCCGGGAGCCCCCAAGCCAGGTTTTGTCAGCCCCACCGCCGTGTTCGCCGGCGACACCATGAGCAGATCGCCGAGATTCAGAATCGGCATCGAAACCTTGGCGGCGCCGGAATTGAACGTGCCGAGGTAGGCACACACATCGGGATCCTGCAGGGCCCGGCGGGCGTTGGCCGCCTCCGCTTCGCTGGTCCACTGACCGGCGGCGGCGGTGGAGTCATCCAGATCGAGATACTCAATCCGAAACGGCCCCACCCGCCCCTGAGCCTCATCGATGGCCATCCGGATGCCACGCACGATCGTGTCGGACTGCTGCTTGGCGCTCCCGGTGCGGGGCAGACTGGAAACGATCTTCACCAGGGTGGGATCGGCCGGGCGGCAAGCCGTCGCCAGACAAGCCACCACGAGGGCTGTCGTCCACCACCAGTTCGCCTTGGGATTACCGTGCATGAGAAAGAATGTACGCCCTGCGTTTTCAGGCCGTCAATCTGGCGCGGCCGAAGGCCACTGTCGGCGGGAGCGGCACAGGCCCAGCGTGACTCATGCTCCGCCTGAATGTACCAGCCGCCACGCACGGTGGATGCGCTCGTTGCGAAAATCCTCGGGAATCGTGCGGTTGGTGATCTCGCGCACAGCATAGAG
>CAISJI010000258.1 GCA_903885565.1 uncultured Planctomycetaceae bacterium
CTGCCAGACGGCCGAGGCCGCCAAACTGCTGGAGAACATCTTTCGCGCGGTCAACATCGCCCTGGTGAACGAACTCAAGCTCGTCTATGCCGCGATGGGGATCGACATCTGGGAGGTGATTGCGGCTGCGTCGACCAAGCCCTTCGGTTTCATGCCCTTCCATCCCGGCCCTGGTCTGGGCGGCCACTGCATCCCGATCGACCCCTTCTATCTCTCCTGGAAGGCATTGGAATTCGGCCAGCGGACGAGGCTCATCGAACTGGCCGGCGAGATCAATACCGCGATGCCCGGGCACGTGGTGGCCACGATCAGCGACGCGCTCAACGATTCCGGTCGGGCGGTGCGGGGAGCGCGGATCCTGCTGTTGGGCCTCGCCTACAAGCCCAACGTGGACGACGATCGCGAATCCCCCACCTACGAAATCATGCGCCTGCTCGAGGAGAAAGGCGCCGTCGTGGCCTACAATGATCCCCACATTCCCGTGATCCGCCCCGGCCGCACCCACCATTCGGTGCAGGGGCGAAAAGGGATGCCGATCGGTCCCGACCACGACCTCTTCGTACTCTGCACCGCCCATCAGATGTATGCCGACTTTGATTTTGCCGCTCTCGGCGTGCCGCTGGTCGATTGCCGCAACTTTGCCCGAAATCGGCCGCACCGCTACTACCGGGCCTGATCGCTGCCGACCCACACCATGAACACACCTCCCCGAAAACCACTGAAAACCTTTGCGCTTGTCGGGGCCGCCGGCTTTGTCGCCGAGCGGCACATGCGGGCGATTCGGGATGTCGGTGGTCGGCTGGCAGCGGCGGTCGATCCACGCGATTCTGTCGGAGTGCTCGATCGCTATTTCCCGGAGGCGGAGTTCTTCACCGAATTCGAACGGTTTGACCGGTATCTGGAGAAACGCCGGCGCAGCCAGACGGAGAGTCCGATCGATTGCCTCTCGATCTGCTCGCCGAATTACCTCCATGACGCACACGTTCGGCTGGCGCTGCGAGTCGGTGCCGATGCGATCTGCGAAAAGCCTCTGGTGATCAACCCCTGGAATCTCGATCAACTCGCCGAACTCGAAAGGGAGTACCAGCGCCGCATCTTCACCGTCCTGCAGCTACGTCTCCATCCGGTTGTGCAGCGGCTCAAGGCCGAACTGGCTGCGGGCGGGCCGGGCACGCGCGACATCGTGCTCACCTACATCACCCGGCGCGGGAAGTGGTATCACCAATCGTGGAAAGGCTCCGAAGAGAAGTCGGGCGGGCTGGCGATGAACATCGGGATTCATTTCTTCGATGTGCTGATGTGGCTCTACGGTCCCGTTCAGCGGTTTGAGCTGCATGCCACCGGGCCATCCCGTATGGCAGGCTTGCTCGAACTTCAATCGGCCACCGTGCGCTGGTTTCTCTCGATCGATGTGGACGATCTCCCGCCGGAAGTGCGGAGCCGGGGGGGCTTTGCCCACCGCTCGGTCGATATCGATGGCCGGGGCCTCGATCTCAGCGACGGCTTTACCGACCTGCACACAGAGGTTTACCGCGACGTGCTCGGCGGTGGCGGCTTCGGTCTGGAGGACAGCCGTGCGGCGATTGAATTGGTGCATGCCATCCGCAGCGCACCACTCACAACCTCACCGAGCCATCACCACCCGCTTGTGGCCGGGCTCATCGGATGAACAAACAGATGGAATCCCTCATCCACCCCACTGCGATCATCGATCCCGGCGCCTCCATCGGGGCCGGAACACGGGTCTGGCATTTTTCGCATGTCTGCCCCGGGGCGATGATCGGGGCACGCTGCACGCTCGGCCAAAACGTGTTTGTGGCGAACAGGGTGCGGATTGGCGACGATGTGAAGATTCAGAATAATGTCTCGGTCTACGAGGGGGTCGTCCTCGAAAATCTCGTGTTCTGCGGGCCAAGCGTGGTGTTCACCAACGTGCGCAATCCCCGTTCCGCCTACCCGCGGCACGGCGTCTACGACTCGACGGTGGTGCGGGAGGGGGCCACGATTGGAGCCAATGCCACTCTTCTGTGTGGGACGACCGTGGGCCGTTTTGCATTTGTGGCGGCCGGCGCCACAGTGACCCGTGACGTGCCCGATTACGCTCTCGTCGCCGGAGTGCCGGCGCGGCGGATCGGATGGATGAGCGAGGCGGGAGAGCGGCTCAGGTTTCACGCCGGAAGAGCCACTTGCCCGCAGACAGGCGCGGCCTACTGTCTCGAAAACGACACCGTGGTGCGGGCCGGCTCATCCGGCTGACGGAGCCCTCGATGAAAATTCCCCTGCTCGATCTCGAGGCGCAGTATCGGTCGATTCAGGGCGAGATCCTCCACGCTGTGCACGAGGTGCTCGCCTCGCAGCAGTTCATCCTGGGACCCGCCGTCGCCGATCTGGAAGCGCGTATCGCCGTCGCCTGTGGCTGCCGGCACGCCGTCGGGGTTTCCTCAGGTTCAGACGCCCTGCTGATGTGTCTTATGGCAGAGGGGATCGGCCCCGGTGATGAGGTCATCACATCTCCATTCACCTTCTTTGCCACCGTGTCGGCGATTCTTCGGGTGGGAGCAACGCCACGCTTCGTCGACATCTGCCCAACGACATTCAACCTCGACTCTTCCCGGCTCGCGGAGGCTGTCAATGAGCGAACCCGGGCCATCATGCCGGTGCATCTGTTTGGCCTCTGTGCCAACATGGACCCAATCATGGATTGTGCGCGGCAGCATGGAATGGTGGTGATTGAGGATGCAGCACAGGCGTTCGGCGCCACGCATCGTGGCCGCCCTGCCGGCTCAATCGGCGACTACGGCTGCTACAGTTTTTTTCCTTCGAAGAATCTTGGCGGTGCAGGGGACGGCGGGATGATCGTCACCAACGACGCAGCGAAAGCCGATCGTTTGCGGATCCTCCGCGTGCAAGGGGCCCGTCCAAAATATCACCATCAGATCGTGGGAGGAAATTTTCGCCTCGACACTCTGCAGGCGGCGATCGTGGGCGTGAAGCTCCGCCATGTCAGCGCTTGGAGCGACCTGCGACGGGCCAATGCGGCACGGTATGTGGAACTGTTGGGGCAGCATGCCGGAGAGCAGAACGGTTTGCTGAGCCTTCCTCATGAGCCGACAGATCGGCGGCATGTCTATAATCAGTTTGTTATCCGGTTGGCCGATCGCCAGCGTGTGCGGGACGGGCTCTCGGGAGCAGGAATCGGCACGGAGATCTACTATCCAGTGCCTGCGCACCAGCAGCCCGCCGTGGCAAGCCTTGGGCTGGAAGCCGGAGCTTTTCCGGTGAGTGAGCGATGTTCGCTGGAATGCCTCGCCTTGCCGATCTACCCCGAGCTTCC
>CAISJI010000259.1 GCA_903885565.1 uncultured Planctomycetaceae bacterium
ACGGCACCATCCCCCGCCTCCCCGACCACAAACCAGACTGGAATGATGCCTGCGGTGCCGCTGGCAGGGAGTTTGACGCGAATCTCGCGCCGCTCTGCCAGCGGTGTGACGGGCGTTTGACAGGCGGTGGGGCCGTCGCGTTTGCCGATGTGTCCGATTGTGTTGAACGTCCAGAGGGCGGCTTGCCAGGATTCGATCAGCCCGGCGAGCCGCTGCGCATCCCCCGCAGCAGCCAGGCGCCACTGGGCCCGCACCCCTTCAAGCGGCAGGCAGGGAGCAGAATCGGTCAGCGCCGTGACAAGCGCCGCCAGATACTTCGCACTCACCCCATGCTTGGCAGCCGCCGCCTGGGTCGTCATCGTGCCGGCGAGAAGGCCCTCCCGTTCGGCCAGTGATGCCGCCAGACAGGCCACCAGCGGCAGTCGTCCACCGGCGTTTGTGTCGAAGGCGATGCCTTGGAGGTTGACGCTCGTGGCTCCAGAATCAACCGTGTTGCGGGCATAGATCTCGCGGATGCCGGCCAGGGCCTCCTCTGTCCAGTCGCGTTGCATGGTCGATGGGCTGAAGCGGATCCCCTCGGGGGTGAGGACCGCGTGCGCAGCGACATCTTTGGCGGCAGCAAGATATTTCTCCACCATCTCCGGCGACATCAAGAGCGCCTGGCCGACATTCGTGAAGCCTTCCCCGGCGGCGCCATCGACCGGAAACTCCTTTCCCGGATCGAGCGATCCCACGCCGGTGAGATCGCGGATGCTCTCCCTGTATTCGGCATTCGAGAGCCGGCGCAACACCACCCGCCCCGGGTCGCCGGCAGTTTTCGCGGCGATCACGAGCAGTTCGCGACGGATGCCGGCCCGCAGCGTGGCGCGTTCCTCGGCGGTCGGCTGCGGGGCCCCAGCCGGGGGCATCGCACCGCAGCGGAGTTGGTCGGCGGCCAGTTGCCAAGGGGCAGGATCGGCAGCCACATCAGCTGCCGTCGCAAACCGGGCGAGGTCGAGATCCCCAGCCTTCTCAGTGGGGGAATGGCACTCAGCGCAGTACCGGGCAACGAGTGGGCGGACCTCAGCGTCAAAGCTTTCGGCCGGAGCCGGGGTGAGGGTCGCAGCAAGCGCGACCGCGAAGACGACACGCACGACGACTCGGAGCAGGCGCTGGCGGGTCATTGCAACAAAACTTTCCCAGCTGACAGTTCCCCGAAAAAAGCTCCGGGAGTGGGGCCCACCACAGCAGAATATCCCCTGTTGCTCAGGCCCCGCAACGCGCAGTCAACCGATCACACGCGGGAGTTCCCCGACCCCAGCGCTCGCGAACACGCCTGCCGCAGGCCCAGCCCAGCGTGTATCGGGTCACCCCCTGCCCTGCGATCACCGCCCGAGAGCCGCGCGGGTTTGTCGGTTGAAGGCATTTCCCGGCTGATGGAGTAGGCTGGGAGGCATCGCAGAGGAATGCCACCGCCCGTGATTACAGCTGTTCTTGTCGTTGTCGATATCCAGAATGATTTCTGTTCCGGTGGATCGCTTGCCGTGCCGGATGCCGAGGCGGTGCTGCCGGTCGTCAATCGGCTGATGGGCGTCTTCCAGCGCGTTGTGGTGACTCAAGACTGGCATCCGCCGGGCCATCTGTCGTTCGCCTCAAGCCACCCCGGCCATCCCGTTTTCAGCCGCATCATGCTCCCCTCCGGTGAGCAGGTGCTCTGGCCAGATCACTGTGTCGCAGACACGCCCGGTGCCGCGTTGCATTCTGGGCTCGTTGTCCCTGCCCATGCCGCGTTCGTCCGCAAGGGCATGCGTGGCACTCTCGATACGTATTCGGCGTTCTTCGAGAACGACCGCGACACCGCAGTCGGACTCGACGCCATTCTGCGCAGCAGCAACGCGCAAGAGATCGTGCTCGCCGGCCTCGCCACCGACTACTGCATCCTGCACACGGCCCTCGACGGTCGTGCGCGTGGCTATGACGTGACGGTGATTGAGTCGGGCTGCCGTGGCATCGATCTCAATGGCTCGCTGGCTCAGGCATGGGAGCAGATGGAGAGCGCGGGAGTGCGGCGGGCGTAACTGCCGCCGGTTTCTCCGCCACAAAACATCCGTATTCCATGGCTCCGGTGCGGTAGGCATCCAGAATCGCCTGAAAATGATCGAGAAACAGCGCATGGTTAACGCCGAAAACATGTGGCGATGTACCGGAAGAGTGATCGTTCGACTCGTTCCCGGCAGATTTCCCATGGGCGCTCAACCTGTTTCGTCCACAGGCTCTGGAATGTGACCTTCATGCCTGCGTCCTCGAACCACTGCACGTAATCTGCCTGACTTCCCAGCGACGGGCAGAACATCCCCGGCACACCGCCATGGCTCCATCGATCTGTTCGCGGCTCAAGGAAGATCTTCCGGCAAGCCATGCGCAGGACATTTGGACGAGGCGACCGGCGGGAGGATCGCAGGGAGGATCCGCCGCGCTGCCGAACGTGCTGAGAAGGCGTCATCCGCTTACCTGTCCGCTGAACTCACTCGAGAGCGATACCACCGCCCCGGTTGCCACCCCGACTGCCATCGCGAAGAGCCAACGACTCCGTGGCCGCTCGAAGCCTCCCAGCCACCAGCCTGTCAGGCCTGCCCCCACGCCCGCGACGATCGCCGCCAGCGACTCGGCCTGCGCGGCGTGTTCAAGAGGCAAGTCGTTTGCCAGTCGCAGGATTGCGAGGCCGGCGACCACCACCAGCGGAACTGTCAGGATCGCCACGCTCCCCGCCCGGTGCCGCACGCCGATGCCGAGCGGTGACGGCGTCCAGCGTATGACCGCTCCGATGGCACTCCCCGCTGCCAGACCGAGCAGTGGGGCCGGAACTCTCGCCGCCAGAAACCGCTCGATCGGCAGCCCGGTTACCCACAGGCTCCACCATGACAGCATCGCTACCGCAGGCATGATCCAGGCCGTGGCGACCCGGGATTGTCGCGGGATATCAAACGCCGAGGCGAGCCAGACCAGTCCTACGGCAACAGTGGTGTCCAGAACCCAGCCAAACGGTGGAAACCCTGCCCTGCCGTTGATCCAGTTCAGCACTGGGCTCACCGCCGCACGAACTCGATCCTCGGGTGGCACGCCCACAAAAAACCCCGCGAAGACCCGCATTCCAAACGCCGTGAACGGCACCAGTCCGGCGCTGGGTTCTGCCCACCTGCCGAGACGAGGCAGCGGAGCGATCCAGACCGCCGTCCAGACCAGCGTGAACAGGATGAGCCGGAGCGTATCCAACGTCGACATCGACCCCTGCCCTCACTGGCTGTGAAAAAACCGTTCTTGGCACTCGGAAACGAAGTCAGCCCCCGAGGCCGACCGCGGGCAACGAGCCCGGAGTGGCTCCCCGCCGCAATCAGGGTAATTCGGTGGCGGCGAGGCGAAAAGCGGTCGGCGGATAAGATAGGGGAGCCTTAAAACCCTCGGAGGACCGTCCCATGCTTTCCCCCCTGCTCCACGCTTGGAACCTGAACCTCGGCTACGCGAAACGCCTTGTTGCCGACCTCCCCGACAACCAGATGGCGTTCCAGCCCGCTCCCCACATGAACCACGCGGCATGGGTGCTCGGCCATCTGGCATGCACCGCCGACATGCTCGGAGCGATGATCGGCGCGAAGCCTGTCTGCCCGCCGGAATGGACCAGCCTGTTTGACTGGAATTCGACCCCGTCAAGCGATGCCAGCCTCTATCCCACCAAGGCGGTCCTGCTCAAAGCCCTCGAAGATGCTCACGCCAGCATTACCGCTGCCCTGCCGAGCGTTCCAGAGTCGCGTTGGACTGATCCCACGCCGATCGAAGAAGTGCGCGGGTTTCTGCCCACGCTCGGCGACTGCTTTGTGTTTGTCATGGCCGCCCACGAGAATATGCATCTCGGCCAGCTTTCGGCCTGGCGGCGCGTTCAGGGCCTGGGACGGGTGTGAGAGGGCTTGGCAAACCTGCTCTTTACGCCGATCCAGTTCGGACTGCGAAACCTGCCCTTGGCGGCAGCCGTTCCTCGCCAGTCGCGAGCCAATGCGCGCACTCGTCGCCAAGTTCGCTGCGACTCCGGGTCTCATACTCGGCAACCTCTTCCGGCGTCAGCGTTTGGCTCCACCGCCCGTTGACGCCCTTGTTGATGAACACCTCTGCACCTGCGTCCCAGAACGCCCCGCCCAGAGGCACGGTTTTCGTGGCATTCTTCTTCATCCACTCAAACGAACAGTGCTCCAGAATGGCCTCCCAACATGCTTCTTTGATTGGGATATCGAGAAATTCAGCGATGCCACGAATCTCCCCGGCCAAGTCGTGCTTGAGATTGGCGAAGTGAATGAACTTCACGTTGGGGAGATCACGCACCGCCCACCAGCTCCTGATATTTTCCCAGAATGACCAAAACGGGTAACCGTCGCGATCGAGCCACTCCCGCCAGTATTGCCGGATGTCATTCGGCGGCGGCCCAATCGGGGGACCGACGCGCCCCGGAGTGTCGTTGAGCGCGTCATACCATGTCTGGTTCGCGTTGAGGTGGTGGTTGTACATGCTCCAGACAACGTCGCGGCCGTCGCGGCCGATGTAGAGATACTTGGCCTGTGGGCAGAACCGGATCGCGTCGACCGGCAGGTGCGTTTTCATGAAACGCCGGTGCGTTTGCGCCTCGAGGAGAGGCAGCTTCACCTCTTTGGGCGGAACCCTCAGGTCAACCCACGGCGACATCTCGGCAACGGCGATATCGGGGTCGCCGTCAAACAGCAGTTGGGCGACGATCTGTTGCATCCACGTCGTGCCCGCTTTTGCGTACGTGGCAATCACAATATCGTCGTCGCGAAACTTGAGATCGTTCCAAATCGTGGAATCGAAATGGTGATTGTGAAGTTCTCGGGTCTTCTCTGGCCAATTCATCGCTTTGCTCATGACAGTCCCCTTGTGCCACCGCCGTCTTTGTAGCTCACGATTTTGTCACTGCCGGCGAAAACATGCCAACAGCAACCTCTCCCGAACCCCTCCCCACCGCGGCCGATTTTTCTTGAGTATCAGAGCGTATTGCGAGCAGCTTGGAGGCAACGCCGGACTCCACCAATGCCGATTGCTTCAGCCCACGAAGAGCGCCCGGGCCGGATTGCGGGCCGTGACCTGGATAATCTCGTCGGCATCGAGCCCCACGTGCGTCGCGAGAACCTCGCGGATGCGGCCCATCGAGGCGGTCGAACCGACGAGATGGGACCGGTCGGGTGCCCAGGCGGCCCCATTGGCATCGACAACCACCGGCCGGCTCGCGAGCGTGAAGCGGCCCGCGCCCATACCGCCGGCGGCAGTGGCGTCGCTGACGGCGATCATCCGGTCGATGCCCACCGCGCGAATGATGGTGCGGACCAACAGCGGCGGCAGATGCACGCCGTCGGCGATCACCATAACCCATCGCAGACGATCGGCCGCCAGCACGCGCTGGATGATGTTGTCGTGCCGATGGAGAGTCAGGGGGCAGCCGTTTCCGAGGTGCGTGAAGGCTGTCAGACCATGGTCGACGGCCCTATCGAGCACGTCCGGCGCCGGATTGCAGTGTCCGGCGGAAACGACGATCCCCTGATCGGTGAGCCAGCGGATCGTGCGGCAGTCGGCATCCTGCTCGGGGGCGAGCGTCACGACCCGTACGAGACCTTCTCCCGCGTCAACGAGCTGTTCCGCCGCTTCGACGGTCGCCGGCAGGACGTGCTCCGCCGGGTGGGCCCCCACAAACCCTGGGAGCGGGCTGATGAACGGGCCCTCCACATGGATGCCCACCAACACCTCGCGCACGAGCGGGTCGCTCGTGCGCAGCTCAACAAGTCGCCGGATGCGGGCTGTCATCTGTTCGAGACGATCGGTGATGACAGTGGCGAGCATCTGCCCACCGCCATCGGCGCGGACTGCCGCGCAGGCTTGCCGAAGTGATTCGCCAGTGAGATCGTCGCCATTGAAGTCGACGCCCTTGTAGCCGTTGAGTTGCAGGTCGAACGGTTCCATGCGAACCTCTCTGGCTGTCCGGGGAAAAAGTCGTCCCTGATCTTCTTCCACTCGGCCGACCGCAGAAAACGCCGAGGGTTTTCTGGGCCGACCACCGCCGCATCCGGCGGCGGATACTGTATCCCCGGCCTGCTAGGATACCACTGACTCGGGGCGCTTGAGCAGGCTGGCAGACTCGCGATCGAGCAGGAGATGACAGTTGGGGTGGGTCTGGAGGATCGACGCCGGCACAGCGCTCGTGATGGATCCCTCAACCGAGTTCCGTACGGCTTCCGCCTTGCGAGCGTCGGGCACCGAGCAGACGATCAGCCGTGAAGCGAGGATTCGGCGGACCGACATCGAGATGGCCTGTGTCGGCACCGCAACGAGCGACGGGAACCAGCCTTCGCCGACCTGCTGCTTGCGGCAGTCGTCGTCGAGTGTGACGACATGGTAAGGCTCCTCGCCGGCAAAGTCGGCGGGCGGATCGTTGAACGCCAGATGGGCATTTTCACCGATCCCGATCAGTGAGACGTCGAACGCGGCGGCAGGCACGAGTGCCGCGAGACGGGCGCATTCCGCCAGCGGATCGACCGCTGTCCCCTGAAGCTCATGAAACGCCGCCGGGGCGGTCGGTAAGAGGTCGATGAAGCGGTCGTGCAGGAAGCGACGAAAGCTCGCCGGATGGCCGGCATCGAGGCCGACGTATTCGTCGAGGTGGAAGATTGTGATGCGGTCCCACGGGATCGACGGCACGGCCCGCAGCGCCGCGAGCACTTCGAACTGAGACGAACCCGTGGCGACCACGAGCGTCGCTGCCTTCGAGCGATCGCATGCGGCGCGAAGTGCCTCCGCGGCGATTCGCGCCGCCGCCTGACCAAGAGCATCACGATGGTCGTGAATGGCGATCTGCAATTTCGACACTGGTCACTCCTCGCGACATAATCTGCTGCAGGCCATCCGGCCGCCGGTGGGCGGTGCTAGCTGTCCGTGGAAAAAGTCATCCTCGATCTTTTTCCACTCGGCCGACCGCAGGAAACGCCGAGGGTTTTCTGGGTCGACCACCGCCGCATCCGGCGGCGGGCACTTTATCCACAGCCTGCTAGGCCGCCTCAATCATGCTACCGCGCCGTACGTGGGCCGTGTGTGCCGACACCTCGGGATGACATGCCGGTTTGGAAGCAAGGCTTTCATTTTCTTTGCCGCGAACTGTGGTCGGCACACGGGACTCCTGTTTTCGGG
>CAISJI010000260.1 GCA_903885565.1 uncultured Planctomycetaceae bacterium
CGACTGCAACATGGCTCATATCCTGCGGGCCATCATGGGCCTCTATATAGGCTTTGCGCTCTTTTGGCTCTTCGCAGCCTTGGGCAACAAACACAGAAACCCTGCCGTGCTGACTACGTTGATATTCGCGGCAGGACTGGTGAGTGGCAGACTCATCAGCCTCGTGGCCGATGGGATCCCGTCCCGCATTCTCGTGATCTATACGCTGGCCGAGTTGGCACTTGTACCCCTCGCCTATTGGGTCTACCGGCTGCCGGAAGATCGCGTCTGACCGCTGCTGGCACGCTCGCGAGACTGGCGTGGGGGCAGGGGGGGCACCGCCTATGCGATGACAGACCGCATCATCGACGGGCCGGTGGCTCAAGCAACCCAGACAACTACAACTCCGGCATCTTCTTCTAGCAGGCTGTGGTTATCCTTGTCTTCAAGAGAATTCAGTAGACGTCTCTGAGATAGCGTTTTTCATTTTTTATGAGGGTTTCCGAGACCCACTCGTCGGCCTGATCAAGTGTCTTGCCGCCATGCTTGGCCACGATTGTTACCAAAGATGCGTGAACGTCTTTGGCCATTCGCTTTGCGTCGCCGCAGACGTAGAAGAACGCGCCCTCCTCGAGCCAGCGCCAGAGTTCAGCACCCTCTTCTTCCATGCGGTGCTGCACATACAATTTCTCGGCCTGATCTCGGGAAAACGCGGTGGAGAGTTTGTGAAGGAGTCGGGATTTCCGGGCAGCCAGGAATTCCTCTTCGTAAAGGAAGTCGGTATTCGCGTGCTGATCCCCGAAAAACAGCCAATTGCGCCCCGAGTGCCCATGAACAGCACGGTGCTGGAGAAAGCCTCGAAACGGGGCGACGCCAGTTCCCGGGCCGACCATGATCATGTCGCGATCCGCCGGCGGAAGATGAAAATGGCGGGTGGGTTGGACATAGACCGCGACCGTCGACTCGTCGGCCAGATGAGCAAGGTAACCCGAGGCGAGCCCCTGTTTCTGGCGGCCGTGGGAGGCGTACTGGACGAGGGCAACAGTCAGGTGAGCCTCTCCCGGACGGTGGTCGGGTGAGGATGCGATTGAATAAAGTCGAGGAGCAATCGTGTTCAGGAGGCCGGGAATGTCCGTGGGCTCAAAATGCACTCCCGGAGCATCGCGAAGAACATCAATCACGTCCCGGTCGAAAATATAGTGATCAAACTTTTTGTCGTCGGCAATAATCTCCTGGAATCTCTGCTTGGACTGGCCCAGAGCTTTTTCCGCCACAGCGCGCACAAACTTTTTCCTCACCCGGTTGAGGACGCCAGAGGTTGCAATCGCTTCGTGCAGGGCAGCATCGTTCTGAAGGCCCAACGTTTCGATGAATTCACAGACCAGAGAATCAGGGTTCCGCGGAAAAACGCCGAGGGAATCGCCACAGGTGTACGTCGGACCCGCGGAGCCTAATTCGATGACGATGTGGCGGGTATCTTTTTTCGAACCCTGGCGGTTGAGTCGGCGATTTTCACGAAGGCGCGCTGGAAATGGGTTCTGCCGACTGAAAGCGGTCTTGGGGGTAGGGAATTCGGTCATGGTGAATCATGCCTCCCCTGAGGGACGTTCCGGGATTTCACGGTGTGAGTTCTTTTTTCTCACGGCGGGCGGGGTATTGCCGACGAGTCTCCCCTGTTCCAGCCTGACGATCAAAGTGGACCAGCTCAACACCCCAAAAAGACAAAATACCATAGACAGTCGCAAAGAACGCAACTCCACGGCCTGCTGGGATGCTTCTCGGCACCTCCAAGGGAGGGCCGCATCGAGCCAGACCAGCCCCGCCGGTGGCTCCTCGTGATCCGCTCGGCCGACGCTTGCCGAGGTGTCATTGGCCGGGCTATCCTCAGCTGAACTATCCTCATGAGATCGTCTGATCAATCACACCTTGAGGTGCGCGGCATGCCGCCGAATCTCTCCCGGGCGCAACAATCACCGGTTCGATTGAGCCGAAGGGTTTTCCTCCGGGCGGGGGCGACCGTGATCGCCCTGCCGGCACTCGAGGCCTTCGGGAGCCCGGTCACCCCGGCGAACGGCCCGCGGAATTTCGTCGCCGTTGGCACCTACCTCGGCTGGCACCAAAATGCCTTCTTCCCCACGCAGGCGGGCCGCGACTACGAACTCTCCCCCACGCTCAACCCGCTCGCCGGCCTGCGCGACCATTTCACCGTGTTCTCCGGGCTCGACCATCGCGCACCCAATGGCCACAACGCCTGGAGCAACTTCCTCTGCGGCATGAACCCGGGCAGCTGGTCGCTCGACCAGATGATCGCCGACTCGATCGGCCAGCAGACACGCATCCCCTCGATCGAACTCACCGCCGGCTCGGGTGAGGGCCCCCGGGCCATGAGTTTCACGCGGCAGGGCGTCGGCCTTCCTCAGATCGACCGGCCGAGCGTGCTCTATAGACGGCTCTTCGCGTCGGAGGCCGACCGCGCCCGCACCGAATACCTGCTCGCGAGCGGCGAAAGTTCGCTCGACATGGTGCTCGACGATGCGAACCGGCTCCAACGGTTTCTCCCATCTCGCGACCGGGCCAAGCTTGACGAATATTTCGAGTCGATCCGCGCGGTCGAGAGGCGGATGGAGCGGCAGCGTGCCGCCCTGGGCGAGCCCGCCGCCACGACCACGTATAAACTGCCCAACTACGATCCGGTCACGCCGAACCTCCAGATCGAGGCAGAAGGAATCCTCTATGACCTGGCGGCGCTCGCCCTGGAAAGCGGCCAGACCCGCGTGATCACGATGTTCCTCCATGGGCTCGGGCAGGTCTTCTCGCTCGACGGCCGGCAGCTTGTGGCGGGCTACCACGGCCTGTCGCACCACGGCAACGATCCCGTCATGATCCGCGACCTCGTGGCGATCGAAACGGCCCACGTCCACTGCCTCGCCCGGTTTCTCGAACAACTCCAGGCCAAGAAGACGCCTGAGGGGAAGTCGCTGCTCGACGACACGATTGTGCTCCTCGGCACCGGCATGGGCGACGCTAGCCGCCACAGCAACGCGAATCTGCCCACGCTCGTCGCCGGCGGCGGCCTCAAGCACGGCAGCTATGTAGCGGTCGATCCGCAGCAGGCAGGAACGCCACTCCTCGGCGACCTCTACGTCACACTCATGCAGCGCCTCGGCATCGAGACCGACCGGTTTTCGAACGCGTCGCAGAACATGAACGAGGTGTTGCTCTGATGTGGCAGTTCCTGGCCGTTATCCTGATCCTGGCCGGCACGTTCGCCGCCGTGAAAGCGGACGAGTCAGCGGCAGTGCCGCCGGATGTCCGGGCGACTCTCGCGGGCAGGTGTCTCGACTGTCACTCAGGCGACGCGGCGGAAGCCGGTGTGCGCCTCACCGTCGACACGATCGACTGGGCCGACCCCGCGCAGGTCGATCTCTTGCGGCGCGTCGTGGAGGTGATCGAAGACCGCCGGATGCCGCCGCCCGATGCTCTTCCGGCCACGCTGGAAGAGCGGGCGGCCCTCGTGTCGTTCCTCGATCCGCACATACTCGCCCACACGCCCTTCGGCGGCACGCTGCCGCGCCGGCTCAGCCGTGATGAGTATGCCGCCACAATCCGTCAGCTCTGCCGGCTGCCGTCGTTCACCCTGCCGAGCGGATTTCCGCCCGACACACAGCGGCACGGCTTCGACAACCTCGCCGATGGGCTCGCGCTCTCACCGGCGCACCTCGAAGCCTACGCCACGGTCGCCCGCGAAGTGGCCGACGAGATCTTCCCGCCGCCGCGGCCGGCGGCCAGGCCCGCCCGCTGGGAGGCCGGGCCGAGTGATCTTGCGCTCAGTTTCTCGGCCGCCACGGTCCACGGCGATGCCCTCCGCCTCGCATCCCGCAGCGTCGACATCATGCGGAGTTGCACCTGGCCGAGCCGGATCGAGATGAAGGATTCGGGCACCTACACGATCACCGTCGCCGCCTCGCAGTTTCTCTCGCCCGCAGGGCACCGCTTTGCAGGTCCGATGAAACTTGAGGTCTACGCCCGGCCCGTGTCGGCCACCGATCGCTCGAAGGTCACCGCCTTCCGACTGCTCAACACGATCGAGGTCTCGTCCGAATCGCCTGCCACGACGACGTTCGAGGCCGATCTCTACGAGGGCGACACAGTGCTCTTTCGCTGGGCCAATGCGGAGATGACGCACGAATTCGAGGAGCTGGCCGACCAGATGGAGGCCTGGTTTCGCGACGATCCGCGGTTTCTCGCCGCCTGGCAGCAGGCGGTGTTTTCCTCTGGTCAGCCCGAAACCACGCGGCTGCGCGGCCGCAATGGCTGGGACATCGTCTCCAAGCATTGGGCCGACCCGGCGCTCGATCTGGGCGAGGCGACGATGGAGACGAAGAAGACGAAGCAGTTGATCGCCATCTGGCGGTCGCTGGCCGGCACATTCTCGCTCGCCGACGCGCTGTGCCACTTGTATCACGAGCGGGGTCCGGCGCTCGAGATTCATCGCGTCGTCATTGAGGGTCCCTCGAAGTCCGTCGAGAGCCCGCGCGACCAGACCCGGGCGGCCGTGCGGCGGAGGATCGTCGGCGACCGCCAGAACGGGCAGACTGACCGTGACGTTGCCCGCCGCATGCTGGCAACGTTCCTGCCGCAGTCCTTTCGCCGGCCCGTGAGCGACGCCACGGTGGAGAGTTTTCTCACCATCGCGACCCGGCACTGGGACGATGGCCATTCATTCGATGAAGGGATGCATCTGCTGCTGCGCAGCATTCTCGTCTCCCCCCGGTTCCTCTACTGCTGCGTCGAACCGGCGGATACGGCTGGCAACCTCGACCAGTTTGACCTCGCGACGCGGCTCTCCTTCTTCCTCACGCAGGGGCCGCCGGACGGCACCCTCGTCGATCTCGCCACGCGGAATCGTCTCGGCGAGTCGTGGGTGTTCAGGCGGGAGGCGGAGCGGCTCCTGCCGCAGGGGCCGACCGACCCCATGATCCGCAGCTTCGTGGGCCAGTGGCTCGACACGAAGTCGCTCCCGGGCATCATGCCCGACCCGAAGTTCAATTTCGACGATGAGTCAACAGCCTTGGCTCGCCAGGAAACGGAAATGTTTTTCACCGAGATCCTGACGAAGAACCTGCCGATGCAGACATTCATCGATCCCGACTTCACGTTCTCCTCGATCGCCTTCGTCCGGCGGAACTACGGCTTCACGCCCCCGGCAGCACAGGAGGCGGCCGAGCCACTCTCGCAGAAAGAACTCCGCAGGTTCCAGCGTCTCGCGATCGATCGCGGTGGCCGCTACGGCGGGCTCCTTGGTCAGGCAGGGATCCTCATGGCGACGGCCAACGGGGTCGACACGCAGCCGGTGATCCGCGGCGCGTGGGTGCTCGAAAACATCCTCGGCATGCCTTCGCCTCCCCCGCCGCAGAACGTGCCGGCCCTCACGCCCGATACCCAGGGGGCGAAGACACCGCGCGACCTCCTCTCCGCCCACACGCGGGAGGCGAGCTGTGCTCTCTGCCACGCCAGGATCGATCCCATCGGCTTCGCGCTGGAGAACTACGACCCGGTGGGCCGTTGGCGGGCAAAGTGGCCGGGCACCGAGGCCACGATCGATGCCTCCGGCACGCTGCCGGACGGCACGCTGGTAAAGAACCCTGTTGAATTCAAGGCCTGGCTCGTGGCGAACATCGATCTCTTCTCCACGTGCCTCGCGGAAAAGCTCATGACCTACGCGATCGGTCGCCTGCCCAACTACGCCGAGCGGCGGGAGATTGAGAAGCTCGTGCGGGCCAACCGCGAGGCGGGCAAGGGATTCCAGGATCTCGTTCTCGACCTCGTCGACAGCCGCACGTTCCGCGCGCGGTGACTGCGGCCGATGTCACAGCGGCGTTGTTGCGCGGTCCAAGCCTCCAAGGCCTTTTCAACTCTGCGCACCTCCGCTTCATAGAAGCAGGTCTGGGGTTGGTGCTCACCGGGAGCGGGATCCCCTCAGGTCTGCCAGCACCCCGTCTTCACGCCCTCCCCAACCCCACCGAGTTTGGGCGTCCATGTGGGCGTGAAACTTTGTCCGCGCCCACAATCAGCAAAAACAACTGGTCCCGGTAGGATTCGAACCTGGCGGTGAGGCTGGCATCGCAGTCCGCGTTCAGACCAGTTCGACGACAGATTGCCCGGAGTCGAAGGCGGCGACGATCGTATCGAAGGACGACGAGAATGCCGCAATCAACGCATCGTTTCGGCAGTTGCCAAGCCGCACCCACAGGAACCGCCCTGCGTCAGCCGGCTGGTTGGTCAGGTAGAGAAAGTCCTCATCCTTGCTGACAACGATTCGGTCAGAGGCCAGAGCACGTGCCCAAAGAGCACGGTCGTCAAGCAGGTGAAGACCGCTCTCGAACACGTGTTCTGCGTCGTGTCCGCGGTCGCGGAGCCAACGGGCCAAGGAAGGAGGCAACTGGTTGTCGACCAGAAACCTCATGCGACCTCAACGACGACATGGTTCGTCTGCTGGGCGGCGTAGGCGATGGCGGCAAGGATATCGTCCCGCTCGAGGCAGGGATAGTCCGCCAGGATTTCCTCGATTGAGGCCCCGTTGGCGAGAAGTTCGAGGATGTCACAGACGCGGACGCGCATGCCCCGAATGCAGGGCTTTCCGCCACACTTTCCGGGCTCGATCGTGATCCGCGGATGGATTGTAGATCTCATGATCTGAGTATATCTCGAAACTCTTTGGCGAGTCATGCCTCTCGACCCGGCCCAACAACGATACCCGCAACTCTGCCACCGAGTTTGCGTGGGTCATCCAATGCCCAGATCAACGAGTGGGCATCAACCAGATGCCTCATCTCGTGTACTCCTTGAAGTCCTCCAACGGAGCATCAAAGTCTAGAGCCATATACAGCACGGAACCCTTCATCGTTCCCAACTGCCTGGCTGTCTTCTTGGCACCAACAGAGGTGGGGACAATTCGGGCGACGGGTTGATCGTTCTCGGTGATCACAACCTCTTCGCCCGGCGAAAGTCGATGAATGAGGTCGGTCAGCCTCGATTGTGCCTCTTGGATAGTCACGGTTGTCATGTCCCAATCTCCTTCGCCGCCATTCTAGCACGAGGTGAGACGTGTCGTTCCCGTGGCCGCACGGTCGGATTTCCTAGGGGAAGAAAAAGTCTGCCTGGCCTCCTCAGCGGCTCTTTCTGACTGGCTACAGGCGGTTGTAGGCCCACTCCGGCAGAAGTCGCAGAAGCGATGCAATCAGTCGCCATCGTTGTGTCACGTAGGCGTGTTTTTGCCTGCGGCGGATCGCGCGGAGGATCTGCTCGCAGGCGACATCGACCGGGGCGACCCAAAAGAGACCGTCCCCCTTCGCCATGGCGGTATCGATGAATCCCGCCTGGATATCGGTGATGTGGATCGGGAGCTTTTGCTTGGCGATCTTGTGTCGCAAAGCCTGCAGGTACCGCGAAACGAATGCCTTCGACGCTCCATAGGCTGGAGCACTTCCATCGGCCTTGATGCCGGCGATGGACGAAATTCCGACGAGGTGGCCGCTGCCCCGTGCCATGAAGTGTCGCATCGCCACGCCGGCCATCGCTGCGAATCCGGTCACGTTGACCGCGATCGTCTCGGCTTCCGGACGCCAGGCGAGATCGGAATTCTCCTGCCCGATACCGGCGGTAATGATCACGAGCTGAACTCCGCCCATGGCCTCAAGCAGTTCGCCAAGGATTTGCATAGCAGGGCGGCAGTCAGCGATATCTGCCACGCGAGTGAAGGTCGTGGTCGGAAGTGCGGCGGCGAGCTTTCGCAGATTCTCATCCCGCCGGGCAACGAGGCCGAGGGTGTAGCCCTGCTGAGCGAGTGCCTTCGCCAAACCAGCACCGATCCCCGACGATGCCCCGATGATAATGGCGGAGTGGCCCACGCC
>CAISJI010000261.1 GCA_903885565.1 uncultured Planctomycetaceae bacterium
ACCCTCGACGAATACCGCAAGTACATCGAGAAGGATTCGGCCCTCGACCGCCGGTTTCAGATCATCATGATCGAGCCGGCGACGAAGTCGGAGGCGGTGGAAATCCTCAAGGGTCTGCGCGACCGCTACGAATCCCACCATCGCGTGCAGATCACCGACGAGGCGCTCGAAAGTGCCGTGGAGCTCTCCAGCCGCTACATCACCGGCCGCTGCCTCCCCGACAAGGCGATCGACGTGATCGACGAGGCCGGCGCGCGAGTGCGGCTCAAGGCGATGACCAAGCCGCCGGATCTCAAGGAGATCGACGACGAGGTCGACCGCCTCAACAAGGAGAAGGAAGAAGCGGTCGCCAACCAGGATTTCGAGAAGGCTGCGGCGCTGCGCGACCAGGCCGACAAGCTCAAGAAGAAGAAGCAGAACATGACCCGCGACTGGCGCGACAAATCGCGCGAGGCCGACGGCGTGGTCGACGAGGAGGTTGTGGCCGAGGTGGTGTCGAAGATGACCGGCATCCCGCTCACCCGGATGTCCACCGAAGACACCAAGCGGCTGATGGCGATGGAGGACGAACTCCACAAAAAGGTCATTGGCCAAAACGAGGCCATCAAGAGCGTGTCGAAGGCGGTGCGCCGCAGCCGCTCAGGCCTCAAGGATCCCAAGCGACCCACCGGCTGCTTCATCTTTGCTGGCCCCACCGGCGTGGGCAAAACGCTGCTGGCCAAGGCGCTTGCGCAATTCATGTTCGGCGATGCCGACGCGCTCATTCAGGTCGACATGAGCGAATACATGGAGAAGCACAACGTCAGCCGGCTCATCGGCGCGCCCCCGGGCTACGTCGGCTTCGAGGAGGGTGGGCAGTTGACGGAGAAGATCCGCCGCCGCCCCTACTGTGTCGTGCTGCTCGATGAGATCGAGAAGGCCCATCCCGATGTGTTCAACATGCTGCTGCAGGTGATGGAGGAAGGCCGCCTCACCGACAGCTTCGGTCGGAACGTCGATTTCCGCAACGCGATTCTGATCATGACCACCAACGCCGGCGCCGAGGCGATCAAGAATGAATCGGCCTTCGGTTTTCAAAAGCCGGAGGATGATGCCGGCTACGACAGCATGAAGGGTCGCGTCAACGAGCGGATCGAGAAGTTCTTCCGCCCGGAATTCCTCAATCGCGTCGACGACGTGATCGTGTTCCACCACCTCACGGTGGAGGATCTGAAGCAGGTGATCGACATCGAACTCTCGAAGGTGCGCGAGCGGCTCGCCGAGCGGGGGCTCAAGCTGGAACTCACCGACGAGGCGAAGAAATTCCTCATCAAGAAGGGCTCTGACACCGATTTCGGCGCCCGGCCACTGCGCAGGGCGCTGGAGAACTTCATCGAGGATCCCGTCTCCGAGGAACTGCTCAAGGGAGAGTTCGTCGGCAAGGACACGATTCAGGTGGAGTGCGTGGAAGTGGCGGGCAAGAAGCAGTTGAAGTTTCTCGGACTGGTGACCGCCGAACCGGTCGCCGCCACGGGAACCGCCGAAGGAACTGCATGACGCGGCCACGCCGATCGGCTTGTCTCCTCACGGCAGCGATGCTTGTGTGGGCGACTGGGGATCTGAGCGTCCGGGCTGAGTCCCCGCCCCAGCTGTTCGACGGCCAGACATTCCAGGGCTGGAACGGGGATACCTCCAGCACGTGGCGGATCGAGGATGGAGCGCTCGTGGCTGGCAGTCCGGGGGCGCCCTGCCCCCGCAATGAGTTCCTCGCCACCGACGCCGAATTCGAAAACTTCGACCTCTCACTCGAATACCGCCTCGACTGCACAAAGGGCTGCAATGCCGGCGTGCAGTTTCGCTCGCGGCGCGTGCCCGACCACCACGAGGTGGCGGGATATCAGGCCGATATTGGCCCCGGGATCACCGGCGCCCTCTACGACGAGAGCCGGCGCAACCGGTTTTTGCTCACCCCGCCGGAGGCGCTGCAGGAGCAGGCCGTCGGCCTGGCGAGAGACGGCTGGAACACCTACCGGATCCGCTGCGAGGGCCGCCGCTGCCGCCTCTGGCTCAATCGTTTAGAGATGCTCGACTACACCGAACCAGATGCAGACATTCCGCTGCGTGGGATGGTGGCCCTGCAGATCCACGGCGGCTTGGTCGGCACCATCCGCTACCGGAATCTCCAGATTCAGGAGTTGCCGTCGGCCGCTGTAAACTCTCCGGCGCCTCCCCGCTAAGGCGGCTTCGGGATAGCTGTCGCGAGCTTGGTACAACGGGGCGATGGAGGCGGAGGGATCGGCGAACGCTTGAGGAGCGCAGGGCCGCTTCGGCCCAAGTGACGAAACTTTTGCCGTCCCGCAGCCGATGCGCCATGGAAGTCGCATGTGCTCGAGGTCCGGGGCCACCCATGCTCCTCCCCGAATCATGGATCTGGAAGGACTACGGAGGCGGAGGGATCGGGGCCAAACGCCCCACTCCCCCCACTCCCCCGCGACTCTCTCCGGCTGGCATAACCGGCTCAAGTTGCCCGACCCGTACGGTCGATGCCAGCGGTATGAGACGCGTCATCGCGCCACCACCAGCATGGAATCCACCCCACCACCCACCGCTGCAGCAGCCGCCACGCCCTCCCGCGGTGCCGGCCCGAATCTGGCCGATGGGCTGGCCGGGCTGATCGCCAATGTGGGGGAATTCGTGCTCAACCAGATCGCCGGTATCGGTGATGTGGCGATCTTCTCGCTGAAGACGCTCGGCTGGATCTTCGCCCGGCGGCAGCGGCGGGATGTGCTCCTGCCGAGCTTCTATCAGATCGGCGTCATGTCGCTGCCAGTGGTAGCCATCACCGGTCTGTTCATCGGCATGGTGCTGGCCGTGCAGAGCTACGCACAGTTTAAGGCCCTGGGGCTGGAAACCAGACTGGGATCGGTGATCAATCTGTCGCTGGTCAGGGAACTCGGGCCGGTGCTCGCCGCGACGATGCTGGCGGGCCGCGTCGGCAGCGCGATGGCGGCCGAACTGGGCACGATGCGGGTGACCGAACAGATCGATGCGCTCGAGAGCATGGGGGCCAACCCGATCTACTACCTCGTGGTGCCCCGGTTCCTCGGCTGCCTCGTGCTCATCCCCACGCTCACGGTCATGGCCGATTTCATGGGCGTGCTGGGAGGCTACCTCTACTCCCATCTGCTGCTGGGAATCGACTACCACCACTACTGGGCCAATTCCCGCGAATATGTCGATGCCTTCGATTTTCTGATGGGCATCTTCAAGAGCTTTTTCTTTGGAGCGGCCATCGCCCTGGTCAGCTGCCACCACGGATTCCACAGCCAGGCGGGCGCCGAGGGGGTGGGCCGGGCAGCCACCAACGCCTTCGTGCATTCGTTTGTGCTGATCCTCATCCTCGATCTGTTTCTGGGGATGTGGCTCAATAACGTCCACGATTTCTTCCGGCCCGAGGGGCCGCGTCGGCTGCTCTGAGAACCGCATCATGCCAGCCACCACCACCACCACCAGCACGGGAACAGAACAGCCGCTCCGGCCACTGCTGGAAGTGGAGCGGCTGTCGGTGCGCTTCGGGGCCCAGCAGGTGCTGCGCGATATCTCGCTGTCGGTTCCCACCGGCCAGACATTGGTGGTGCTCGGGGAAAGCGGCTGCGGCAAGACGGTGCTGCTCAAGACGCTGATCGGGCTGGTAAAACCAACCCTGGGGGAGGTTCGTTTCGACGGGAATCCGCTCTCGCGGATGAACGAAAGGTCTCTGGCCACCCTCCGCACCCGCTACGGATTTGTGTTTCAGGGAGCGGCCCTGTTTGACAGCCTGTCGATCGCCGACAACATCGCCTTTCCGCTCCGCGAGCACACGCGCATCTCCGAGCCGGAGATTGGCCGCATCGTGCAGTCTCTGCTGGCTGAAGTCGGGCTGCCACGGTCGGTATCGAACAAGAAGCCGGTGCAGCTCTCCGGCGGCATGCGGAAGCGGGCAGGCCTGGCGCGGGCGCTGGCCCTCGATCCTCCGCTGGTGCTCTACGACGAACCGACCACCGGGCTCGATCCGATTATGAGCGACGTCATCAACGAACTGATCCTGCGCGTGCGGAGCCGGGATGGCGTGACGAGCGTGGTTGTCACGCACGACATGCACACCGCCCGCAAGGTCGCCGACCGCATCATCATGCTCTACCCGCTGTTCCGCCTGCCTGAAGACGCCTCCCAGATTGTCTTTGAAGGCACGCCCCGGCAACTCGACAGTTCCACCGATCCGCGCATCCGCCAGTTCATCGAGGGTCGGGCCGGAGCGCGGCTGACGGAACTTCAGGAAGAACAAGACCCCGCCGGCATGCGTGCCGCCCTGGGCCCCACCGCCACCTCCGTTCACCTTCCGGCAGGCTCCCCATGAACGATCGTGTGATGCAATTCCGCGTCGGCGTGATGGTGCTGGCAACGGCGATCATTGCCGGCATCCTCATCGTGCTCTTCGGCGACCTCCCATCGCTGGTGCAATCGACCTACCCGTTGAGGATGTCGTTTGCCGATGCGCGCGGCGTCTCGCAGGGCACACCGGTGCGCAAGAACGGAATTCTCGTCGGCCGCGTGGCGAGTGTCGCCCTCGACGAGCGGGGAAGCGTGAATGTCGTCGCCGACATCGATTCCTATGTGCCGATCTACCGCGACGAGGAGGCCAGGATCACGGGTTCGATCCTGGGCGATGCGGAAATTTCACTGGTGCCCGGCTTGATCGTCCAGCCGCGGCAGCGACTGGGCAAGGATGACGTGCTCGTGGGGGTAATCTCCCGCAATCCATTCGAGGTTTTCTCGGCGCTGGAGCCCAAGCTCGGCCAGGCGCTCGATTCCCTCGTGGTGGCCAGCGATTCTGTCACCAAACTCTCCGCCAATCTCGACCGCGTTTTTCTCAACGACAACGAAGATCGGTTCCGCAAACTGGTGGACAAGACGGAGAAAACTCTGGAATCGTTCAGCCTCGCCATGAACAACATCAATGCGGTGGTGGGAGATCCCAAGGCCAGGGAGGAGATCCTCGACACCATCAGCGCGCTGCCGGAGGTGATCAACGATCTCCGTTCCACGGTAAAGGGGATCGGCACAACGGTGGAGGCCGCCGACCGCAATCTCCGCAATCTCGAAGGGCTGACGCGCCCGCTGGGCGAACGCGGCGGCGAGATGGTGGCGCAGGTCAACGCCACAATCGGCCGGCTCGACGGCGTGCTCCAGCAGGCTGCGATGTTTACCGCTGCGCTCAACCAATCCGAGGGCACGCTGGGCAAGCTCGTTCGCGATCCGCAGGTCTACAACGAACTGGCTCAGGCCGTTTCCAACGTCAACACCCTCACCAAAGAACTGCGCCCCATCGTCGATGACGTCCGCGTGTTCACCGACAAGATCGCCCGGCACCCCGAACAGCTCGGCGTGCGCGGCGCCCTCGACCGCCGTCCCGGACTCAAGTGAGCCGGATCAGGCCCCGAACGGCACATTGACCTCCGTGTCCATCGCCCGCAGATAGTCGGCCACCTGCTCGCCGATTCGGGCCTTCACATCGGGAGCGAGATGTTTGTAGCCGCTCACCCGTCCCCGACAGCCGGCCGCGCCACACCGGCAGGTCCCGCCGAGGTGTTCGATCTCATATTCGAATGTGTCGTAGTCGAACGTGAGCTCCTCCCCTGCGGCGATCGGCCGCAGCGCCCGAAGCTCCAGTTCCTTGGCTCCCACCCGCACGATCACCCGGCAGTTGGGATCGCAGGAATGGGCTCCATGCACGATCACGCCGTCGGGCAGGATGTGCATGTTGGCCTCCACCTGCATCGAATAGCGGGTGCGTTTGGGGAGCTGGGGGCCCCATGTCTTGAGGATCATCTCGCCGGCAAGAATGGCGCGGGCAGCGTGGATGCCCCTGCCGCTGGCGTGGGTGCGCACCTCAACCGGCTCGCTCTCCCCCGGCATGCGACTGGCCCGACCGGAGGATGACAGCCCCTCCATCTCGTCGAAGTTCGTCTCCCGCAGCCGAGTGCCATAGCGGGATTCCAGCCAGGGAATCGTCTGCTCGATGGTGTCGGGCTGAAGCAGCACAAGCTCTCCCGACTCAATTGCATCGAGCACCTTCCCTGCCGCCTCGCACCAGTTACCCCCCGCCTCAATGACAACGGGACGATCCTCCCGCATTCCCTCCCTGATTCCGGCGCTGATCAACCGGGTGATGTCTCCCGGCTGACGGCCACGGATGTAGGCATCCTCATAGATGACAACGCGATCGAACGTGCTCCCGAGCATTCGTCCCTGAGCCATGAGATCTTCATCGCGGCGGTCGCCGGCGGCCGAATAAACCGCCGTGCGCCGCTGGTGCGGCAGCCGGCTGATCGCCCCGCAGATCTGCTCAAGTGACGCGGGATTGTGGCCGTAATCGACCACAATCGAGGCCCCTTCAAGGTCGAGCAGATTGAATCGCCCCGGTGAGCCGGCGGTGCCGCATGAGAAGCTCTCCAGCCCAAGCCGCACCAACTCCAGCGGCACTCCCAGACACCAGGCAGCCGCCGCAGCGGCCAGCACGTTTTCCATCTGGAATCCGATCAGCCCGCGGTGCACCAGTGGCACGCGATCAATATGGGCCAACCGTGTCTCGCGGGGACCGTCGCAGAGCACGATCCAGCCATCGCGAACCGTCGCTGCCAAGCCCCCCTTGGCCAGATGCTCAACCACCAGCGGGTTCTGCGGATCGATCGCAAAATAGACCACCTGCCCGCGGCACCATTCCTGCATGCCGACGACAAGCGGATCGGCGGCATTGAGCACCGCCGAGCCCTTCTTGCGAACCGCCGAGACAACCGCACCCTTGACCCAGGCGAGCCGCTCGGGCGTGTCGATCTCATTGAGACCGAGGTGATCGCCGGAGCCGATGTTGGTGACCACTGCCACATCGCAGAGGTCAAAGCCGCAACCCTCGCGCAGGATTCCGCCCCGGGCGGTCTCCAACACGGCGGTGGTCACTGCCGGGTTTGCCAGCACGCGCCGAGCGCTCGCCGGACCGCTGCAGTCGCCGGAGTCGATCTGACGGCTTCCGATCCAGATCCCCTCGGTGCAGGTGGTGCCGACGGTGGCCCCACCGGTGGCGGAAATGTGTGACAACAGGCGCACGACCGTGGTTTTTCCATTGGTGCCCGTGACGGCCGCCACCGGAATCCGTCCGTCCTCCTCTGGAGCGAAGAGCGTGTCGACAATCGCGGCGCCCACATTCCGTGGCGTGCCGACTGTCGGCTCCAGATGCATGCGCAGCCCAGGTCCGGCATTCACCTCAATGACCACGCCCCGCTGCGGCTCGAGCGGCTGGGATATATCGGAGGTCACGATGTCGATGCCCGCCACGTCGAGGCCGATGATGCGTGCTGCCTCGATCGCCCGGGCAGCCACCTCGGGATGGACCGCGTCGGTGACATCCTCGGCGGTGCCGCCGGTGCTGAGGTTGGCATTCTGCCGGAGCAGAACCATCCGCCCCGCCTCGGGAATGCTCTCGGGCACGAGCCCCTGCTCCTGCAACACAGCCAGCGCCACATCGTCGATCGCCACGGGGCTGAGCGATCCGGCATGATCGCCGCAGCGCCGCGGATCCTCGTTCACCTTGTCGACCAGCTGCCGCACCGAAAAGAGGCCGTCCCCCACCACCGTGGGCGGGTGGCGGCGTGCCGCCGCGACCACCGCTCCGCCGACCACCAGCAGACGGTAATCATCGCCGGCCACAAACCGCTCAACCACCACCGAGGAATCCTCCTCGCGGGCCACCTGCCAGGCGCGTTCCACCTCCTCGCGTGTGGCGAGATCGACGGAGACTCCTCGGCCCTGATTGCCATACCGCGGCTTTACCACGACCGGCGTGCCGATCTCCTCGGCAACGACCCAGGCATCGGCGGCATCGGCCACCGGGCGGCCCGCCGGCACCGGAATGCCCGCCTCGGCGAGCAGCGTGCGGGTCAGTTCCTTGTCCTGCGCGATCGTTTCGGCCACGGCACCGGTGCAATCGGTTTCCGCCGCCAGGATTCGGCGCTGCTTCGCCCCCTGCCCCAACCGCACCAGCGAGCCCTCAGTCAGCCGGCGGGACGGAATCCCCCGGGCTTTGGCCGCTTCCACAATGGAGCGGGTGCTCGGTCCGAGTTGCACGTCCAGCAACAGGCCCCGCAGGCGCTTCAGTTCTGCCGTGATGTCGAAGGGATCGCCAGAGATTCCGGCCAGAATCAGCCGATGAGCGGTGTGAACGCACTCGATGGCAAACTTTTCCTCGATGTATTCAATCGCCACGCGATAGACACCGCGGTTGGAGGTCCCCCGAGCCCGGCCATACCCCACGTTCGACCCGCAGAGGGTCTGCAGTTCGAGCGTGACGTGCTCCAGCATGTGGCCCATCCAGGTGCCGTTGCGCATCCGCTGGAAAAACCCGCCGCGCTGGCCGATCGAGCAGCGGTGCTCGATCATGCTCGGCAACCACTCCATGACGCGGTCGTTGAAACCGGGGAGCGTGTCGGAGGGGAAGTCCTCCAGATGGCCCAGATCGACCCAGACTTCGAGAACCGGAAAACGGGCCCATTGGTTTGGACCACGCAAAACCTTGATCTGTTGAATCTCCATGGCTGAACAGTTTGTTTTCGTGCCTGGGCGCCGACGCGTGCGCTGGCTGGGGTGTTGTGCGCCTGATCTGGTCGCCGGAAAATCCGGCTGAGAACCAGGAATCGAAAGGCTGCACCAAGGTTTGCTGCTGGACTGGTCAGACGCGTCGTCCGACAAGTCCCACCTGAAGGGGCCGGAGTCAGCAGGGGCTTCCCCTGCGAGTTGTCAGGGCGGTGGGCAGCAATCGGGGGCCGCGAACGAGAAGCTGCCCGGACAGGACAGCTCAAACGTCGGGCGGGCAACCACCTGCCGGTCCCTGGCGGAACCGTGGCTACTACCTGTGTCAGAGGTGACAACAACACCGCGTGCGGAAGAAAAGCTCCGCGGCGGATTTTCTACCAACAACGAACCGGCCGTAAGGGCCATGGGTCGAATAGTTCCCAATCCGAAGGGCCAATCAACATCGCCGCGCGCCACACGGACGTGCGTTGGATTGCGATGCCAGGTCCCGACGGAACCATGAAACCAACCAAACCAAACCAAACTCAAAACGAGGACAGAACCAAGACAGACCAAAAACACCCCGCCACACCAACCCGCTCCTTCATCTCCTGCCCACGCCGGAATCCCTTCCGAAAACCTGCAGCCGAATCTCCTCGGTGGCGGTGTCCCCGCTCATCAGAACTGAACACTTCCCAGAGAATTGTCTCCAATCCTGCTCGGCTGTCAAAACCTCACTCCGAATTTCCACTTCCAGAGGGCCGTCTTGCCACCTGTCAGGCCTCGGCGAGAGCGCTCGAATCGGCTGTTTCCCAGCAGTTGTGGACGATTTTACGCTTCCCTGCACGCATTGCGAACTTTTTTTCCTGTTCCAATCCACCGCACCGTCTCAACCCTTTCCCGATGCACGTTGCATGCCAAGTCGGCCCCCTCGGTCGCAGGCCACCACTCACTGCACGAATTCTCCCCCGAAATCTGGCTCGAGCACCGTCTCAGTCAGCCCGGCGGGAGCCGTGAAGCCTGCCGCCCCGCTCTCCGCCGCTGTCTCTGCCCGGCAAAAAATCCTCTTTCACCGGCATGCGACCGGTATTTTTTTCACGGCCGGAGCGATTCACTGGTCCAGACCATTCCCCGTTCATCTTGGTTAGTTTAGGGATATTCGGAAGGTTTCGCAGGTTTCTTTCGCCAGGGTTTCCTTCCCGTCCCAATCGGTCGCCCCCCGCTTTTTCAGACGCCCTGCCGGAATCTGTGGGGAGATCAGGGAACTCGACCGGGCGTGGTGGTTTTTTGGCCGGACTGTTGCAGCGGGAGACCGGAATGTCGGCGCGACCTGCCGGGTGGGCAGGCCGTTGCCCGCTCAAGTGGAGTACGGCATAATGCCGTATCAAGAAAAGAGCCTGTGCCTCACCTCACCCTTCGGAAAGGTCTCGGCGATGAGCACCGTCCGCTATAGCAAAATCACGATCCGGCAGCCGCAACCGTTGAAAACGAAGATTGCTCGGGCGGCTGCACTGCGGGGTATGACCGTCACCAGTTTCATCAACGGCATGCTCGAGATTGCTGCCGACAGGACGATCGACCGGATTCAGACCCGCGAACTTTCCGACCGCGATAGCGACATCCTCCTGAGCATGCTGCGGAAGCCTCCCGCCCCAAATGCGGCGCTGAAGAAAGCTGCCAAGCGTCTGCGGGGAATTGATCGTGAATGAGCCGCTCCGGCTGGAGCCGTTCGACAAGGGGAAACACGACCGGAGCCGGTTCGACTGCGGAGTTGCCCAACTCAATGCATATCTCCGCACAAGCCTTGGACAGCACGGCCGCAAGGACCTGACCCGCGGATACGTCCTCGCGACCGACAGCGGCACGGTTGCTGGCTACTTCACGCTCGCCGCAGGCAGACTGCAAGTCGGTGTACTGCCCGAGCCGGGAAAACTTCCCGCCAGAATGCCGCTGCCAACCACGCTGTTGGCGCGGCTGGCAGTCGATCGTGGCTGGCAAGGGCAAGGGATCGGCGGCGTCCTGCTCGTTCACGCCCTCCGCATTGCCGTGACCGGAGCCGACATGATCGCTGCAGCCGTGATTGAGGTCGAAGCCAAGGACGATGTGGCTAGGTCTTTCTACGGGCATTTTGGCTTCCGCAGCCTCAAAGACGACCGATTGCACCTGTATCTACCGATGGAGACTGCTCGAACGCTCACCTGCAGATTCTGCTGAGGAGGCTTTTTTCATCGGGCATACTCATTCATATTGATAGGAGAGTTGAGAGATGAGCCCGTTCTGCTCTCAACTGTTCCGGATCACCATCCCACCCCACCTGCTCGCGAGCAGCCAGCGGCCCCGCTTGTGCGTTGCCGCCCTCCTCCTTTCGAGTGCCCCCACAGCCCGCCCATGAAGCCTTCCCCCACCCCGACCACGTTCCCGGAGCCGACTGCAGCGGGCAGCCCACTCCTCATCGGCGACCGCTTCCGACTCCTGCCGGGTGAAACGGTGGTGGCGGTCGCCCGGTTTGATCTGGATGTGCGGCTTCATTTCACCGACGGCTGGATCGTGCTGACATCTGAGCGACTGCTGGCCGATGCGCCCGCGTCGGCCGATACTGAAGGTTGCTCCTGGGCTCCCGGCTGCGAGCCCGGGGCCCTTCCCCTGCAGGCCTGGTCCCTCGACGACTCGACCCGGTTTGATGTGCGGGTTCGCAGTGGCGTGGGGCGAATCGAACTCTCCCAGGCGGGGCGGGTGGTGGCGCGGTGGCTGTTCACGCCAGCCCGCGCCAAGAGCGTGCAGGGCCTGGAGGATGCCTTCGACCAGCGCGGTCTCGCTGCGGGGGCGGCCCGGGCCAAGGCGGGGCGCGATGAACTCCGGCGGGCTGCTGGAGCCGCGGAAATTTCGACTGCCCGCCCGACTGAAGCTGGCGGGGGCTCCGCTGCCGACGAAGACGATGACGATCTGACGACCGACTCCCCCGCCACGCTCGGCCGCGCCGCCGATGAGGAGGAGGATGCCGACACCGGCCATGTCGCCTCCTGGAAGTCGCTGACCCGACTGGTGTCGTTTGCCCGGCCGCATGCAGGGATGGCGCTGTTGGGGGGCGCGCTCTCCTTGGCAGGAACGGCCGCGGCGCTGGTGCCCCCCTACCTCACGATGCCGCTGGTCGATCAGGTGCTGATCCCGAAGCAGGCTGGCGAAGATGTGCCCTTTGACCGCGTGTGGTGGTTTTTGGCCGGCCTGGCCGCGGCGGCGCTGGTCGCTTGGCTGCTCGCCTGGGCGCAGTCCTGGACGCTGGCCTGGGTGAGCGAGCGGGTGGCGGCCGATCTGCGGGTGCGCACCTATTCCCACATGCAAACCCTCTCGCTCGATTTCTTCTCCGGAAAACGCACCGGCGACCTGATGTCGCGTGTGGGGAGCGACACCGATCGCATCAACAACTTCCTCTCGATCAACCTGATCGAATTTGCCTCCGACGTGATGCTGGTGCTGCTCACGGCGGCCGTGCTCGTCTGGATCAGCCCCTGGCTGGCACTGGTGACGCTGGCCCCCTTTCCGCTGGTGGTGTGGCTGGTGTATGCGGTGCGGGAGCGGCTGCGGCGCGGCTTCGCCCGGGCCAGCGTGGCCTGGGCCGATATGACCAGCGCCCTGGCCGACACGATTCCGGGCATTCGCGTCGTCAAGGCCTTTGCTCAGGAGACACGCGAGATGGCCCGCTTCCGGGCGGCCAACGACAAGGTGCTCGACGCCAACGATCGGGTGAATGTCGTCTGGTCGTTCTTCGGACCGGTGGTCAGCCTGTTCAGCGAAGTGGGGCTGCTGGTGGTGTGGGCCGCCGGGGCTTGGCTGGTCTTCGGTGGCTCCGTCACCGTCGGTGCGCTCACCGCCTTCCTCGCCTACATCTCGCGGTTTTACGGCCGCGTGGAATCGATGATTCGGATGGTGCCGGCCACGCAGCGGGCCTCGGCCAGCGCCCAGCGCATTTTTGAAATCCTCGATTGCAAGCCCTCGGTGGCTGAAGATCCGCGACCGATCAAGCCGGGCCGCGTGCGGGGCCGCATCGAAATTTCGGGGGTCCATTTCCGCTATGG
Source organism: uncultured Planctomycetaceae bacterium (assembly GCA_903885565.1). Taxonomy (GTDB): domain Bacteria; phylum Planctomycetota; class Planctomycetia; order Pirellulales; family UBA1268; genus CAISJI01. The sequence continues at coordinate 12,657 of CAISJI010000261.1, forward strand.
CACCCGCGAGATCCTTCATGGTGTCGATCTGGTGATCGAGCCGGGGGAGATGATCGGGCTGGTGGGGGCGAGCGGTTCGGGCAAGACAACGCTGGCGAATCTGGTCTGCCGGTTCTACGATCCCTCCAGCGGCTCGATCTCCGTCGATGGCATCGATCTGCGCCGGCTCTCCATCACCGACTATCGACGGAATCTCGGCTGCGTGCTTCAGGAGCCGTTTCTGTTTTTCGGCAGCGTTGCGGAGAACATCGCCTACGGCTGCCCCGACGCTTCGCGGGAGCGGATCGTGGCGGCGGCCCGTGCCGCCGGGGCCCACGAATTCATCCTCGCCCTTCCCTCTGCCTACGATTCCCGCGTGGGGGAGCGGGGCGGCTCGCTCTCCGGCGGCGAGCGGCAGCGGCTCTCCATCGCGCGGGCGCTGCTGGTCGATCCGGCCATCCTCGTGCTCGACGAAGCCACCTCCAGCGTCGATCCCGAAACGGAGTCGGTGATCCAAGAGGCGATCGATCGGCTCGTGACGGGTCGCACCACGCTGGCCATCGCCCACCGCCTCTCCACGCTCCGGCGTGCCAACCGGTTGGTGGTGCTCGACAACGGCCGCATCGTGGAGGTGGGCACACACGACCAACTGCTCGCGGCCGACGGTGCCTACTCCCGGCTCTACCACGCCCAATCGAAAGCGGCGCAGGAAGCCGCTGCCGGGATCTGACTTTCTCAAGGACTCTTGCTTATGACCACTGCCCCTCGCCTCCCCGCCGAGCCATCCCGCCTGCCCTGGCAATTGGAGCGCAAGCCGCATGGCCGGCTCGATTTCGTCGATGCCGCCGGTCGCCGCTGGGTCGATGTTGATGTGCTGCGATCCTTCCCTGTGACGGCGCCTGAGGGGCATGTGGCGATCGTGGCGGAGGATGGCACGGAACTGGCCTGGATCGATGCCCTCGCCGATGTCGACCCCGGCCTGCGGGGCCTGCTGGTGGAGGAGTTGGCCGCCCGGGAATTCCTCCCGGTGATCGAGAGCATCGAGGCGGTCTCTGACGGCGACCCTGCCGAATGGGCGGTCATCACCGATCGGGGCCCCCGGCGGTTTACCGTCTCCGGGCCGGACGATGTCGATCGGCTGGCCGACTCAAGCGCCGTGGTCGTTGACACTTTTGGGGTGCGGTATCAGATCCGCAGCGTCACCGCCCTCGACCCCCAAAGCCGGCGGCTGTTCGAAAAGAATTTTTAGCCTCCCAGATTCCGGCTCTCCCCCAAATCGACGGAATCTGCCCCGGCGGCCCCGTAAGCTGGTTGGGTTGCGCCGTTGGTGCGGGATGAGGGGGGCTTTTTTTGGGGAAAAATCCCAAAAAAAGCTGAACAAAACGCTTGAATGCCGCGTTGAGGGGATTAGTCTCGATGGGGTCCACATCAGGAGAAACCATGATGACCCTGCTCGCCCGCCGCCCGTTGCGTTTTGTCTCCACCCCGGCCCAGTCGTTGCTGTGCACGGCAGCCGTGCTGGCCAATCTGGTGCCGGCACCCGTCCTCGCCCAGTGCTGCGGTCAGGCCGCTGCGCCGGCGCCGGTGGCCACACAGACCTACCGTCTCGATTTTCAAACTGTCTATGACGAGCAGCAGGTGACCGCATCGGTCGTCACCTACGAAACCGTCTACGACACCCGCAACTACACCGTGAGCAAGCCGGTGTGGGAGACGCAGACCACCGAGCGCCGCTACACCGTGCAGCGCCCAGTGTGGGAAACATCGACGCGTGAAGAGCGGTTCACCGTCATGAAGCCGGTCTACGAGACCGTCATCCAGGACAACAGCTACAACCAGGTTCGCGATGTCGTGGAGACGAGCAATCGCGAGGAACGCTTCACCGTCATGAAGCCGGTGTATGAAACCGCCATGCAGCAGCAGGTGAGCGTCGTACGGAAGCCGGTGTATGAGACAGCCGAGCGGGAGGAAGCCTACACCGTGGCCGAACCGGTCACCACGCTGCGCACCACCTACGCCGACCGCGGCGGCTACGTCGATCAGGTCACGCCAATGGTTGCCCCCGGCACCACGCAACTGGGCTATGTGCAGGGCGGCTGGGCCGTCCATCCGGTCACCGGCCAGCCGGTCTGGCAGCCGGGCGGCTATGGCTGGACGATGACCCCTGGTGTGGTCATGCAGCAGGTCAACCGCGTCTACCAGCCCAATGTCGTGGCGATGCAGGTGCCCGAGACGACGATGGTCAACCGGGTGGTCACCCGCAAGGTGCCGGTGCAGACGATGCGTTATGTCGACGAGCAGGTGGTGCAGCAGGTGCCCGTGCAGACGGTGCGGATGGTGCCCGAGGAGCAGGTCCGTCAGGTGCCGGTGCAGACCGTTCGCAAGGTTGTCGAGCGGGTGGAGAACAAGGTGCCCGTGCAGGTCTGCCGGATGGTGCCCGAGGAGCAGGTTCGTCAGGTGCCGGTGCAGGTGTGCAAGTATGTCGCCGAGGAGCGGGTGGAGCCGGTCAGCGTGCAGGTATACAAGATCGTCACGGAGCAACGCACCGCACAGGTGCCGCGCGTCGTGGAGAAACGGGTGCCCTACACCTACACTGTTCGCTCTCCGCGGCAGGTTGTGATGCGGGTGCCGCTCGACGCCTGCGGCAATCCGCTGCCCGCTCAGGCAGTGGCCCCCGCGAGTGCCACTGGGGCTGTGGTTCCGGCCACGGCGCTCACCCCCGCCGCAGCGGTTGCCAAGCCAGCCTCTCCGCCTCAGGTCTCGCCGACTCCGACCGCCCCCCCGAGCCTGGCCGCCCCGGCGGCTGACGCCGGGCCTCAAAAAACCTACAGCGACAAGCCGGCCCAAACCCCAAAGGTCGAGGAGGGCTGGAAGGGCTCGAGTCTTGAGCATGTTGAGCCAGGGAAGAGCGCCGGCGATGCCGTTCCCACTCCGGCAGGCAGCGTGCTGGCGGAGAAGCCGGCCGATATGAACACCAGCCTGAAGCCGATCGAGACAATCCCCACGCCCAGCCCTCTGACAAAGCCCCCCGCCGCGACCGTGGCCCCGCCAGCCCTCGATTCGCGACTCCGCTTCGATGCTCCCCAGACACCGGCAGCCACCCCGGCAGCCGAACAGCAGGGGCCCGCGGTGGAGCCGGCCCTGCCGACCGGATCGGCGAAGGATGTGCCGGCAGCAGGGACATCCGCCTTGCCACTGCGTTCGATCGTTCCCGTGGGTGATCGCTCGACCTGATCTGGCGATCTCCGCCCGCGCGTGCTGACTGGCGGCTCGGCTGGGGGGCTGGCTCAACAGGTCGCCTCCTTGCCACTGTGTGGCTGAAGGGGTAGTTTCAGCAGCGCCAGCAGCGTCCCTCCCTCTCTCCTCCAGCCGGCCGCGGAAGTCCCCGTCGGCCACTTTTTCCGGAGAGAGCATGGGGCTGCCATCCGCACCAGCACCCTTCAGGAGAATCCCGTGAGCAAGGCCAGCAAGATCAAGGTTCTGGGGCCGGTTGTGGAACTCGATGGCGACGAGATGACGCGGATCATCTGGCAGTTCATCAAGGATCAGCTCGTACTCCCCTATCTCGACATCGATCTCAAATATTACGACCTCTCGATCACCAACCGCGACGCCACCGGGGATCAGGTCACGATCGATGCGGCCCATGCGATCAAGGAACATGGCGTGGGCGTGAAATGCGCCACGATCACGCCTGACGAGGCCCGCGTCGAGGAATTCAAGCTCAAGAAGATGTGGAAGAGCCCCAACGGCACGATCCGCAACATTCTCGGGGGCGTGATCTTCCGCGAGCCGATCATCATCAGCAATATCCCGCGGCTCGTGCCGGGCTGGACGAAGCCGATCGTGGTGGGCCGCCATGCTTTCGGCGATCAATACCGCGCTACCGACGTGAAGATTCCGGGAGCGGGCACGCTGACGCTCACCTTCACCCCGGCCGACAATTCCAAGCCGCTGGAGATGCAGGTGTATGAATTCCCATCGGCCGGTGTGGCGATGGCGATGTACAACCTCGACGACTCAATCCGCGATTTCGCCCGGGCCAGCTTCCGCTACGGCCTGGCCAGGTCCTATCCGGTCTATCTCTCCACGAAGAACACGATCCTCAAGGCCTACGACGGCCGGTTCAAGGACATCTTCCAGGAGATCTTCGACGCCGAGTTCGCTCACGAATTTGCCGCCAAAAAAATCGGCTACGAACATCGGCTCATCGACGACATGGTCGCTTCGGCGCTCAAGTGGGAGGGGGGCTACGTGTGGGCCTGCAAGAACTACGACGGGGATGTGCAAAGCGACATCGTGGCTCAAGGTTTCGGATCGCTCGGGCTGATGACCAGCGTGCTGATGACGCCGGATGGCCGCACCGTGGAAGCCGAAGCGGCCCATGGCACGGTCACCCGCCACTACCGTCAGCACCAGCAGGGCAAGCCCACCTCCACCAATCCGATCGCCTCGATCTTCGCCTGGACCCGCGGCCTGGCCCATCGTGGCAAACTCGACAACACCCCTGCCGTGACCCAGTTTGCCGACACGCTGGAGGCGGTCTGCATCGAGACGGTGGAATCGGGCAAAATGACGAAGGATCTGGCGATGCTGATCGGCCCCCAGCAGCCGCATCTCACCACGCAGGATTTTCTGGCGGCGATCAACGAGAATCTGAGCCGTGCCGTCACCCGGCTGCGGGCTTAAGGCATTGTTCGCTCCAGCGGGGATCGTTCTCCTGCCCGATCTGCCCTGCTCTCTTCCTTCTTTCCTCATTTCCTTCTTGGGAGGCTTTCCCCGATGCGACGGTTTCTGCTGCTCTGCTCGCTGAGCTTGGTGCTCTGTTGCTCGCTCGGACTACCGACCGCCCACAGTGCCGAACCGCTGCGGGCGCTCATCGTTGACGGCCAGAACAACCATGGCAACTGGCCGCAGACGACGAAAATGATGAAGGCCTATCTGGAGCAGAGCGGCCTGTTTACAGTCGATGTCATCACGCATGCCCCGCAGGGGGAAGACCCCGGCTTCAAGCCCGCCTTCGCCGACTACGCCGTGGTGGTGAGTAACTTCGGCCATGGCGCCGCCCCCTGGCCGGCAGAAACCCGCCAGGCCTTTGAGGACTTTGTGCGTGGTGGCGGCGGGCTGGTGGTGGTGCATGCGGCCGACAACTCCTTCCCGGAATGGCCCGCCTACAACGAGATGATCGGACTCGGCGGCTGGGGTGGCCGCACCGAGAAGAGTGGACCGTATGTCTATCTCAACGATGCCGGCGAAACGGTGCGCGATGATTCCGCCGGCAACGGCGGCAACCATGGACCGCAGTGGGCCTTTCCCCTGATCGTGCGCGATCGGGAACATCCTGTGACCAAGGGGATGCCGCCGGTTTGGACCCATTGTCAGGACGAACTCTACGACAAGCTCCGCGGCCCCGCGCAGAACATGCAGATTCTCGCCACCGCCTTTTCACCGATCACAAAGCGCCATGAGCCGATGATCATGACGATCGAGTATGGCAAGGGGCGGGTGTTCCACACCCCGATGGGCCACGCCGACGAATCGCAGGAATGCGTGGGCTTCATCACCACGCTCTGCCGCGGTGCGGAGTGGGCGGCCCGCGGCACCGTTTCCCTGCCGATCCCGGACGATTTTCCCAGCGCCGAGAAAACCAGCCGCCGGCCCTTCGCCAGCAGATAACAGGAATCAACCATGCCCTCGGTCACGGACGACCCGCTCGCTGGCCACCCCGGCACCGTCGCAGCGGCCAGGCCGCCACGCAAGCAGCCACGCCGCCCAGCCACGCAGCCCCCCCTGCTGCCGGCAGCCGAGAGCTGGGGCGCTCCGACGCCCGACGGCGTGCGCCGGCTCTACACCCCGGCGATGATGGCTGACGTGCTGAGCGTTTCGGTGGCCGCGGTGCGGCACTGGGTGCGGGGTGGGTTGCTGGTGCCGCTCAAGCGGGCAGGCTCCATCGAGTGGTTTGATTTTCCCCAGTTGGTCATCGGCAGGCAGTTGGTGCGGCTCCACAGCGGCGGCCTGTCTCTGCGTGCCATCGATGCCCGGCTTCAGGGGCTCTCGCCGGGGGGCGCGGCGGAAGCAGCCCGGATGGGGGAGCGGATTATCGCCGATGGATTGCGGTTGAGCATTCGACGCGGGAATGAACTTCTCGGTGCCGGCGGGCAGCGGCAGTTTGCCTTCTACACCGCGGAACTGGCGGCGGCCGACGAACTCCCCGCCGACATTCTGCCTGTTGCCCACCGCCTTCCAAGCGCCGACGGAGGCACTGGCAGCGTGCTGATTCAGCTCGATCCTGCCGGCAGGAATCGCCTGCGCGATGATTCCCTCGAACTGGCCACGACTGGCAGCCTCCTCGATCTGGCGGCCGATCTGGAGGCGGCGGGTGAATATGTGGAGGCGGCCGAGGCCCTGCGGGCGCTGCTGCAGGCAGAAGGCCCGTCGGCAGAGGTCTCATTCATGCTGGCCGAACTGCTCTACCGGCTCAACGATCTCACCGCTGCGCGCGAGCGGTATTACGCCGCGGTCGAACTCGACCAGAATCATCTGGAAGCACGCTCGAGCCTGGGATGTGTGCTGGCAGAACTCGGCGAGCATGAACTGGCCGTGGCGGCACTCGAAGGCGTGCTCCGCCAACAGCCCGACTACGCCGATGCCCACTGGCACATGGCAGGAGTGCTGTTCGACATGGAACTCCCCGCCGATGCCAGCCGCCACCTGCGGGCGTTTCTGGCGTTGGCCCCCGAGAGCCCATGGGCTGATCTGGCGCGGCAGCGGCTGGCCGACACACACTGACGCGCACCAGAGCCTATCTGGCGTGCTGGAGCGACGGCTGGGAAGCACCACGGAAGTCCAAGCCGCTCTAGGTCCGGGGCTGCCCATGCCCCATCGCCGGACGATCGCTGCGGCCCTCCAGGCCTTTCGCTCTCTCGAAAGTCGGCTGCGCTTCGCCATCCATGGCTCCGCTGGCCGCCTACGCCGGCTCACGGGGCACGGACATCCCCTCCCCGAACATCGATCAGGAGGGAGGATGGAGGAAGGACGATGGAGGCGGAGGGATCGGCGAACGCTTGAGGAGCGCAGGGCCGCTTCGGCCCAAGCGACGAAACTTTTGCCGTCCCGCAGCCGGTGCACCACGGAGGTCGGCTGCTCTCCTTACCAGGGACCGCGCACACTGGAAACGCCAAACTGCACCGTGTCGCTCGGCTGATTCGGCGTGGGATACATTCCTCCCCCGCTGCCGGGCACCGCTCCGGGGCCGGGATAGGGGCGCTGATACTGATGGTAGAGCGGCATCACTCTGGAGCTCGGCACGCCCCAACCATATTCAGACGTGAATTCAGCGGTGGGGGGCACCACCAGTGCCAGCGGCCGGCCAATCGATGGATCGACCCACACGCTGTGCCAGCTCTTCCCCCGCGCCCGGAGGAAGTACCGCTTCTCCACGGCCCGAGAGCCCCCGGCCATGGCCACCGAGGCCATGCCCAACAGGCAGCCGCAGAACAGGCCGCCGACGACACACAGGCGCAGCGCAGTGCCAGCGCGCTGCGGTTGGTAAGCATTCATGAACAGATCCTGAAGAGGTTTGCTGCCGGGGATCGACAAGGGAAGAACACCAGACCGCTCACCAGTAGTAGGCGTGGGCCTCGGTCCTCATGCCCATGGCGCCGGCGGGACGGATATACCGACGGCGGTGCTTGTAGAGAAATTCGTGCGGCATCAGCGGCGGGTAGGTGTACCAGGTGTGGCCCACGTGCGGCGGCACGGGCCGCGGCGAGACATAGAGCTGCGCACCGAAGCCAGGGGCAGAGCCGGCGGGCACCGGCGGCACCCAGTAGTTGTAAAAAACGTCGGGAGTGGGGGCGTCGATGCCATGATTGATCGGGGCGGCCAGGCTGGCGGCGACTCCCGCCACTTCGACTGCGCCCAGGGCGAATATCACCGCGAGCCGCCAGAATGCACTGCGCACCATCGGATCATCTCCTAACAGGCTGTAGACAACACTGTCCGCCGCTGGATGCGGCGGTGGTCGACCCAGGAAACGCCAGCGAGGCCCTTCACGGGGGCGTTCCCTGCGGTCGGGACGGCAGGGCTCGCCCCCCAACTGCCCCACCTCTGTCGTTTCGGCAGAATCCGAAGAGACGCATCACTCCCGGTGTTCCGCCTCTGAAGCTCCTGCCCAGCAGGCAATGTCTGCCGGCTCCGGAAGGTCGGGCTCCCCGGGCTGCGGCCGGCCGCACAACCGCTATAATCGCTCCCTCTTGCCAGCCGCTGGGCCCGCAAGCAGAGTCTTTTTATTTTCCGCCCTCCGTGACAAACAGCCGCATGGCCAAACCCTCCCGCTCCGCGAAGCCCTCCGTCTCTGCTCCGGCTGCCTCACGCGCCCCGGTCGATTCTCCGGCCAAAGTCGCGACCGATGTTCCACCCCCCTCTGCTGCCGCATCGGCTCCGGCAGCAGCGACCAATGGCCATGCCCCGACCAAGCGCCGGGCCACGGCCCAGACGCTCGCCGCCGGACAGCGCGATATTTCCGTCAGCGAATTCTTTGCCAAAAACAGGCATCTGCTCGGCTTCGATTCTCCGCGCAAGGCGCTGCTGACGAGCGTGAAGGAGGCAGTCGACAACTCGCTCGATGCCTGCGAGGAAGCGGGAATCCTGCCCGAGATCTGGGTCCATATCGAGGTGGTGGGAGACACCGGCAACCGCTACCGGATGGGCGTGCAGGACAACGGTCCGGGCATCGTGCGCAAGCAGATTCCGCTCATCTTCGGCAAGCTCCTCTACGGCTCAAAATTCCACCGTCTGCGCATGAGCCGCGGCCAGCAGGGGATCGGCATCTCGGCGGCCGGCATGTATGGCGTGCTCACCACCGGCAAGCCGGTGAAGATCATCTCGAAAACCTCTGCCAAGGATGCGGCCCACTACTACGAACTGCGGATCGACACCAAAACCAACGAACCCCAGATCCTCAACGGCAAGGGAGAGGGAATCGATCTGCCGCCCGGCAAGGTGGGGGCCGAACTGATGGCCAAGCACACCATCGAATGGGTGGCGGCCAACGATCGCAATGATCCGATCGACCATGGCACGCGTGTCACGATCGAGATGGAGGCGAAGTTCCAGCGTGGCCGCGGCAGCGTCGAGGAATATCTGGAGCAGACGGCGATCGCCAATCCGCATGCCCGGCTTCATTTCCAGGGGCCCGACGGCCCGGAACGAATCTTTGAGCGTTCCACGCACGACCTGCCCCCCGAGCCCAAGGAGATCAAGCCGCATCCCTATGGCGTGGAGCTCGGCCGGCTCGTCACCCTCCTGCAGGAGCATCCCAAGCTCACGCTCGCGCAGTTTCTCACCTCCTCCTTCTCGCGCGTTTCCTCCGGCATCGCCCGCAAGCTGTGCGAATCGGCCAAGCTCTCCCCGCGGGCCACCTGCGCCAAGCTGGGGCGGGGCGAGGCCGATGCTCTCTTCAAGGCGATCCAGGAGACGAAGATCCCGCCGCCGGCCACCGACTGCATCGTGCCGATCGGCGAGCAGCGACTGCTGGCGGGCCTGCGGCAGGTGGTGCCGGGAGAGTTTTTCACCGCCGCCACCCGGCCGCCGGCGGTCTACCGGGGGAACCCGTTTGTGATCGAGGCGGCGCTGGCCTACGGCGGCGGCCCCGCGGCGACGAAGGTGTCGCTCGAGGCTCTTAGCGAGATGGCTTCGGAGAGCGATGCCCGCAGCCTCCGGCAATTCCTCACCAGCACCTTCTCCGGCATGAGCGGTGATGCCGCCGATCGAATTTTGGAGGCGGCCAAGCTGGCCAGCCGGCAATCCCCCTCCAAGCTCAAGAAAGACACGCTCAGTGCCTTGCACGGCGCGATGCAGCATGTGAATGTGGACGAGGGGCAGAACATGTCGGTGCTGCGGTTTGCCAACCGGGTTCCGCTGCAGTTCCAACCGGCCGCCTGCGCGGTAACACAGACGATTCTCTCCACCAACTGGCGTTCCTACGGCCTGTCGCAGTCGCGTGGCAGTCTGCCGAGTGGCCCGGTCACGGTGATGGTCCACATGGCCAGCGTGTGGGTGCCGTTCACGAGCGAGTCGAAAGAGGCGATCGCCTCCTATCCGGAGATTCAGAAGGAGGTTCGGCTGAGCTTGCAGGCGGTGGGCCGGATGCTGGGGATGTATCTCCGTCGCCGGCTTCGGGTGGCTCAGGAAGGACAGCGCCGCACAATTTTCCTCCGCTATCTCGGCGAGGTGGCACAGGCGGTGTCGACCATCAATGGCACCGATGCCGCCAAGCTCTACGCAGACCTGCTGGCGGTTGCCAAAACAAAAACGGCCCAGGCCGACGTGAAGCTCGACGACCGCGGCCGACCAATCCTCGAGGAAGAGGAAGAACTCGACCTCGGCAAGAACTGCATCATCGTGTCTGCGCAGGAGCAGACCGGTGGTGATGCATCCCCCTCCACCGCCACAACTGAAGTTGCCCCGGTCGGAAAACCGAAAGGCCGCCAACGCGGTAAGGCTGGCGTGGCCGATGAGAAAACCGAGCCAACGGATGAGCCGACTGAAAAGAAGTCCGGTACATCGTCAGCGAAAAAAGCCAAGCGCGGCCGGAAATAAGCTGCCGGCACGGCACTGCGAAACACCGGCCCGGCTCGCCCGTTGAAGAGGTATTCCCTCGGAGGCGTGCCGATGCAATTTTTTCTGTGCGGGCTGGCGGGCTTCCGCAGCAGGCTTGTGGCCTGCCTCGTTGCTGGAGCTTTCCTTGTCACCGTCGCTGGGGCCACGCCCAGAGCCGACGGGGCCTCCAGCTACGATCCGCTCGCCACTCCCGGCGAGTTCGCTGAAACGCCCCCTCGCGTCATCGACTTTGACATATTGGACCGCGACCGCGACCGCACGATACCGATTCGCGTGCATCTTCCGGCCGCTTCGCCTGACCCTGCCGGCGCCCGCCATTCCTGCCCAGTCGTGCTCTTCAGCCACGGCCTGGGGGGCTCTCGCGAAGGCTCCCAATACCTCGCCACACACTGGTCGCAGCGGGGCTACGTCGGGGTCTGGCTGCAGCACCCGGGCAGCGACACGGCCGTCTGGCGGAACGAGTCGCCCGGCCGCAGGCTGGCGGCGATGCGCGATGCTGCCTCGGTGGCCAATCTCCACCTGCGGGTGCGGGATGTGCCGGTGGTGCTCGACCAGCTTGAAGCGTGGAACAGGGAAGCGGGCCATCCGTTGGCCGGCAGGCTCGACCTCGACTGTGTGGGGATGTCGGGGCATTCGTTCGGCGCCCAGACGACGCAGGCTGTCTCAGGCCAGTCGTTTCCCCTCGTTGGCCGGCAGGGCACCGATCCGCGGATCAAGGCGGCGGTTGTCATGAGCCCGGGCAGTCCGCGGGGCAGCCGCGATCCTGCTGCCGCCTTCGCCGCTGTGAAGATCCCCTGGCTTCTGATGACCGGCACGCGGGACACCTCCCCGATCGGCGGCCAGACGGTGGAATCGCGGCTGGCTGTATTTCCGGCGTTACCCTTCGGCGGCCACTACGAACTCGTCATGCACGAGGCAGAACATTCGGTCTTCACCGACCGCCCGCTGCCCGGCGACAGTGCCCCCCGCAACCCGGCCCATCAGCGGGCGATCCTCGGCATCAGCACCGCCTTCTGGGATGCCACGCTCCGCAACGACACCGCGGCACGGGCCTGGCTCGACGGCACCGGCCCGCGCAGCATTCTGGCGACCGACGACCGCTGGCAAACGAAGTAAACAGTCTGCCTCGAACGACATCGAGCGAAGCTGTGCCGCCGAACTACCAGCGTGTCGCCTTCATGGGTCAGCCCCGCCGCAGTGCAGAGCAGCCGCTCGATCCCCTGGCCACGGATTTCCCGGGATTGACTATATATCGTATCCGGTATATAGTGCATATGGCTGAAGAGGGCATTGCTCATGGCAAAAGCACACCCCGCGGAAGAAGAAGTACCGGCTCCACTGCCGTTGGTGTGGCTCCATGGTGAGATCAAGACGCCCCCGTTCACCGCACAAGGTCGACAGGAAGCCGGCATCTCCCTGCGTTTGCTGCAACAAGGAGAGCACCTGGGAATGCCGCAGGCAGAACCACTTCCAGACGTCGGCAAACGCTGCGGAGCATTGCGAGTTCGCGACGCGGAACACAACTGGCGAATCATGTACCGCATCGACGCCGATGCCGTGCTGATCTTGGAAGTCTATGCCAAGAAGACTCAAAAGATTCCGGACGAGGTCATCAAGCGATGTCGGAACCGACTGAAACGGTACGACGGAGCGGTCAAAGCAACTCAATGGCAATCCGGGAAGTGAGGACTGACTGATGGACGTAACAAAACGCAAAGCGATTGAAGCGGCTGGCTGGAAGGTTGGCGACGCCGCTGATTTTCTCGGAATGAGCGCCGAAGAACGGCAGTTACTCGATACGCGAGTCGAACTCGCCCTGGCAGTTCGACGCCAGCGTGAGGCCCTGCATCTTACGCAGAAGCAACTCGGGGCGATGCTCAAGACGAGCCAGCCTCGCGTCGCCAAGATCGAACGCGCGGCCTCCGATGTTTCAATGGACCAACTCGTTCGCGCGTTCACGGCGGCCGGCGGTAAGATCGTCGTCAGACCCGCGAAGTCAAAAGCCACGACGGGCCAGAAATCATCCGGACGGAAGGACACACTGGTGTTCAAGGTGGCAACGTCAGGGTAGGCAGGGAAAGATAAACCTCCGGTCGCTTCTTCCTAGCCGGGCGTCCGGCCAGGCAATCAGCTCAAAATTCCCTTCACCACTTCCCCATGCACGGGATGCTGCACGCCAAGCCACGGCTTCGTGCCGTGCTTGCCTTGGCGACCTCCGGCCGCTTCTGCCGGGCCGGGCCTCACGCCCGGCAATCAGCTCAAAATTCCCTTCACCACTTCCCCATGCACGTCGGTGAGCCGGAAATCTCGGCCTTGGTAGGGGAACGTGAGCCGTAGGTGGTCGATCCCCATCAGGTGCAGGATCGTGGCGTTGAGATCGTGCACATGCACCTTCTGCTCCGGAGTCGTGATCTGGTAACAGTAGTCGTCGGTCGCTCCCCACGTGAGCCCTGGCTTGATCCCCGCCCCTGCGAGGAGCGTCGTGAAGCACCGGGGATGGTGATCGCGGCCGTAATCGGTGGCGGTGAGCGCGCCTTGCGAATAGATCGTGCGACCGAATTCCCCTCCCCATACAACCAGCGTTTCATCAAGCAGGCCCCGCTGGCCCAGATCGTCCAGAAGGGCGCCAGTGGCCTGATCGGTGTCCTGACACTGCCCGCGGATCGCCGCCGGGAGGCCGCCGTGGTGGTCCCAGCCCATGTGAAACAGTTGCACAAACCGCACGCCGCGCTCGGAGAGCCGCCGGGCCAGCAAACAGTTGAAGGCATAGCTGCCGGTCCGCTTCACATCGGGGCCATAGGCCTCAAGCACATGCTGCGGCTCATCGGAGAAATCGATCAGCTCCGGCACGCTCTGCTGCATACGAAAGGCCATCTCATACTGGCTGGTGCGGGCGGCGATATCGGGATCTGCCAGCAGAGCCGAGCGCTGGCCATTGAGCGCTGCGATCCGATCGAGCGTGCTGCGGCGCAGTTGCCGATCGATGCCGGGTGGATCGGTGAGATAGAGCACCGGATCGCCAGTGTTGCGAAATTTCACCCCTTGGTGCCGCGTCGCGAGAAACCCTGAGCCCCACAGCCGATCGTAGAGTGGTTGGTCGTCTTTGCGGCCGCTGCCGAAGCTCGTCAGCACGATGAACGCGGGGAGATCGGCATTTTCGCTCCCCAGGCCATAGCTGATCCAGGAGCCGATGCTCGGCCGGCCGGCCAACTGGCTGCCAGTCTGGAAAAATGTGATCGCCGGATCGTGGTTGATCGCCTCGGTGTGCATGGAGCGGATCATGCACCAGCGGTCTGCCTGCCGGCCGATGTTGGGCAACAGTTCGCTGAACCACATGCCGCTCTCGCCATGCTGCCGAAACGAGAACATCGACGGAGCAATGGGAAAATTTTTCTGGCCACTGGTCATCGTCGTCAGCCGCTGCCCCTGCCGGATCGACTCCGGCAGATCCTCGCCGCGGTGATCGACAAGCCCCGGCTTGGGATCGAACAGATCCATCTGCGAGGGGGCCCCCGACTGAAACAGGTAAATCACCCGCTTCGCCCGCGCCGGGAAATTCGGAAAAACTCCCTGCGGCACCGGCGAAGCTCCCGCCAGTCCAGCCAGCGCCGCCATCCCCAAGCCACCGGCAGACCCCAGGAAGGCGCGGCGATTGAGCGCGTCCTGAACCCGCAGCCGGGCCTGTTCGTCGCGGGGAGAGTTCATGGCATGCTCCAGAGGGAGAAAAGGCTAAGGTCGCATCACGAATTCATCGAGGTTCATCAGCACATTGGCTGAGAGGGCATAGGCGGCGCGGTCGGCCGCAGAGAGGCCTTCCGGCGGCGCGGCTGTGGCACTGGCCAGATACTTCTCAGCCGAGGCTGGATCGGCTGTGAACCGCTGCAGATCGCTGGTAAATCCGGCCACAAGCGCCGCGAGTTCTTCAGGCGCCGGCTCACGGCACAATGCCAGGTGAAACCCGCGGCCGATCCGCCCGGCAGGCGTCGCGCCCCCCTCAGCAATCATCCGGGCGGCAAGTCCGTGGGCCGCCTCCACGAACGTCGGTTCGTTGAGCAGCGCCAAGGCCTGCAGCGGGGTGTTGGTGCGCGATCGTTTCACCGTGCAGATTTCGCGACTCGGCGCATCGAAGAGCAGCATCGTGGGGGGGGCGGCGGTCCGTTTCCAGATCGTGTACATCGTGCGCCGGTGGCGGCCGGGGCCGGTGTCAGCCTTGTAGCCGCGCAGGTCGCCATACTTGCTCGTCTCATCCCACACTCCTTCCGGCATCCAGGGACGCACGCTCGGCCCCCCTACCGTCGGTACGAGGAAGCCAGCGACTCCCAGCGCCTGATCGCGCACCGCCTCGCCGCTGAGGCGGATCCGGGCCATGCGGGAGAGCAGTCGGTTCTCCGGATCGCGGGCCATACTGGCGGGTGTTACGTTCGCTGCCTGCCGGTAGGTGGCGCTGGCGAGGATCAGTTTGAGCATTCCCTTGATGTCATAGCGGGCCGGCGCGGAACCATTCACCGGCGGCATGGCCGTGGGCTCCATGAATTCTGCCGCCAGCCAATCGAGCAGTTCCGGATGGCTGGGATATTCCGCCTGCGATCCCAGATTCTCGCTCGTCTTCACGATCCCGGTGCCAAACAGCCGCTCCCACTGTCGGTTCACCCACACTCGTGAGGTGAGCGGATGACTCGGATCGACAATCCAGCGCGCCAGCGCGAGCCGATTGGCGGGTGTGCCTTCCGGCATTGGTGGCAGAAATGCCGGTAGCGCCGGCTCTACCTTCTCCCCCCGCTTGTCGTATTCGCCGCGCTGCAGCACAAACGCCTGCCGCGGCGCGCCCTCCCGCATTACCATGGCGCTGGGGAGCGTGGCGCGGAAGTCGGCGGTGCTTTTCTTGGCGGCAGCCAGCGTCGCCTCAGCCCGGCGGATTGGGCCGTCGGCCTGCGTACGGTAATGGGCGATGATGGCCGCCTGCTGCTCGGGCGTGCGTTGGTCCCGCGGCAGTGCGATGGCTGCCTGCAGATCTGCTGGGAGCGCAACGCCCCCCGCTCCGAGCAGCGCCGGATCGGCCGCCGCGAGGCGCAGACGAAATCGGCCGATCGAATGGCCGTCGATCGCTTCCTGGCGAATCCGTACCACAATGCGGGAATTCTGGGGCACAGCCACCCGGCTGCCGGCGATCACTGCCAGCGTGCGGGGCTGATGCTTGGTGGGGTCGTTGCCGTCGATCGCCCAGCCCTTCCCCTGCTCCCCCTTGAGCACCCCAGCCGCCGGCCAACCGGCCTGTTCATAGTCGGCCTCGGCACGCACAAGTTCCACCGGCAGCGGGGGAGCGTCACCGGGTGGATCGATCTCCACCTCCAGCTTCGAAACGACGATATTTCCGTTCCCGGTGCGGGCGAAGCCCCCCGGGCCGGCGAGCGCGCGATCGGGCAACACCTCCAGCCGCAGGCCGCTGAAGTGCTCCGCCGGGAGCAGGCCTCCCAACACGTAGGTATCCCGCGGCGGATTCGCCCCCTCCACATTCCACGAGCCATCCTCGCTGCGGCGGAAGCTCGCCCCGCCAGCCGCAGAGAGCTCCAGGGGCTCAAATGTCCGCCACAATTCCGGGCCAGCCGAGAGCTGCGCGCGAAGCGAATCGGCCCACGCTTCCGCCAACGGGCCGCTGTTGTCGATCTCCAGTTTGACAATCCCCTCGGCCGCCGCTTCAAGCTGCTCAAGCCTCGCCAGTTCAGCCGCCTGCGAAGCGCTCGGCACGCTGAGCGTGGGGGAGGTGTTCTTGGCATCCCCCTGCAGCGTGCCCGACTCATCGATCGAGTTGAAGAAGGCGAACAGCGCATAGAACTCGCGCTGCGTGAGGGGATCATATTTGTGGTCGTGGCACCGGGCGCAGCCAACGGTCAGCCCCAGCCAGGTCTGGCCGGTCGTCTCCACCCGGTCGATCACCGTTTCCACGCGCCATTCCTCGTCGATCAGCCCCCCCTCGCCATTGAGCCGGTGGTTGCGATTGAAGCCGGTGGCCACGATCTGCTCGGGCGTGGCATTGGGGAGCAGGTCGCCTGCCAATTGCGCAACAGTGAACTGATCGAACGGCAGGTTGCGGTTGTAGGCGGCAATCACCCAGTCGCGCCACGGCCAGTTGTAGCGGCTGGAATCGGATTGAAACCCGTTGCTGTCGGCGTAGCGCGCCGCATCGAGCCAGTCCACCGCCATCCGTTCACCAAAGTGCGGGCTGGCCAGCTTGGCATCGACATACCTCTCATAGGCCTCGGCAGAGCGATCGGCCACGAATGTTTCCACCTCGGCTGGCGTGGGGGGCAGGCCGGTGAGATCGAGGCTCACGCGCCGGGCGAGCGTCACCCGATCAGCCTCAGGGCTGGGCGCCAGCCCCTCCTGCTCGAGCCGCGCCAGGATAAATCGATCGATCGGTGTCTTCGCCCATGCCTGATCCTTGACCGCGGGCAACGCTGGCCTAGAAATCTGTTCAAACGCCCAGTGGCCCCGATACTCCGCCCCTTCGGCGATCCAGCGGGTCAGAATCTCTGCCTCCGCAGCCGTGACCGGCTTGCCGACATGGGGGGGCGGCATAATCGTCTCGGGATCGTGGCTGGTCACTCTGGCCAGAAGGGCGCTGGCCGCAGGCGTGCCCGGCGCGATGGCCACAGCCCCACTCGGGAGGTCGGCCACCGCTTGGGCCCGCAGGTCGAGGCGGAGATCGGCCTGCCGATCCTCGGCGTCGGGGCCATGGCAGGTGAAGCAGCGGTCTGACAGGATGGGGCGCACATCCCGGTTGAAGTCGATGCGAGCCCCCGCCGGCTCAGCGGCCCAAAGCCCTCCGCTGGAAAGCATCTCTGGCAGCGGGCAGACTCCGGTCAGCCAGCCAGCCAACCAGATCCAGACGGCCCAGACCGGCACACCGCGCCGCATCCCTGCGCACGCTGCACGACCAACAATCCTGCTTGCAAGCATCGGCGGCACCTGCCGGGGTGGTGGAACTGATGCTCCTATTATAGTTCACCAGCCACCTCGCTATCACCGGCAGATTGGGAGTGATTAGCAGGCTGTGGATAAAGTGATCCGCCGCTGGATGCGGCGGCAGACACCCTTGAAAAACCTTGGCTTTTTCGGGGGTGTTCCAAGTGGAAAAAGGTCAGGGATGACTTTTTCCACGGACAGCTAGAGCTTGGCTGGGGGCTCACTGGCCCCCCGTTTGAGCCGCTCGACTTCCGCTTCGAGCCTGCGGATGCGCTCCTCCATCTCGCCAAACCGGCGGCGGGCCTGCTCCATGCGCTCCTGAATCTCGGCCCGCATTCGCTGCCCTGCCTCGGGGGGCCCGCCATATACCGGCTGCGGCGCCGGATGAGAGCCAGGGTGTGGAGGGGGTGAGGCGTGCAACTGCGCTTCGATTCGGGAGAGCTTCTCCATCACTTCATCGAGCCGGCGCATGACAAGCGGCGCATGAGGGCTGCTCTGGCTGCCTGGCGGTGGCCCACGCCGAAAGCCA
The DNA here is from genome assembly GCA_903885565.1 of uncultured Planctomycetaceae bacterium. Taxonomy (GTDB): domain Bacteria; phylum Planctomycetota; class Planctomycetia; order Pirellulales; family UBA1268; genus CAISJI01. Next base: position 30,751 of record CAISJI010000261.1, read on the forward strand.
GACTGCCCCTGCCAGCCGCGCTCCGGTCCACCCCGCCCGGGCGGCGGACGGTGTGCCTCCGGCCGCGGTGGCCGCCGACTGTCTGCTGGTGCCGGACCATTCTTCCGGTGTCGTCTCAATTCTTCCCGCTCCTCCTCGTTATCGTCGTCATCTTCGTCGGCGCTGCCGGGGCCATCCTTCAAGGCCGCGCTCTCCTGTGGCGAAAGCAGCTTGGTCGGATCGATGTCGGTCGCCACTGCTGCCCGCGGGGCCTCCGTTGCCACCAGAGTGGTCGGCAGATCGCCAGCCGGTTGCGGCGCGGTGTCGGCCGAGGGGGCGAGCCAGGCGGTGGCGGCCAGCAGGAGGGCGAAGCGCATGCTCATCGGTTTTTCCTCTCAGAAAAGAGTCAGAAAGTGTTCGTCCCTTCAACGGTTCAGGGGGGAAAGGGTTTCGTTTGGGTTGCACTCGGCAGGAGCGTATTCTGACAGCGACATGCAAGAGCCGCCCGATATCCCCGCAGACGACGCTCTCCTCATCGATTTCGGGGCCGGCCGCCGGCTGGAGAAACTGGGCGGGATTCTGGTCGATCGCCCCTTGCCGCAGGCGCGCCTGCCGAAAAAGCTCCCTGCGCTCTGGGCGGCGGCCAGCGTTCGCTATTCTCTCTTGGCCAACCGGGAAACGCGTCGCTTCGCCGGGGCACAGGCAGCGGGGCAGGAACGGGGTCAGTGGGAATTTTCTGGCCCCCTGCCCGATCCCTGGCAGATCGAACTGCCGCTTCACCCCGACCGGCTCCTGCTGGAGGTGCGCCCCGCCCCCTCGGGCCAGACGGGGCTGTTTCTGGAACAGCTCGGCCAATGGCAATGGCTCCGACGCGTCACGCCGCCGGGAGCGCGGGTGCTGTCGCTGTTTGCCCATTCCGGCGCCGCATCGCTGGCGCTGGCCGCGGCCGGCGCCGAGGTGGTGCATGTCGATGCCTCATCACAGGCAGTGGCGCTGGCCCGCCGCAATGCCGAGGCCTCGCAATTGGCCCACGCCCCCATCCGGTGGGTGTGCGAGGATGCTCACACGTTCGTCGCCCGCCAACTGCGGCGGGGAGAGCGGTTTGATGGGGTGGTGCTCGATCCACCCTCCTGGGGCCATGGTCCCAAGGGGCAGGCTTTCGCTATCGACCGTGACCTCCTCCCGCTGCTCGACGACGTCGCGGCGCTCGTCGCGGGAGCAGGCTCGCCACGGCATGCCAGCCCCGCCGGCCCGATCCTGCTCTCCTGCCATTCATCCGGCTGGTATCCACGCCGTCTCCACGACACACTGGCTGATTCGTTCGCCGCGTGGGCGTCGAACCGGAGAATTGAATCGGGAGAGCTCACCTCCCGCGATGCTTCCGGCCGCCTGCTCGCGCAGGGCGCTTTTGCACGGATCGAACCCAACCGCCTGACGTCATCCCCATGATGCCCCACGAAATCATCCAGAGTGCCTCCAATCCGCGCGTGCGTCAGGCGGCGCTGCTGCGCGATGCGGCCGAGCGCCGCAGCACCGGCCACACGCTCGTCGACGGCCTCCGCGAACTCTTTCGGGCGGCTCAAGCGGGCGTGCCGATCGTGGAGGTGTTTGTCGATGAAGGTGCCATGCATCAGCCGAGCCTGTCGGCAGGTGAGGACGCGCCGACGGGCCTCGACGGCTGGCTGGCCGCTCGTGCGGCCGAGGGCACTCGGGTGGCGATTGTGTCGCGCCGGGCGTTTGAAAAAATCGCCTTCGGCAGTCGCAACGAGGGTTGCGTGGGAGTGGTACGGTTCGCAGGCGCTGCGCTGGCTGACTGGGGCGTGACGTCGCCGGCGGCTGTGCTGCTGGTCGAGGGTGTCGAAAAACCGGGCAATCTGGGCGCGATTCTGCGCACCGCCGACGCGGCCGGGCTGGGGGGGGTGATCGTCTGCGACGGCCGCACCGATCTGGCCAATCCGGCCGTGATCCGCGCCAGCCTCGGCACGGTGTTCACGGTTCCGCTGGCCTGCGGCACCACCGCGCAGGCAATCGAGTGGTGCCGCACGCACTCGCGCCGCGTCATCGCCGCCATGCCGGAAGGGGAAAAACTCTGGCACTCCGCACCGCTCGGTCAACAGACCGCCATTCTGCTGGGCAGCGAAGCGCATGGCATCTCTCCCGCCTGGCGGGAGGCTGCCGCTGCGGGAAGAATTCTCTGGGAAACGATCCGCCTGCCGATGCGGGGTCGGGCCGACAGTCTCAATGTTTCGGCGACCGCGGCCGTGCTGGCGTATGAGTCGCTGCGCCAGGCTGACCTCAGCACGCCCCCTCCCTCTGGTTGCCCCTCATGACAAACGCCTCCCCAGCGCCCACCGGCGCCAGCGATCCGCTCTTCGACGCGCTCGAATCGACGGCGGCCAGCGCCGGAATAAGAGCGATGTTTGCCCTGCTCGCAGAACGGTTGGCTGCGCAGCAGCGCTGGCATGCCCTGTTTGATGCTCGGCTGCTCGAGGCGCGGGCCACGCTGGGCCTGCCGCTGACGGGCGAATTGGTCATCGAGCCGGAAGCCACTCCCGCCACGCCGGCGTCGCCCGCCCCGCTGGCGTCGCCTGGCAGCGAAGTCGATGCCCGCTCACTGGCAGCCTGCCGGGAGGTGGGCTGGCCGCTGGTCGAGGAGGGGCAGGTGGCGGCGGGCTGGATGTATCTGCGGGCTGCCGTGACACCCGCCGAGATGGCCGAACGTCTCGCGGGCTTGGTGGCCCGCCTGCCGGCGCAGGAAATGGGGGCCGCCGATAATCCCGCCGAGGAGACCGCGCAGGAGATCATCCATGTCGCGCTCTGGGAGGGAGTCGATCCGGCGCTTGGGCTTTCGCTGCTCTTGGCCCGCAACGGCACCTGCAATGCGATCACCGCCTACGAACAGGCCGTCTCCCGGCTGCCCGCCCGGCGGCAGGAGCCGGCAGCGCGGCTGCTGGTGAACCATCTCTACAGCGAGATCCGGGCGAATCTGGCCCACGATCTGGCCAGTCGCGGCCGGCTCGCCACTGCCGAGAACGGCACCGGCATCGCCGGTCTGCTCGATGCCGCCGGCGGACTCACCGACGACGGTTCGATCCATGTCGATGTCTCACATCTGCAATCGGTGCTGCGCCTGGCGCGGGTCTGCACCGATCGCGAGACGCTTCAGCAGGCGTGGGAACTGGCCCGCTACGGCTGCCGACTGCCGCCGGAGGTGGTCTATCCCGGCGAGCCCCCGTTTGAAAATGTAGCGGAGGCCTCGCGTCACTTCTTCGGCGCCCAACTCGGCCACGACGTGCCGCAGGCAGTGGCCTACTTCCGCAAGGCAGCCGTGCTGGCAAAAGTCGAAGAGGCGGGCACGCTGCCGAGTGACACGCTCATGCTGCTGCTCTGGCGGCTGGGGCGGCCTCAGGAGGCGCTCCATGCGGCGCTCCAGCGCCCCCATGCGGAAGGAATGCCCAGCGCCCCGCAGGCGATCGGCATGCTGCCCAGCCTCGTGGAACTGGCCTCCGCAGCCGGCGATTTTCAGGCCCTGCGGACGGCCTGCCGGCAGCATGGTGATACCACCACCTTCGCCGCCACACTCGTGGCCGAGCAGCGTGCCGCCTCGAAACGAGTTATCTGAGCCAGCCGCAGCCGGGCATCAGCGCCAGCCATTTCCAGAGACAGCACTGGTGGCGGCAGGTGTCGCAGGGATTGTCGACGATGTAGCCCACTTCCTCCGGCGCCTGAAAACCGCGGCCGGGTGCTCTCTGCCAAGGGGCGAGCATTTCCGGCGGCCGGCTCATGCCGTTGCAATCCCGCCAGGAGTTGCACTCGTCGCACGGATCAGGACAGCCCGGTTCATCGTGCCGCGGTCCGCGGTAACGGGGACCACAGCCGGTGTCGCCGCAGGGCGTGGTCTCACCATGTCCCGAGGGCCCACACGTCTGGCAGCCTTGGCAGGGAACTTCGGCCCGAGCCTGGCCCGCCTGCCAGCCGAAGCAGACGCCTGCCAGGATCACGACAGCCATCCAGGGCAGACAACCCGCCGGCCCACAGCCAGCAGCCCGGTTTACGATTGGTGAGAGTGTAGTGTCCATGCCGGAGGTATCGGCAGCCGCCTCCGGCCCACGCCGCACTTTCCGCAGAGCCGGAAAATCCTGCGCACCCTCACCAAGCCTCCAGCACTGCGCCCTTGAGAGCGCATCCGGGATAATTGTAGCGACGACTGGGTAAATAGATCGAGCGATGTAGGCGGAGGGGTCGGCGAACTCTTCGTGAGCGTAAGCGACGAGACTTTTGCCGCCCCGAAGCCGATGCTACACGTAAGTCGGATGCGCTTTAGCTGGCCGCGTGCCGGGTGCGCTGGTAGAGCCGCAGGTAGTCTTTGGCGCTTGCCTCCCACGACCAATCCTGTCCCATGCCCCGCCGCACGAGGCCGCTCCAGAGCGCCCCATCGGCGTGGGCGGCAAGTGCCCTTCCCACCGCCCATTCGAGGGAGTCGGCATCGAAGTCGGTGAACACAAACCCACTCGCAGTGCCGTCGCGGAGCGTGTCGGGGTTGGCATCGACAACGGTGTCGACCAGCCCACCGGTGGCCCGCACGATCGGAATCGTGCCATAGGCCAGCGCATAGAGCTGCGTCAGGCCGCAGGGCTCATAGAGGCTTGGCACCAGAAGCATGTCGGCAGCCGCCTGCACCAGATGAGCCAGCTCCTCGTCAAACCCCAGCAGCAGATCGATTGTGCCGGGATAGAGGCTGGCCACATGCTTCAGGGCATCTTCGGTGTGGCGATCGCCCGTGCCGAGCACGACAAAATGGGCCCGCCCTGATCCGGCCAGCCGGTGCAGCAATTCCAGCACCAGTCCCACCCCCTTCTGCTCCGCCAGCCGGCCCACGAAGGCCACCAGCGGACGGGCATCGGGAGCGGCATGCCCCAGCCGGCCGGCCAGCGCCGCGCGGGCGGCATACTTGCCGGCGTCGGCATCGTGGGCGGAGTAGGTCCGCGGCAGGGAGGTGTCGGTCTGCGGATTCCACACATCTGTATCGATGCCGTTGACGATTCCTGAGAGCGCCTGCCCGCGGGAGGCGAGCGCCCCCTCCAGGCCGCAGCCTCCCGGCGAAGCCTGTATTTCGCGGGCGTAGGTGGGGCTGACGGTGGTGACGGCGTCGGCGAATACGATGCCGGTCTTGAGCAGGTTGAGCTGCCCATAGGCCTCCATCTGCTGCCAGTTGAAGTATCGCCAGTCGAGCCCTGTCAGCGGCATCGCCGCACCGGGAAACGAACCCTGATAGGCCATGTTATGGATCGTGAACACCGTGCGGGCCCCCGCCACGGCAGACCAGTGGGTCGGCATCAGCTTCTGGTAGGCGGGGATCAGGCCGGTCTGCCAGTCGTGGCAGTGGATGATGTCGAACGGCTCCCCCAGCCGCGCCGCCAGTTCCATGGTGGCGCGGGAGAAGAAGATGAACCGCTCGGCGTTATCGCCGTAGGCATGGGCGCCGCCGTAGAGCGAGGGGCGGCCAAAAAAACCGTCGTTACCGACAAACAACCACCGCGGCTGCGGGCTGCCCGCAGCCGCAGGGAGCGAGCCGGCAGAGATGCGGGCCGGAATCGCCAGAGCCCCCAGCGGCACCTCAAAGGCGATGCCTGTGTCCGCAAGGTTCTGCCTCGCAAACACCTCCTCGTAGGCCGGCATGACAACCGTTACCTCACAGCCCAGCCGGGCCAGTGCCCCCGGCAGCGCTCCGGCCACATCGGCCAGCCCGCCAGTCTTGGCGAAGGGGGTCGCCTCACTGGCCACAAACAGCACACGCATGACGCCCACACTCCCTGTTCCCGACATACAATCCAGAGGCTGTCCCGTTGCTGGTCAGCGGGCGAGGCCCTGTGGGGGCCACCTGTCCGGCACAGCCTGCCCGGGCTGCACAGCTTGCCTGTCTAGTATTGCTCCTATTTCGGGGTGCTGCTGATGAGTCCACTGGTCAATCCTGCCGCGCTGTTTTCGTTCCGCCTTCCCTGCCGGCGGCGGAAAGCGCTCTGGCCTCCGGCCGTTTGGGATCTCGACGAGGCCTGCCGGCTGCCGAGCCTGGCTGCGGTGGCGGGGGTGCCCGATCTCCTCGAGCTCTCGCTGGCCTGGAATGAAACGGGGCTGGCGGTACGGGGCGTGGCCCGGGGGGTGGGGAGCAGCAGATGGTGCCATTCCACGCGGGCGGAAGATAGCGACGGCCTCCATCTTTGGATTGCCACCCGCCCCACCGGGGCCAGCCACAGGGCTGGCCGGTTCTGCCAACGCTTGGCGCTGTTGCCGACCGGCGGTGGTCGCTTGGCCGACCAGCCGGTGGCAGTGGCGGCGGTGATCCCACGCACGAGCGAACTCCCGGCTGAGCTGCCGGCGGGGGCAGTGCTGATCGAAAGCGCCGCGACGGCCGACGGCTGGCGGATCGATGCTTTTGTGAGTGCCGCCGCTCTGCCCGGCTGGGATCCTCTTGAATTGCCGCGGCTGGGATTCTGTGCGGCGCTGGTCGATCGCCGTCTGGGACGAATCCCCTGGAGCAGTCCTCCGGAATATCCCTGGGATAGTGATCCCACCACTTGGATGGAACTGGAGTTGGTAGCGAAGTAGCCCCGGCCATTTTTCGTCGGCGGCTGGCACAGTGTCAGGCCGATCTGCCGGGCGACCGGTTTGGTCGCTTGAGCAAATCGCTTCTGGTGCACATTCCTCTCATCCGGCAGACGGAGTGGCTCTCGCGTGACGAAACAGTGCTGACATTCTTCGATCGCACCGACGGTCTCACGATCGGCCGGCAGGGAGCCACGCGGCTGCGGGAGATTCTGGCAACCGGCTTCTACGCAGGCGAGGCAGATGATCCGGTGAGCTGAAGCCGGTAGAAAAACGAACCCCGTCTGCCGTTCATCCGCGCACTGTCCATCCTGACAAAATCCTCAGCCTCGGCGACTGTTCCTGCCCGTTTCGTGCGCGCCAATCCTGTTTCGTGCGCGCCAATCCTGTTTCGTCACTTTTTTGGCCAGAAAACATTGACGGACCCGGCAGCTTCTGTAACGTGAAGGGGGTGCCAGCCACCATGTGTCGTTTCGCCGCAAGCGAAATGGCCCCGGCCGGTGAATCGTCCCACTGGGCATCCCAGTGGGTCATCACTGCTCAGAGCGTCCAGACAACCGCATCGTGGCTGGCACTCTTTTTTATTTTCCCCCAGTGATCACCCGGAGCAGAGCAATGGTTTCTGTCGACCAACCTGCTGGCTCACGCGGCGGCCTAACCTACCTCGGCCCGCATCTCGATTGGCTGGAGGCTGCCCTGCGGAAGTCGGCCGACGGGCAGACACCCGGAATGACGGCCGACTGGCAACGGCAGGCGCGGGGGTTGCTGATTTCGGCCCTGCGGGCCAAGGTGCTCGATGATCAGGCGGCTCTGGCGGGGTTCGATCAGGATGCAGAGCAACTGCTGCGGGTCATTGTTGATGCGCCCGCCGCCGCCGCGCGCCCCGTCTACCCGCCGGCAGGTTCGTCTCGCTATTTCTGAAGGGCTCCCCGGCCACCGCTCTGGCTCGGCACTGTCATCATTGGAGTGCATCAGGCCGCCGAGTAAATGCAGATACCGACCCGCCCAATGTGCTCCTGCAGCGGTTGGTGCCGGATATGTTTGAGGGCGCAAACGTCGAAGTGGTAGGGCAAGGGCAAATCCTCCAACTCGCCGGCGATGGCCTCCGCCTGAAGCTGGGTGAGTTCACCGCTGAGTGCCAGATCAACGTCTGATCGCTGGCTGGCCGTCCCTTTGGCGCGGGAGCCAAACAGCGTCACCGAAGCCACCTCTGGATGACGCACAAATACATCCCTGACGAGCCGCAGCTCATGATCGGACAGGAGCAGCGGAGTCATTGGCGGCGGCTTTTTTCCAGGAACTCGTGCAGCCGGCCAAGCGCGATCAGATAGCGGGCATGAATGGCTTCCACGGCCTCTTCGAAGTTTGCTGGATCGTAGGTATGCGAGAGCAGATTGCAGTGATCGATCATGTCGATCCACGTCTGACCATCGACAAGGATTTTGGCTGCGTAAGCATCCTTGATAACCTGCCGGGGCGTGATGGCGGTGGGCACGACGCCGCTCGCCTCCAGAAAATCCTTGAGCGTCTTCCAGGCCAATTCCAGCGTGTATTCAAAACGCTGAACAACCCCTTCCTTCTCCAATGGATTCAGGGCGGCTGGCCCTCTGTCCAGAGCCTCACGCAGCAGCGCAAGGGCCCGGTCGAAATGCTCGTAACGCTGCTGCCAACGAATGTCCTCATACCGACTCATATTACTGGCCATCGGTCCAGAGAGATTCCCGTCGCGCTGGTCTTCGACACTTCCCATTCCTGTGAGGATAGTTCGATCAACGTGTCAACTGAAGGAGAAACCGGGCAAGAATTATTTTCCGCCAACCGCAGGCGCAAAGCCAGGCCAGCGTCTTACCCCTCCACACCGAACACCTGCACTCTGCCCCAGCTTGGCCACTCCCCCCCCTTGGGCTGCGGCTGGCTGATGGCGCCGGCCAGAATGAGTCGATTCCCGTCGGCAGTGAAGCGGGCCTGCGTGATCCGGTTTTTGGTATCGACGGAATGAATCAGCTGGCCATCGGCGGCGGAGAAAATCGCGGCGTTCCAGGTGCCTTGGGCCTGTCGCCCGGCCATCACGAAGTGGCTGCCCGCGGGTGACCAGGCCACGGTTTCCATCAGCCCCGATCCGTGCTGCCCATCTCTGATCTGATCGGTGCGTTCCCCCGTCTGCCAGTTCCAAGCCTGCCAGGTCATCTTGCCATTGCCCGCCATCGGATCGGTCATCGGCCCCATGCCGCAGCCGAGCAGCGAGACGTTATCAGGGGAGAAGGCGAGGGCGTAGATGCCGCCGCAATAGTGGTGGCTCTTGGTGCTGCCCCAGGAGGTGAAATCGGGGGAAGTCCAACCGGCCACCGGCGCCGCTGCGGCCCCCGCTTCCAGATTCCACACTCGCACTTCCCCAAGCAGGTTCGCGGCGGCCAGATGCGCGCCATCCCGGCTGAACGCGCAGCTCAACACTGGCGGAGTGTGGTTGAAGGCGGCCAGAAGTTCGCCGCTGGAAGTGTCGAAAACTTTGACACTCGCCTCGGTCTCCGCCGCCGGCTCATATTTCCAGCCGCCGGGGAGATACTGCCCGCTGCTACTGGCAAGTCGACGGCCATCGGGGGAAAGCGCGAGTTGCCAGCTCCAGAAACGATGGGCCCGCACGCGCCGCTTTTCCTGCTGCGTGGCCAGATCGTGCCAGATCAGCTGGCCGTCGTAGCCCGCGGAGACGAGCGTCTGCCCGTCGGGGAGCAGCACGCAGCCGCTGGCATAGGAAGCGTGCTTGGCAGCCAGGGGAGAGGCCTCTCCGGTGGCCAGATCAACGCTTGAGATCTGCCCATCGGCAGCGGCCACGAAAGCCCGGTCGCCATCCGGCGCAAGGGCCAATCCGAGCACGCCGGTGGCGAGAGAATGTTTGTGGAGAGAGGTGAGTTTCATGGAGTTATGCCAGCAGATCGCGGATCGGCTCCGCCTTGTTTTCCACGCGATGGAACGTCGGCATGCCGGGCAGATCGTATTCCGCATAGGGATCGATCCCCAGTGCCATGAAGATCGTGGCAAAGAGATTCTGCTCGTTGAACGGCTTCTCGATCACATTCACGCCGTCGGCATCGGTCGCCCCAACCACCACGCCGCGTTTCAGGCCGCAGCCGGTCATCATCAGGCTCCAGGCATGGGGATAGTGGTCGCGCCCGCGGGCGGCATTGAGCCAGGGAGTGCGGCCAAACTCCCCCATCGCGATCACGAGCGTCGAATCGAGCAGGCCCCGCTCCTCCAGATCGCGAACAAGATGGAAGAGCACCCGATCGAGTTCCGGCACAAGCATCTGGTGGATCTCGTGCTGGAACACGTGGTTGTCCCAGTTCATACCGTTGGCAACCATCACAAACGGCGCGCCATGCTCCACCAGATGCCGCGCCATCAGGGCGTGCTGGGCGAAGCTGCCCGGCCCGTAGGCCTCGCGGTCTCGGGCCGGGAGCTTGGTGACATCGAACAGGCTGGCGCTGGCCGCCATCCCCTTCATCCGCTCGAATGCCGCATTCTGGCTGCGGGCGATGCTGCTGCCACGATCGCGCTCATACTTGGAGGTGAGAAATTTCCGCAGCGTTTCGCGGGCTTCGCGATCGTGCTGCGGCAGTGCATCGAGGCTGGCATTGACCAGCTGCGTGTAGTCGCCCCCAAGCCGCACCGGGGCGTGTTCGGCGCCGAGCCAGCCGGCCCAGTTCCCCGCCTTGAATGTCTCAAACTCATTCCCGCCCGGAATGGGATCGAGGAAGATAAAGTTTGGAATCGGCGCATCGAGCTGCCCCAGCGCCTGTGAGAGCACGCTGCCAAGCGCCGGGCGGGTGAAGCCGGCCCGCTCCGGATTGCCCCGCTGCAGCAGCGTGATCGCCTGCAGGTGCTCCGGCTGCGTCGTCTTCATGCTGCGCACGATATTGAGCCGGTCGGCCATCCCGGCACACAGCGGCATCAGCTCCGAGAAATGAACACCAGGGATCGCGGTCGGCACGCTTCCAAACGGCCCGCCGCTCGGCCGGCCCGGCTTCGGATCCCAGGTTTCAAACTGGCTCGGTGCCCCGCAGAGCCAAAGGAGGATGCAGCTTTTATGCGCCTTCTTGGTTTCCGCGGCAAAGACGGGATTATGAAACAGCCCGGAAAAACTCCCCACGCTCGCCGCTGCCCCGGCAGAGAGTCCTTGGAGGAAGAGCCGCCGATGGAGCCGGTGCTCGTCGGTCGGACACTGGCCAGGCCTCGAATGTGTGGAATGCGGGGGCATCATCGCTAGGGCACCGTGAGGAATTCGCCGCTGGTCAAAAGCGCCCAGAGCAGATCGCGGATCGGCTCGGCAGGCGCAGCAGGCAACGGATCAAAAAGCTGGGCCGCATGCGCAGCCTCTTCCGTATCGGGCAGCCGGCCGTAGACGGCAAGGAAGGCGCCCTGCACCCGCGCACTGGTATCGGGCAGCGCGGCGAGGGAGGCGGCGGTGCTGCCGGGATCTGGCTTGAGGATCTCCTGCAGATCGGGGGCGTTGGAGAAGAACTGCGCCTGCTGATAGGTGGCGCTATATTCCCGCGGCAAGACCTCGGGCAGGGCGGTCACCGTGGCCCGGCGCAGGGCTTCATTCTCAGGGGACAGGCCGGCGGCGATGCGCCACGAACGAGCGAGCTGTTCGGCGGCCAGCGGCCGCTCCAGCGCGCCGGCAAATGCCTCCGGCGGCACCGGGCCTGCGGCCCGTCCCAGGCCATACACCCGGCTCAGCACAATCCCCCGTACCGTGCGGCGGATGTCGTGCTGATGGGTGGCGAAATCCTGAGCCAGCCAGTCGAGCAGTTCGGGATGGCTCGGGGTGTTGCGGGCGTTCATCTCGTCCGCCGGCGCCACAATCCCCCGACCAATCAACACCGCCCAGAGCCGGTTCACAAAGCCACGGGCCAGCAGCGGATTGTCGCGCGTGGCGGCCGCGGCAAAGGCCTCGCGCCGGGAAAACTTGGGCACGCGGGGCTTGGCCGCGGGATCGACATACTTCTCATCGCTGTCTTCCTCAGGCTGATCTCCCGCCGGCCAGTTCTCCGGCAGGGTGCGTCCGCCGAGCAGCGTCAGCAGCGCTGGCTGCGACTCTTTTTTGAGGTTGGTGAAGTTGACGAAGCCCCCCACGGCCGATTCCGCCACAGCGGCCGATCCCTCCACGTTCTTGCCCCGGTTGAAAGCCGCCACCAAGCCCCAGTAATGGGCCTGCTTGATCTCACGGGCCAGCGGATGATCGTGGCACTGCGCGCAGTCGACGCGTGTGCCATACACCAGCGGCGCGACTGCCTCGGCGATCAACTGATGATCGTTGCGGCGCTCGTAGAGAAACCAGGACGCCCCCTTCTTCTCCGGACTGTCGGGCCGGGCGACGAGCAGTTCGCGGACAACTTCGTCCCAGGGTTGATTGGTGCGGAAGGTGTTCTCAAGGTAGGCCCACCAGCCGTTCTGCCGGCGCCGCTCCTCCTGAGACTGCCGCTTGCCGCGGCCCATCAGAAACAGATCCCACAGCTCCCGCATCCGCACGGCGTAATCGTCTGAAGCGAGCAGCCGATCGACCAGCGTGCTACGACGCGAGTCGGCCGGCTGGGCCAGAAATTCATCCACTTCAGCCGCCGTGGGAATTCTTCCGGCAAGATCGAGCGAGAGGCGCCGGCACCAGGTTCGGTCATCGATGGGCGGAGCGGGCTCGACGCCGCGGGCGGCCCAGCCTTCTGCGACAAAAAAATCGATCGCGTCGGCAACGGTCGCAAACTGCCGGTGGGCCTCCGGGCGGGCATCTGGTTCTGCGGCCGGTGGACTCTGGCGAGCGGCGAGGGCGGCGATCCATTCCCGGATGACTTCCTGCTCAGCCTCCGTGAGCTGCTTCTCTGGCGGCATGTGCTGGTCGGCGTCGGCCGCAAGATTCTGCCACAGGCGGCTCGCCTCCGGGTGGCCCGGCACCACCACCGCGCCGTCGTCCCCTCCTTTGAGCACCGCCGCGGGAGTATCGAGCTCCAGCCCGCCATGCTGATCGATCGGCCCGTGGCACTTCACGCACTGCAGATCGAGCAGCGGTTGCACCTTGGCTGACCAGAGCGCCGCCGGATCGGCCCCGCGTGCCGCGGCAGCCACCAGGAGCGAGAGCAGCACAAGGAACGGAATTGCGCGGCGAAGGTGCATCGGCTCTCGGGCGGGCCATGGAGGGCGGAACATCGCAAAGCCGAATTATAGACTCAAGAAAAAGGTGCCAGCCACGAAAATGAGGGAAGATAGATAAAGGCCGGCTGCCCAGACTGCCCAAATTTGTTGGCTGGCGCCTTTTTTTAGGTGTGGGCTCAGAAATCGCCGATCACCTTCCCATCGTCGCGATCGGCCAGCCGCTTGAGCGTGGTCAGATCGAGTGAGTCGGAGAGCGACCGAACCGAACCGTCCCCCAACAGGGC
>CAISJI010000262.1 GCA_903885565.1 uncultured Planctomycetaceae bacterium
ACCGATGATTCCTCCCGGCCCTCAGCCACCAACGCCGTAACGGCCCGTCTGATCTGCTCATGCACCCAGCAGGGCTTGGCGTCGTTCACTTCTCGGGCGGTGCGGATCAGTCGAGCGTCGTTCGGCGCCGCATCGACGATGAACCAGGGATCTACCGCAACGCAGTGGCCACCCACACCGCAGCTCGGCTGGAGGATCTTCACACGAGGGTGATGGTTGGCCAGAGAGATCATGTCCCACACGGGGATGCCGAGCCTGTCGCAGATCATCGACAGCTCGTTGGCGAAGGCCACGTTGACGTCTCTGTAGGCATTCTCGGCGAGCTTGCTCATCTCCGCGGTGCGGGCATCGGTGATGTGCATCGTGCCCGCAACGCACGTCCGATACACCTCCTCGGCCCGCCGGGAACAGGCCGGGGTCAGGCCCCCGATGATCCGGTCATTCTCCACCAGCTCGCGGATCACATGCCCCGGCAGGACGCGCTCCGGGCAGTAGGCGATGTGCACATCCACCACGTCTCCAGCACTGGGGCCCGGGAAACGCAGATCGGGGCGTGCCGCCGACAACCAGACCGCCAGTTGCTCCGTCGTTCCCACTGGAGAGGTCGACTCGAGAATCACGATGTTGCCTGGCGCGAGCACCGGGGCGATCGACTGAGCCGCCGCCCGCACATGGTCGAGATCGGGCTGATGCTCCCCTTTGAACGGTGTGGGCACGGCGATCAGGAAGGCGTCCGCCGGTTCGGGGAGGGTGGTGGCCCGCAGCATGCCCGCCCCCACCGCGGCCCGGACGAGCATGTCCAGCTCCGGCTCGTCGATGGGCACGTTCCCGCTGTTGATCGTGGCCACGGTGCGTTCGTTGACATCGACACCGATCACCTCCACCCGCCGGGAGGCGAAGACGGCGGCCGTGGGCAGCCCCACATAGCCGAGCCCGATGACAGCGAGTCTGTTGAGGCCGGCGCTGGTATCTGGCATTGCTTAATGGCTTCCGAGGGATTGCAGGATCCGTACGATACGTTCGCTGGCCCGGCCGTCGCCGTAGGGTGTTTCTACCATCGAACTGACGACGGGGACGAGGGGATCGGTCAGAACGCGTGCGGCAGACTCGACGATCGTGACGGTATCGGTGCCCACCAATTGCACGGCACCGCTTGCGAGTACCTCGGGGCGTTCGGTCGCGTCGCGCATCACCAGCACCGGCTTCCCCAGGGCGGGGGCCTCCTCCTGGATGCCACCGGAGTCGGTGAGCAGAAGACTCGACCTGCTCATGAGATAGACAAACGGCAGGTAGTCCTGAGGGTCGATCAGGTGGACATTGCCGATTCCCTGCAGCGCCGCCCTGACCGGCTCCAGCACCTTGGGATTGGGGTGGACGGGAAAGACAAAATCAACCTCGGAAAACCGCTCCGCCAAGGTGCGGATCGCCGTGCAGACGCGGTCCAGCCCTCCCTGGAAATTCTCCCGGCGGTGGCAGGTGATCACCACCAGCCTGGCATCAGCCCGCAGGAATGGAAACTGGCCCGCGAGCGAGTCGGCAAGGTGGGTGTCGGTCCGGAGCCGATCGACCACCAGTCGCAGGGCGTCGATCACGGTATTACCGGTGACGTGAATGGCACCAGGGGCGATTCCCTCACGGAGCAGGTTCTCCCGAGCTTGCTCGGTGGGCGCAAAGTGGACGGTGGCGACTGCAGCGATCACCTTCCGGTTACCCTCCTCCGGCCAAGGGGCCAGCAGGTCGCCCGTGCGCAGACCGGCCTCCACATGGCCGACCGGAATTCGCTGGTAATACGCCGCCAGCGCGGCGGCAGACGCGGTGGCGGTGTCCCCGTGAACCAATACCAGATCGGGACCAAACTGCTGCAGGAGCGGTTCGAGCCCGAGAAGCACCTTGCTGGTGGTTGCGGAGAGGGTTTGACCGGGCACCATGATGCCCAGATCGTAGTCTGGCACAATGCCGAACAGCTGCAGCACCTGATCCAGCATCTCGCGGTGCTGCGCCGTGACGCAGACCCGCGACTCGATGCCGGTCAGGGTGGCCAGCGCCCCGACCACCGGTGCCATCTTGATGGCCTCGGGCCGCGTACCAAAAACGGTCAGAACTTTCATGGTATGACGATCCGTCCGTAAGGTTTCACGACACCTTCAATGACCGCATCGAGCCCGTATTCCTTCTTCCATCTGGCCAGGACGGAGGCCCCCCCCGCCTGCACATCGTCGAGCAGGATCACAGCCCCATGCCGCAGGAACGGCAACGTCACCGGAAGCACTCCATGGCGGCAGCCTCGCGTGGCCTCAGGTGGGCCATCGCACACCACGAGCGAGATCTCCTGCTCTCCAAAGGTGCCCTCTGGTATTTCGTACCAGTCATAATCCTCGTGGGCGACAAGTGGGCAGAAAAGCACCTCGACGTTGGCGAGATCGAACCGTCGGAGGGTGCTTCGAATCGAGGTTGCATAGTCTCCCTGATGCTCGATGCTGACGACTCTTTGGCCCTTGTGTCGGGCGATCAATGCGAGCAGGACAGTGCTGAGTCCGCAGCCACATTCCAGGATTGTTCCCGGTGTCTCCCACGCGTGCGCCGCTATGGCCGCGAGCAATTCTTCCTTGGCAGGCCAGCCCTCGTTACCCCAGTTCGTGCATAGTTTGGTCAGTATTTCAGACGGGATCTGTGGCGCAGAACGATCGGCCTCCTGCAAAGCAGCGAAGAAACGATCACAAGCCTCGGTCGGCGGATAGTGCTTCGGAATCATTGTGGGCAAGAAGCCCCGCTGAGTTGCGTGGCACCGAACTCAATCTTCGTGCGTGCCACTAACGAATTGCCAAGCCCTTTCATGACCAGCGCCTTCGACTTCTGCAAGCACATAAATGTCGGAGAATAATGGATGTTTTCAATCTGCACATCAAACCTTGGGTCGAACCAAATGCATAGGCTCGCACTCCCGTTTTCCAGCCTGAACCCGCCTTGGGAATCCAGGCGGTGCACGCTTGCGTCTGGATGAAGATTCATTTGCATCCTCCATGCCTGAGAATGAGCGCTCGCGAAACTATCTTTGATCGTCAGGGACCCATCGCCGTAGGACACGCGTCGTTCGACCTCGACCTCTGCTGAAAGGTTGTGGGCTCCGCATATGTCGAAGCGACTCGCGTCGCCTTCGAGGGAGATAAAACGGGACATTTCCTGCGGCGATTGAAAGTTGGCAAAGCGGACATTGCCCATCGACTCTACGTAAATCCCACTATGGGCACGAGTGGAAATGAACCAACGCCGGAGCTTGTCCTGAATATCGTAGTTGTACATGCCGCAATCGACGATGAAATCTTTCCCTTGATACTGCAAGGTAAGACTCAGGTCATCGACATGCCGATGCGAGTATGTCATCCCTCCGGCTCTGAGCGTCATGTGGAAGTCTGGCAGAGACACCACAAAGAATCCAGCGTCTGGGTAATATCCGAGTCCGTACCTGGCATCATCTGATTCCACACTGGGAAAGAAGGTCGCCAGCATGGTTTCAGAGTCGCCGACCAACGGCAGCATTTTGCTTGAGCGAAGAAAAAGGTCGCCGACATGCCTTGCCTTCCCCAGCGTATCTTCCCACTTTGTCGCAGTTTCGATGAGCTTGTATTCCAAAAGAAAATCGCGTGCCTTGGAAAACAAGGTGTAGTTCACAAAATGATAGGTCGGGCTGTTTTCAGTGCAGCAACCACCTTTGTCGAAGGTGAGTTCCAGCATCATCTCCAGCCTGTTCACGCACTTCGTGCGGTATTTGTCGGCTAACGGTTTGTCAACCTCTTTCATAATGACGGAAAACTGGGCCAACGCGAGGTCCATCATCACGCCATGATTATTCTTCACGTAGTGGTGATCGCTGTGCAGCCATTCCGCATGCACGACTGCATGAAGAATGAGGTTTTCGATTGGGATAATCTGTCCAATGATCGCAACGTCACTGGCAGGGCCCAAAACGTCCCGGCAAGTTGAGTAGTGAATAAAAGCACTCAAAACAAACAGGCGGTTGGCTACCGCGTGCTCGTCCCGCCAGGCATCCTGGAAGACCCCCTGGTTGGTGTCGCAGCCCTCGAGGTAGCTTTTGACGATCTCCGCGGCTGTTGCAAAATGGATCTGAGAATCGGCCGGGTTCTGAATGCCGCACTCAAGGCACGCATGCGCCGAAACCAGGGAGTTCAGCCACAGCCGTTTTGAATTCGCAGCCTCACCAAGATCGGCTCTCCA
>CAISJI010000263.1 GCA_903885565.1 uncultured Planctomycetaceae bacterium
GCGTTTTTCGGCAATCAACGTCGCAACAGCCAACCCGAATTATTCCAGTATTGATGGCGTTCTCTACGATAAGGCCCAGGCGACGCTCTTGCTGGTGCCTACAGCGAAGACCGGTAGTATCTCGATACCGGCTAGCGTCACATCAATCTATACTAAAGGGGATCACATTACGGCATTTGTGGTGGACCCCGACAATGAGAACTACAGCAGTATCGATGGGGTTCTCTATGACAAATCGGTTACGACGCTTGTTTGGGTGCCGAGCGCTCGTTCAGGAATCGTTACGATTCCGGCGTCGGTCGTGAGTGGAGCTGGGAAAACTGGTCTTTTTAACACCACAGGTTTCGTTGTGGCCGCCGAAAACACCGTTTACGCTGCCGTCGGCGGGGTTCTCTACAATAAGGATATTACCAGTCTTATCATATGTCCCGGCGGGATTGTCGGCGATGTTGTAATACCGTCGACGGTTACGTCAGTCGGCCCCCTTTCCTTTCGGCGGACAAGCCAGCTTACGAGCGTGACCTTCCCCGCCACGATCAGTAGTATGAGTTTGAGTCCGAGGATGTTTTACAGGTCGACTGGTGCTACCAAATTATATTTCCTAGGAAATGCGCCAGAGGCAAGCTCGGGCCTTTCCGCGGCAGTTCCGCTCTTTACGGCCTACTACCTCCCCGGCACAACGGGTTGGAGTACGACGCTAGGCGGAATCCCTGCGTCGGTGGCAACTGCACCGGCTAAACCCACGGGCTTACAGGCGACGGCCGGCGAAGCCAGTGTTTCGCTGCAATGGGGAGCGCCGGGCGATAATGGTGGGAGCCCAATTTCAGATTACAGCATTCAGTTCAGCAAGAACGATGGCGTGAGCTGGACGAATTATGGGCATCCGTCTGCGACGACCACAACGGCGACAGTCACGGGGCTCACCAAGAACACGTCATATGTGTTTAGGGTTGCTGCAATCAACGGCGGTAGCGCTGGCGAGTACTCGACTCTTTCGGCGGGTGTTGTGACGAACGCCGTCAGCAGTGCGATCTCTCTGGCCGCCTCGGCGAATCCGAGCGTATACGGCAACAGCGTGACGTTCACTGCCACAGTGACCAGTGGGGCCACGGGTACGGTGACTTTCAAGGACGGCAGCGCTATAGTCGGTACCGGAACGATAAGCGGCCGCACGGCCTCGCTTAGCACATCGGTTCTGACCAGGGGTTCCCATAGCATCACGGCCGTCTACGGCGGCGACTCGACCTACGATACGAGCACGAGTAATATCGTGATTCAGTCGGTTGCCACCCTGCCGGTTGTGGTCGGCATTCCAGCGTCCGCGAGTGTGAATGCAGGTGCGACGGCGACGTTTGCGGCGGCCGCAAACGGTTTTCCTGCCCCCGCCGTGAAGTGGCAAAAGAGCACCGACGGTGGGGCGAACTGGATCGATGTCGTCGGTGCGACGAGCACCACCTACACCACACCCGTTACAACGGCTCTCGATAACGGTAGCCGGTTTCGGGCCGCGTTCACCAACACCGCAGGCACCACGGCCACTGTAGGGGCCGCGCTTACCGTTTCGTACGCTCCCGTTGTCAGCGGCAACCCCGTCACAACGACCATGAATGCGGGGAGCCCGGCGACGTTCAGTGCGGCCGCCACTGGCAACCCGGCCCCGGTCGTGCAATGGCAGGTGAGCATCAATGGCGGTACAACCTGGGCGAACGTGATCGGGGCCAATGGCGCCAGTTTCACCACACCCACCACCACCGTCGGCAATGACGGCACTCTCTACCGGGCGTCGTTTTCCAACCGCCTCGGATCGGTGAGCACCGCCGCGGTCGCGCTCAAGGTGAATCAGGCTCCCACGGTTACCACGCAACCGACCAGCACCACCGCCAGCGTCGGCAGCACAGCGACATTCCGGTCGGCCGCCACCGGAACGCCCGCTCCTACCGTGCAGTGGCAGAAGAGCACTACTGGTGGCTCAAGCTGGTCCGACATCATTGGGGCCACCACCACCGTCTACACCACGCCGGTTCTTGCCGGTGGCGACTCAGGCTCGCTCTACCGGGCGGTGTTCCGCAATGGGATCGGCTCGGATGTGCCCACCAGTACCGCCACGCTGACGGTGGCGATCGTTGCACAGGTGACCGGCGTCACTGCCGGCTGGGGGACGCAATCGGCAAGCCTACTTACGAATGCCGATGGCGTCCGGCTGCTCCCGGCCGGGCGAGCCACCTCGATTCCTTGGCTCAACGTCAACAAGCTCACACTCTCGCTCACTCAGTCGATCGCTGGCCTTTCGGCCGGGGATATCACGTTCAGAAGCGGGGCGGGACTGACATACACTGTCGCGGGCATCAGCGGTTCAGGGACGGCCTGGACGATCACGCTTGCCAACGGTGGGGTCGTAAGACCGGACAAGCTGACCGTGTCGATCGCCAACAGCCAACTCGCCACCTACACCCGGCGACTCGATGTGCTGGCTGGGGACGTCAATGACGACGGCGTCGTCAACACGCTCGATGTGGCGGCGGTGAGAAATTATGTCGCAAGTATCGGCACGAATCTCATCGCATTGGTCTCTATGGACATTAACGGAGACGGCTCGGTCTCCCCCGGTGACCAGTCGTTGGTTACCGCCCGCAACGGCAAGAAGTTACCGATCTGATTGGGTGACATGCCGCCGCCGCTGACCACACTGATCCAAAGCCCTTGCTTAAGCATACCGGGATTGCTGGCTTAACCATTGACCGACGAGTCCTGTTTCAACAGTTTTCTTTTAGTTATGTTTCTGATTGTCCTAGGAACCATGCGATGAAAGTAGCCATTTTAACCAGGCCCGGAGTGTTTCAGGATCTTGGTTGTTTCTTGATGCTTTCCTTTTGCCTGACCATCCCTTCCGTTGCTAGGGCTGGTCTAGTGGTGTATGCCAGCCCGTCCGTAGCGGCTCCCGGCGGCGGCGGTGCATTCGACATCGTGCTGCTCAATAACGAGGCCGATGGCGGCACTACCTTCCAAGTAGGCGGCTTCAGTTCGGAAGTGTATGTGTCGGCAGATCCGGGGGTTACATTCACCGGCGTGAATCAGAATACGTACGATCCGTACATCTTCTGGAACAATCCCGATTCGCCAACACTGGCATCGTCGCTGGCCGATACGGTTGTCAGCGTGACTGATCTGTCGGGGGTGAGCCCCTATTACCAGGAGCTTGCGCCTGGAGTGTCGGTGGGGCTGGCCCACATTCTTTACTGGATGAATCCCAACGTGCCGCTGAGCGGACCGCAATCGTTGATCGCGGTGATGTTCACAGTGGGAGGGACCACGATCAGTGGCGCTGACGGGGTTACTGCACTGTCCATTAGCGGGCCCAACGACGGCACGATTGAGGCTGTCCCCGAAATTGATCCCGCCGCGGGTGCGAGCGCTCTCTCACTGGTCGCCGGCGTACTCGCGGCGATCGAACGTAAGCGGCGTTTTATCCTCCTCTCGGCAGGCTGAAGAATAGGCCTCAACTGAGCAATTGAGTGGATGATTCCGGCCGCACATACAGGTCAGTTAATCCGGCCGTGCAAGCCACGGAATTCCTGGATTACACGGAAGCTTTATTTGAGGTGATTGGTGTCCTCAAAACGTGTCGTTTTCAGCAGCCACCCCCGCTCCGCCCCCAACGCCTCCGTCCGGTTCCTAAACGGCCCCAGCACAGGCCCATCAACAGGCCCCATATCCGCCCACCAGAAACCGTCCCTATCTGGCTCGACATGACTGGCCCGGGTGATCTGCAACTTCCCGAGTTCCCGCAGGTCCAACTCTTCGCCATACACACATCGAACATCCCCCCCGCATCCACGACCAACTCCATCTCAGAACTCATACGGCACCTCCAACCCCGCCACGCCTGAGAATGTTCCTGCGGGGCCGATCCACGAGCATCTCTCCAA
>CAISJI010000264.1 GCA_903885565.1 uncultured Planctomycetaceae bacterium
CATGATCAAGCGCATCCTTGTTGGACTTGGCACCAGCCCGACCTCGAAGATGCCAGGAGAAATGTCTTCGAGTACATCGTCACCTTCTACAACTCAACGAGAATCCACCAGGCGCTCGGATACCGAACGCCCGGCAGGCGTGAAGCCGATCACGCCCCGGCTGTTGCGGTGTGAAACCTCCCCGCAGTCCGGAAGGAGTGGGCCAACACAGCTAGCTGCCCGTGGAAAAAGTCCTCCATGCACCTGTCTCGATTGAAGACAGTCCACTCGGTCGCCCGGAGGAAAAGCCGAGGTTTTCCACGGACGACGGGCATCGCATCCAGCGATGCTGCACTTTATTCACAGCCTGCTACGGGCCCGAGTGACGGCCGGTGTAGTCGCTTTCCACCATCGCCCTCAGACCTGTTCAGCACGACAGGCTCCCCGCATAATCCGCGTGATCGCCGGCCACCCCTTGACCAGAACAACGGCAACGCCGGCGCCGTTCCGGAGCGTCGGTTCAGCGATGCCCACGATACCTACGAGACCCATCCGTGCATGAAGTCGACCTCATTCTCACGCTCACCGGCGGCCTGACCGCGGCGGTTGTGCTCGGGTACATCACACAGCGGCTGCGACTGTCGCCCATTGTCGGCTACCTTCTCGCCGGGATCGCCGTCGGTCCGTACACGCCCGGCTTCGAGGCCGACGTCTCCACGGCCCAAGAACTAGCGGAGGTCGGCGTCATCCTGCTCATGTTTGGAGCAGGACTGAACTTCCACATCCGCGAACTGCTCGCCGTGCGCCGCGTGGCGATCCCAGGCGCTCTTGTGGCCAGCAGCGTTGCCACGCTGCTCGGCATGGCCGCGGCGCTTCTCCACGGATACGGCTGGGCCACCGGGATCGTGTTTGGCAGCGCCATCTCCGTGGCCAGTACGGTCGTGCTCATCCGCGTGCTATCCGATAACCGCGACCTGCATACCCGAGCCGGGCACATCGCCGTGGGCTGGGTGGTGGTCGAGGACCTGCTCACGGTTGCCGCATTGGTTGCACTCCCAGCCATCCTCGGCGGGCAGCAGCCGGGGCTGCAGGGCGTGGCTGTGGCGCTCGGCACCGCGGCCCTCAAGATCGCCGCGCTGGTTGCTGTCATTTTCCTCGCGGGTGGACGCTTCATTCCCTGGGTGCTTGAGCACGTCGCCGCGACCCGCTCCCGCGAACTCTTCACGCTCGCGGTCCTCGTGATCGCACTGGGGATCGCCGTCGGCTCCGCCCAGCTCTTTGGCGTCTCCATGGCCCTGGGCGCCTTCCTCGCCGGCACGATCGTTGGTCGCAGCGAGTTCGGCCTTCGCGCCGCCTCCGAGGCCCTGCCATTACGGGATGCCTTCGCCGTGCTGTTTTTCGTGTCGGTCGGCATGCTGTTTAACCCTACAACGATCTTCACCTCGCCTTGGCTGCTGGCGGCCACCGTCGCGATCGTGTTGATCGCCAAGCCGCTCACGATCTGGGCGAGCATGATGCTACTGGGCCATCCGCGACAGGACGCGACGAGCGTCGCCGTGTCGTTGGCCCAGATCGGCGAGTTTTCCTTCATTCTGGCGGCGCTCGGCAGGCAACTCGGGTTGCTACCGGAAACGGCGGCCAACACGCTCGTCGCCGCCGCCATTGTGTCGATCACGCTCAACCCTCTCCTCTATCGGCTGATCGAACCGTTCGATCGCTGGCGCGTGGGGCGCGGGCGGGCGAGCATCGACAGTGACGATGCAAACTCGCTGAAAGCATCGGCGCCGAGCCATCGGGCGATCGTGGTGGGCTACGGCCCAGTGGGCCAGACCGTGACACAGCTGCTGCTCGACAACGAGATCGAGCCGACCGTGATTGAACTCAATCTCGACACCATTCGCCGGCTGAAAGCCTTCGACGTGCGTGCGATCTACGGCGATGCGATGCGGCCGGAAACCCTCCTAGAGGCAGGCATCAAGGGGGCTGACAATCTGATCCTCACCAGTGGTGCCAGCCGAGTCGATGAGGAGATCGTGCGGCGGGCCAAGGAGCTCAATCCCGACGTCACCATCCTGGCCC
>CAISJI010000265.1 GCA_903885565.1 uncultured Planctomycetaceae bacterium
CAGCATGTCCCGGCGCAGTGCCCGGGAGGCCTGCTCCCGCAGTGCCGGCAGCCCCGTCAGTTCGCATGCCAGCGGGGACCCCCGCTGATCCCATTGGGCCACCGCCTGCTCGATCCGCTGCAGCGTGCGTATTCCCTCCCCGGAGGCCGCGGGAACGCCGGAGGCAAGACGGACGAGCACAAGCGTGGATGAGGCGTCAGAAGAGAGCAGGTGGCCGGCTACCAGTGGATGGCGGGTCGCCCGGGCCAGCGCCGCTGTGCAAGCAGCGGCATCAAGGGTTTCGCCGGTGCGCGGGATGAGCGGCAGCAGGGCTCCGGCCGCTCCCTCCCGCCGGATGTCGTAGAGGGAACGCACGCCGGCGACCCCTTCAATCGCTCCCATCTCGGCGCACAGCAGCCGCAAGGCCTCCAGCCCTGCCGGTTCGAAGAGATGGCCCGAGGTGGCGGTGGCCCGAACGATGCAGTCGTTGTCGGGCGAGCCGAAGCGGGCCCCCACCTCATCGATCAGCCGGAATTCGGCGTCGTTGTTGCGGAGCAGGGAGCGGAGGTCGTCGTTGAGCCGCAGGCGGGAAATGCCGATGCCGGCCAGAATCGACAGCAGCGCGACAAGAATCAGGATGCCGCGACGGCGCCATCCTGGGGGGGGAGCAGGTGCCGCTCGTCCGGATCGACGATCCAGCCCCGGCAATTGGCCGAGCCGCAGCGGCAGGGAATGGCTGCGTCCGCTGGCCAACAATAGTCGATCTGCAACTCCTCGCCCGGCTCGATGGTTCGGATCGTTTGCAGCCACAACCGGTCTTCCTGCGGGGCCTGATCTTCATCGAACCAGTAAAAAAGTTCACAGTTGGGATCGCAGCTGTGATTCACAAACCGCAGCGGGGCACATGGTTCCAGCAGCCGCCCGCTCGGCAGTTCCATGCAGTAGCTGGGGTCTGCTGGATGCTCATCGCTGATCGTTCCGAGAATTTCGCCAAGCACCATGCCGCTCTTGAGCCGGCGTTTGGCGAAGACCCCCAACCCCACATGCGTCTGGGCTGTGTCCACCAGTCTTTTCAATCGCGATTCCGGGCTTTCCTGTCCGGACTTCTGGGCAGAGGCGGTCGAGCGACTCATTCCACACTTTCCAACGTAAGGCCAACGGGGCTCAGCGGCAAATGGGGACAGCCGGAAACATGCCGCGCACGGCAGCCATGAGCCAGTCAATGGGGGCTGGGCCAACAGGGATGCACGCTGCCCGGTGGATGGTCTGAGCAGTCCACGACAGAGGAGCGAATCTACCGGTCTGGCGAACTTTCCGTCAACGCCCCACCTCGGCGGTGCCGTCTCCCTGAATGTATTCCCGGGGTTGGTACCGCCACACCACCGGCACCAGCAACAGCGTGGCCACCGCCATGCAGGCCGTGAAGAACCAGTAGTAGTTCTGTCCAACCAGCGTGGAATTCCCCGCTGCATCTTTGGTGATCCAATTCACCAGCGCCGTGAACAGGTTTCCCAGCGAGACGCTGAGCAGATAGAGGCTCATCACCAGCGATTTCATCTGGGGCGGGGCCTGGGTGTAGCTGAATTCCAGGCAGGTGATAGAAACCAGCACCTCGGCGGCCGTGATCACGATGTAGGCGAGGATCTGCCAGCCCACGCTGGGCCATTGTGCTGTCAGGCGGGTGCCGATTTTGGTGACGGCCAGCCCCCCGGCCACCAGCGTATCTGTGGCCTCGGCAGCGGCGCCGCCAGACTCAAGCGCTTCTGCCAGGGCGGGCAGTCCGCTGGAACGCAGGCCTTCCGCCGAGGCAGCGCGGTCGATATCACCGGCGGCGTGGGCGGCGGCGACCACCGTCTGAAACCGGCTCGCTTCGGCGTCGATCAAGCCTTGGGCGCGGGCCGAAATGGCGAAGGCCAGCACCGTGAGCAGAAACCCCAGCAGCACCTTGCGCAGGGGGGTGACTCGCACCATCCGCTCCAGCAGAGGATAGATGACGGCTGCGAACAGAGGGATATAGATCAGCACCAGCAGTGGGTTGATCGCCTGGATCTGGCTCTCGAGCCACTCCCGCCCCAAAAACCTCCGGTCCATCTGCTGTGCCTGCTGCACCCACGCGCCCCCCGACTGATCGTAGAGCGACCAGAAGACCGCCACGAGGAGATAGAGCGGCACGAGTTTCGCAATTGCCGCCAGGCCGGTGGGGCTGAGCGTTTCGGCGAAGTAGCCCGGCCCGCGCGGGGGAATGTGCACAAATGTGTTGCGTCCGAGCCAGAAGACGAGCGTCGCCACGGCCATGAGGATTCCCGGCACACCGAATGCCCACCCGGGGCCGTAGTGCCGCAGCAGCCAGGGGGTGAGCAGTGTGGAGAAAAAAGAACCGAAGTTGATCGCGAAGTAGAACCAGCCAAACACCCGTTGCAGCAGGTGTTTATTGGCGGAGCCAAACTGATCCCCAACGTGCGCCGAAACGCAGGGCTTGATGCCGCCAGAGCCGATCGCCACCAGGGCCAGACCGGCCAGCAGCCAGCCGCGCGGGGCCAGCGTTGCCTCCAGCAGGGGCTGCGGCATGTCCATCATCGCCAGGCAGAGATGGCCCAGGCAGTAGACGATGGAGAGCAGGAGGATCGTCAGATATTTTCCCAGGAAGGCATCGGCGATGATGCCGCCGATCACGGGGAAAAAATAGGCACTGGCCACGAACATGTGCATCCATTCCCGCGCCTCGGTGTCGGTCATGCCGTCGGGGCCGCCGGTTGCCGAGTGGAGATACTGCGTCATGAACACGACGAGAATCGTTTTCATGCCGTAGAAGGAAAACCGCTCGGCGGCTTCGTTGCCGACGATGTAGGGGATGCCGGGGGGCATTCCCGCGGTGGCGTGCGGATGGGTTGCAAACGAGGAATGGGTTGCCATGGGAATCGCCAGCGGGTGACAACGGGGCTCACGGTTCGCACCGGGAGCATGCATGATGCCGGCCGGAATGGCAATCGGTCTGGTTTGGGGTCAGCCCCTGTTGCCGCGAATCAAATGATGGAGAATGGGGCTATGGAGCCACCCCCGAACCTTGAGTCCAGTCCGCCCGCATCCCCAGGGATCCTGCTGGTAACGATCGACCGCTTGCCTGCCTGGATGCTCTCCGCGTGGGGCGCTACCTGGGTCTCCACGCCGGCGTGCGACGCGCTGGCGGCCCGTGGGGTTGTGTTTGATCGGCTGGTCGTGCCCACGCTCGATCCGGCCGCTGTGTGCCGTGACCTGCTGGGGGGCGCGGGCCCGGAATCGATTCTTGGCCGGGCTGCTGCCGCCGGATGGCGGCCGGTGGCCGTGACGGACGATCCCCTGCTGCTGGCCGGAGGGGAGGGGCAGGCGGCCAGCATCCCGCCCGAGACGGCCGGCGGGGTGGAGGTGCATGTCGTGCCGGCCGTGGCGAGCCGCCGGAGTGCCCGCGAGGAGCCACATACCAATCTGGCCCGGTTGTGCACTGCGGCGGAGCAGATCATCGCCTCCGGTCGGCATCGGTTGGTCTGGGTGCATGCCACCAGCTTGGGCGTTGCCTGGGATGCGCCTGAGTCGTTTCGCGAGGCCTACATCGATCCGGAAGATCCGCCTCCGCCGGCGGGAGCCAGAGTTCCCTATCTCGTGGCGGACGCAGCGACCGATCCCGACGCGATCGTGGGCATGCGGCAGGTGTTCGCCGGCCAATTAACCCTGCTCGACCGCTGTCTGGCCCGGCTGTTGGCCGTGCTGCCGCGGCAGGATTCCGGGCAGGAGTGGGGCGTGATGCTGGCTGGCGTGCGGGGCCTCCCGCTGGGGATTCATGGTGTGGTGGGGTGTGCCGC
>CAISJI010000266.1 GCA_903885565.1 uncultured Planctomycetaceae bacterium
GTGGTTGGTCGGCTGGCCACGTTAAAAGTCGACCAAGCTTCAATTGCCGAAGCTCAGTTTTCTCTGGCTGCTTAGTTAAGCAACCCCGAGCGATGGCCCCAGTCGGAAGGGCCTCCCAATCGGTCGCCAAATCCGACTCGCTCTGTTTCACTGCCGGGTACGGACAGGGCTAAAAAAGTTCTTGGCTGGTTGAAAACGCACCCTGTCGGCCGGGGGCGTTTCTGCGAGATTTAAATCGACCGGACACACACGTAGACGTTTGTGCTGAAACATCACGGGACGCGGGTTCGACTCCCGCCGCCTCCACTGGTTTTTCCAGCCACTGTAAGGGCCACCTGCGAACCGTCGCAGGTGGCCCTTCTGTTTGCTGTCTTCTGTTTCGCATGGAGCGGAGGCTCCAGCGGGCACAGACTTTCTCCCTGCCTGCTCACCGCTACTCGGGCTCAGCCACCACTGCCACCGGCAACGCATTGCCAAAGGTGGTGAAATCCTTGAACGTCCAGACAACCTTCTTGGCTGGGTCAACTTCGATGATCTGCGGGTTGTCCGGGCCGGCATGGCAGTTGATCAGGAGCGTGTTGCCGCTGGGCAACCGGCGCACCTGCGTGACCCAGGCCAGCGTGATGCCGGGCAGGTCGTGCTGGTCAAGCCGCCACACAATCTCCTTCTGCGGCGTCACTTCCAGCACACCATGGCCATTCCCGGTGCCAATGAGCGTGTTGCCAGAGGGCAGTCGGACTGCCGAGTAGAGCTGGTTGCCAAATGCCTCGGGGCCATGTCCCTCGCGGCGTTCGCGCCCAAACAGGGGCACCGGGTATTCCCAGATGACGGTGCCAGTGGCGTCGTATTCGCGCACCGCGCCATCACGCTCGTGGGCCACAAGATAGGTCCCGGCGGCAGTCTTGGAGGCGTTGCGGGTATCGGAATGAACCGCCGGATGCTCCACCTTGAGCGGCACAGTCTTCCGCACCGTGCCATCGGCGTTCACTTCCAGAATTCGGGCCGGCCCCGATTCCACGATCATCGTGGCCCCGTCGTCGAGCCGCTGAAACGCATGAACCTCCACGCCGCGGCCGGAATTGTCTCCCCCCTTGGCGTCGTATTCCCAAACCGGCTGGCGCTTCTCGTCCAATTCCACGATGCGGGTCCAGCCGTTTTGCAGGAGCAGATGGCCGTTGGGCAGCAGGTGAAGATCATGGATGGCGCCGTTGGCCTGCCTCCACTCCACCCTGCCGTCCGGGGCGATCGAGGCGAGCGTCCGGCGGGAGTCGTCGGCGGCGATCACGCGACGCCGTGGGCCGGTCTGCACGGCGGTGGCCACAGGGGCCACGCTCTCCACTTCCGCCCCCCAAGCGCGGCCATCGACCCCCGCCTGCCAGGCCGCCAGACCGCCCGCCAACACCACCATCACGTGGGCGATAGCCGACGCCACGGCACTCCAGCCTGGCCGGGGGGTGGCATGGATTCTGGCCGGTTCCCGCTCGCCGGCGAGAGCCTGCAGGGCGGCACGGGCCGGGGCCACGCTGGCCCCCTGAAGGTGCTCGATCCCCAGATCAAACTGCACTTTGGCGTGTGGCTGAAGCTCGACGACCCGTCCCTGCGCCGCCTCGAAGCTGCGGGGATTGGGGAAGTTTGTGCCCGGCTCGATCCCCGTGACGTAACCGTCCGCCATGCCCCCCTGATTTTTCCAGAGCGCGAAGCAGGGGAGCGTGGCGCTGCCCCAGGTAACGCGAACGGCCTGCTGCCCCTCGGGAGCCACCAGAAGGGCGGTCGCCACTCCCTGCGCTGCGGGGCGCACGTGAGCGTAATGCACCTGCTCGGCCCTGCCCGGCTGGGGCGCAATGTAGCGGTTCCAAGAGGGCACATCGGCCTCCGCACCGGCATCGCGGGGGGCCAGTTCCGCCACATCGGCCACCAGTTCCGCCCCTGCCCCGAGCAACGGCGGCCCAAAGTTGATGTGGTAGAGCATCTGGAGCGTTGCGGGCCGATCAGAGAGATTCTCCACGCTGTCGCTCCACTCGACGGCGGGTCGGTCGGCCCGGAGCGTGAGCGTTGTCGACATGCGGAGGTTGTGACACAAAAACCGGGTCTCATCGACTGCACCACGCAGCTGAATTGTGCCCGCATCACTGTCGAGCAACACCGAGAGTTCATGGGCAGGAAGGTTGGCGATCTGCCCATGCAGGCCGTGCTGCAAGCGGCCGGAGGGGGCGAAGTCAGGCGCCCCGTTGCTCACCAGCCCGCAGCGAGCCACCAGTTCATCAAATCCATCCAGCCACCCCAGCCCGGAAGGCTCTGCCAGCGGCACAAAGCGGGGATGCACCGGACCGCGAACCGGAGATTGCCACCCCAACTCGACCTCTCCGCAGAACATTTTCCAGATACCCAGGCCCCGATCGGGCAGGATGAGCACGCGGGTTGTCCCCGCTACCAGTTCGACCACCCGCACTCCCTCGCGCACTCCCCCCCGCAACCGCCGCACGATGACAGCCAAGGCTCCGGAGCGATGCGTCAGATCATCGGTGGCAACCCCGCCCGCCCCATCCAGAATTGTCAACATTTCCATCGAAAGGTTCCTCGGTAGAAAGGAGCTCGGGAGTCATTTGAACGGGGCGGGAGACGCTCATTCCTTCCCCGGAGGCGAACCGCCAGCGGAAAACCGGAAGATTTTCAGGTCTGCGTGACTCACCCTCATCGAATCCTTACGATCTGTCTGTCTGTACTTTGGGAAAAAGTCATCCTGACCCTCTGAATGGAAGACAGTCCACTCGGGCCACCCCCGAAAAAGCCAAGGTTTTCCAAGGGTGTCTGCCGCCGCATCGAGCGGCGGATCACTTTATCCGCAGCCTGCTAGCAGGCTGAAACTGCCTCCACACCCTCGCAAGGTTGCCGCGCTTGACCTCCCAACACAACTCCCCCCTCGCTGCCCCGCCGTTGGCGGTCATCCTCGCCGCCGGACGCGGCACCCGCATGGGCTCAGAACTGCCCAAGGTGCTCGCTGAGGCCGCGGGAAAACCGCTGGTGAGATGGGTGCTCGACGCTCTTGAGCAGGCCGGCATCA
>CAISJI010000267.1 GCA_903885565.1 uncultured Planctomycetaceae bacterium
CGCCACGCCTTCCCCCTGCCCGCTCCCCGCAGGCTTGCCATCCCCAGCCTCCCCAACGTCGGCCAGCATCTCCCCCACGTCAAACGCGGCTTCCTCAGCGCCTGTGTCGTCGGCCACCGGCCCGGCACCTGCAGGCTCTTCCGCGGGCACCGATTCAACAAGCGGCAGGGGCTCTGGGGCCAGCAGCTCCTCAGCTGCCAACAGCTCCGCTGGCTCTTCAATCTGCTGCGGCGTTTCGATCGCCACCAAAGAGACCTCCTCCAGGGCAGGCTCCACCGCGTCGCCGATCGTGAGCGCCACCGGCAGCGGCTTCGCCTCCACAGCCAGATAGATCGTGGCGAGGCACACAAGCACGATCAGGTGCACAAGAAAACTTCCCAGCACCGGCGCGACCTTCCCAAAAGCACCGGCAAGAAAAGCAGCCGGGAGACGACCGAATCGGCTCGACGTCTGGTGAGTCGGGGCGGACGGCCGCCTTCCAGGGCGAATGTCTAATGGCGCGGCCGCGGAGGAACGTATTGAGGAGCTGTCCCGCTCAGACTGACTTTCTCTAGCACCGCTGACCACCACCGCCGGCGGTATGGTCTGAGCGCTCTGCGGGGGCTCCGCTTGCGGCGGGTGGTCGGCAGTTGAGAGCGGCTGTGACTCCCCCTTTTGTTGTCGCTGCGGGCCGCCAACAGCCACCACACTGGCGAGCTCGGCAGCCAGATCGGCGGCGGTCGCCGCCACCGCGGCCACGTCATTCTCTGGGGGCGGGGAGGACGTTGGGCCGCGTTCCGTTGGTCGCTCGGTGGTGAGTCTGGCCAGTTCGCTTGCCTGATCACCGATCCGTCGCCCGAGATCGGCAAGCTCCCTGAGCACTGCCGCGATCCGCGCATTGTTTCGGTTCATCGCCACGCCTCCCCTGTTTCGGCATGCCGGTCGAACGCTATCGTGTCCCTCCTCGCCACGACAGTCCGCCATCTGATATTCCGGTCTTCCCAAACCGTACTGGCGAGTATACGCCCGTCCACACCGCCTTCAAGCGGGTTCACCCGGGATCGATCTGGGGCCGAAGCACAGACGCCGCCGGAGTCGGGAGTTTGACGCTCACCATGAACTCCCTTACCCTCCCGTAACGATGCCTGAATTCCTAAAAACCCGCTCCGAGGTGCATGAGCAACCGCCGCTGCCTCATCCTGAATCGATTGAAGGGCCACCGACCCATGCTCTGGATCCTGCTGGCTGCCCCCTTGGGGCTCTACCTCTTCCTCTGCCTGTTCTTCCTCAGCGCCCAGCGTTCGTTCATCTACATGCCGACCCCCGCGACGGCGGCCCACGATCGGGCCCTGGTGCTGGAGGTGCCCGGGGCCCGGCTGCGAATCTCCACCCGCCCCCATGACGGGCCCCAGGCCCTTATTTATTTCGGTGGCAATGCCGAGGATGTGGCCCGGTCGCTTCCCGATCTGGCCGCCGCGTTTCCCGACCGAGCGCTCTATCTGATGCACTACCGCGGCTACAGTGGCAGCTCCGGACATGCTTCAGAAGCGGCTCTCCGCAGCGATGCCCGGGCGCTGTTTGCATTTGTCTCTGCACGTCATTCCGGTGTGATGGCCGTTGGCCGCAGTCTCGGCAGCAGTGTTGCTATCGGACTCGCTGCCGAAGCACCCCTCACCCGGCTCATCCTCATCGCCCCCTTCGACAGCATCCTCGCCATCGCCACCCGCGTGGCCCCCTTCCTGCCGATGCGGATGCTGCTGAAAGATCCCTATGATTCGTGGCGGCTGGCCAAGGATGTTCACTGCCCCACGCTCATCATCGCCGCCTCGCACGACGAGCTTATTCCGCCTGCCAACACGCACTCGCTGCTGCGCGCGTTTCCTCCCGGCGTGGCAACGCTGCGGGTCATCGACGACACCGACCACAACTCGGTTTCTGACACACCCGAGTTTTGGGAAGCTCTCACGCAGGCGGACTGACCACTTTCGACAGCTTACGAATCAGTCGGCGTCGGGAGGACCGCGTTGCCAGCAAAGCGCGAGCCGTAGCGCTTCATGGCAACGGTCAGATCATCCCAGAGCGAGTAGGCCACTGGCGTCAGCAGGAGCGAGAGCAGCAGCGAGAGCAACTGCCCACCGAGGATCACCTTCGCCATGCCGGCTCGGGAGGCGGCCCCCGGTCCCTCCCCCATCGCCATCGGGATCATCGCCGCCACGAGCATGACTGTTGTCATCAGGATCGGCCGCAGGCGCACGGCGTTGGCATCGAGAATGGCCTGGTCTCGCGGCAGCCCCCGCTGCCGCAGCACGTTGGTGTAATCAACCTGCAGGATCCCGTTCTTTTTGACGATGCCAAACAGCATGAAGAGCCCGAACATCGCGTAGATGTCGAGGCTTGTCCGCAGCAGAATCAGCGACAGGATCGCGCAGGGAATGGTGAGCGGCAACGCCAGCAGGATCGTGATCGGATGCACCAGACTCTCAAACTGGGCAGCGAGGATCATGTACATAAACAGAAACGCCAAGCCAAAGGCGACGAGGAAGTTGGCGTTGGTCTCCTTGAGGCTCTTGGCCTGGCCGATGAACTCCCACTGGTAATCGGCCGGCAGATCGAGCGTCTGCGCGTAGTCGCCCAAGGCCGCCACAGCCTCACCGAGCGCCTTCCCCTCGAGATTGGCCGAGATCACCACCTGCCGCTGCCGCGACGATCGCTCGATCGTCCCCGGCCCCTGGGCTTCCTCGAAGGCGGCGACATTTCCGAGTTCCACCACCCCCACTCCCGGCTTATTCGACGGCACGGTCAACCGGGCGATCTCGGCGGGATCGTCACGAAACGAACGGTCGGCCCGGAGCCACACGTCGTACTGCTGATCGGCCTCCTTGTATGTGCTGACCGGATCACCGCCGACCAACACGTTGGTGGTCGTTGAAATCGCCTGAATCGAGACCCCCAGATCGCTGGCACGCTCGCGATTGGGCACAATCCGCACCTCCGGTTTGCGGAAGGAGAGGCTCGTGTCGACGTCGACAAAATATCCCTGGGATTTCATCCACGCCGTGATTTTTTCCGAAAACTCCTGCAGCCGAATCATGTCGGGTCCGCGCAGATTCAGATCGACCATCACCTGCCGGAATCCGGCGCCAGAAATCGCCGCCACATCCTGCACTGCCGCCCGCAGATCGGGATAGTCAAGCAGGATGCGCCGGGCATCTCCCATGACATCAAACTGGCTGAACTCCCGCTCCCGCAGATCGGTCAGCCGGCAGTAGATCGTGGCCCGAGTAACCTCCCCCTGGCCGCGCACGGTTCGCCCTGTTGTGTCGCCGATGGTGATCAGCGTTTTTTCTACGCCCCGCAGTTGGCGCAGCCGGGTCTCGACCTCGGTAAGCGCCTCATCGGCCCGCTCGAGAGAGCATCCCTCCGGCAGCGTCACCGCCACCTCAAACTCACTCGTATCATCCCGCGGCACAAAATCCTTACCGACGATGCTCATGAGATACGGTGTCGAAAGCAGCACCCCGACAGACGCCAGCACGATGATCCAGCGGTGCCGCAGCGAAAACCGCAGGCAGAACATGTAAAAGCCCTCGACAGCCCGCCAGACGAAGCCCGACTTGCTCAAATGTTGGGCATCTTCAGCCTTGAGAAACCGCGAACAGAGCATCGGCGTCATGGTGAACGAGATGAACATGCTCATCAGGATCGAGAAGGCCACGACATAGCCAAAACTGCTGAAGAACCGTCCCACCCGCCCTCCCATAAACACCACCGGAATAAAAATCACCAGCAACGAGAGCGTCGTCGCCACAACGGCTGTGGCGATCTCCTGCGTGGCGCTCGCAGCGGCCTCCCGGGCCGAGAGCCCATACTCCTCCATGTGGCGGAAGATGTTCTCGTGCACAACAACAGCATCGTCCACCACGATGCCGATCGCAAGAATCAGCCCCAGCATGGTGATGTTATTGAGCGTGAAGCCCATCACATACATAAACGCAAAGGTGGCGATCATCGATGTCGGAATCGAGAGCGTGGCGATGAGCGTCGTGCGCCAGTCCCGCATGAACAGCAGGATCGTGAGGCTGACAAGCACCGCAGCCAGCAGCAGATGCACCTGCACCTCATGGATCGAATTCTCGATAAATCGGGACTGATCCCGGATGATCTGCACATCGATATCTTCCGGCAGGATCTCGCGGATCTCCTCCAGCCGGCGTTTGACGCGCTCGACAACAGCCACCGTGTTTGTGCCCGACTGCTTCTGCACAATGAGTGTTACGGCCAGGTTGCCGGCGCGATTCTTCAGGCTCGATACCTGCTCGTGGGCCCCGTCGGTCTGCGTCCACAGCCGGCTGACTCCCCGGGGCTCCTCAAACGAGTCGGTGACGGTGCCGATATCCATGATGCGAATCGGCTGACCGTGGCGGTTGGCCACGATCAATTCGGCGAAGTCGGCAGGCTCACGCACCCGCCCCATTGTCCGCAGCACAAGCTCCCGCGGCCCCTGATCAATCCGGCCGCCGGGCTGCTCCTGGTTTTCGCGAATCAGGGCCTGGCGCACGTCCTCGATTGTCAGCTGCTCGTATTTTTGCAGCCGATCGGTGTCGATCGAGATCTGGATGGCCCGCTGCCGCCCCCCCACGAGGATCACGGCGCCGACACCCGGCAGCGACTCAAGATCTTCCTTGATCCGCCGCCTGGCGATCTCCGTGATCTCGCGGGGATCGCGCTTTCCAGAGACCGCCACCGTCAGCACCGGTGCGGCATCGAGCGCAAACTTATCGATGATCGGGGCATCAGTTCCCTCCGGCAACTGGCTGAGGATCGTCCGCACCTTGGCGTCCACCTCCTGCGCCGCGACCGCACCGTTTTTCTCCAGCGCAAACTCGATCGTCAGCTGCGAGATCCCTTCCCGCGTGGTCGATCGCAGCTGCTCGATTCCGGCGACTGTGTTGACGATTTCCTCGATCGGCTTGGTGACTCCCGTCTCCATCTCCTCGACGCTGGCACCCCGCAGCGTGGTCGTGACGGTCACCAGCGGCAGATCGACGTTGGGAAACAGCTCAACTCCGAGCCGTGGATAGCTCGCCAGCCCGAGCACGATCGGGGCCGTCACGAGCATGGCGGTGAAGATCGGGCGGCGGATGCACAGTTCCCAGATATTCATGGGGCTTCCTCGGCAGCCGCGGCCGATTCCCCGCCGGAAGCCTGCCGCACCCGAACAGCCGCGCCATCACTGAGCTGGGAGTGGCCTGTCGTCACCACCAGCGTGCCGGGGGAGACCGCTCCGCTCACCTCCACCCAGCGTCGCGCCACGCCATCCTCCCCCGGAATCTCCAGTCTCGTGCCCAGCTCCACAGCAACGGCGTGCGCCGTGGCATCGACGACAGTGAATATTTTTGTGACACCGGCATAGCGAACGATTCCTTCCTCCGGCACGGTCACCGCATCGGCATCGGCGCCGACCAGAATCGAGGCGGTGGCAAACGACCCCGCCTTGAGGAGCCGCTCCTCATTCGGCACCCACACTTCCACTTCGAACGTGCGATTGGCTGTATCGACGGTTGGATTCACGCGCGACACCCGCCCGACGATCCGGCGGCGCGGCAGGCTTTCCACCGCCAGATTCACCTCCTGCCCGCGTTTCACCTGCGCTTCATACCGCTCCGGCACCGCGGCCCTGAGCTTGAGCACGCTATCGACAACCAGCCGAAAAAGCTTCATCGGCGGGGCGGCACGGACAATCTCCCCTTCCGAAACAAACCGCTCGGCGACGGTGTATGTCATGGTGGCGGCGCCCTCGGCGCCGGGGGGCGTTCGCACCGTGATGGCAGGCGCACAAATCTTCGTATCACTCAGACGCTTGTCGGCAATCTCAAGCACAGCCTCGCGGTGCCGCACTGCGGCGAGCGTCTGTTCGGCATCAATGACCCGCTGCTGCGTGTCGAGCCGGGCTGTTTCCAGGTTCAGCTCCGCCTTTTCATAGTCGTCGCGGGTGATCACGCTCCGGTCGGCCAGACCCTTGTTTCGCTCGAGAATCGCCGCCGCATTCCGCTCCACCAACCGCGCCCGCTGGACGCTCGGCAGGGAGGCTGGAGTGAACGACGCATCGGGAATCTTTTCCAGCCCGAGGCGCGATAGCTCCAGTTCGAGCGCTCGGGCATGCTCGCGCACCGTGAGCTGAAAATCGGTGTCGTCGATTTCCAGCAGCACATCCCCGGGGGCGACCACATCTCCGACATCGCACACGACTCGACGCACGTTGCCGTCGACCAACGGGCTGATGTCAATCTCTTCAAATCCATTGAGTGTGCCGACCGTTCTCACCCGGCGCTCGACAGAGCGTGGCACAGCGGAGGTCACGGTGACGGGGATCGGCAGGGGCTGCCGGGCCGCCTCGACCACCGGGGCAGGCGCGGATGGCTGGTGTTTGGCCAGCGGGAGCACACCGGCTGGAATCAGGCCGAACACGACCCCCGCGATGACACCGCCCCCCACAAAGAGCAGAAGCAACAAAGCCTTCCAAACTCGCACCAGCATCAGCGTTTTCTCCCATGTCGGCCACCGGCCCGGGGCCGCCTGTCATTCCGCTGCAATGGATCGGCCCGGCGTGGCGGGGAGACGGAGCCAACGCACAGCGGCTGGAGCATGCACTCCAGCACATCCGGAGCGTGGCTGGCACGTGAGCGAGTCGATCTCGACATGTGCGTGCTGAAAAGCGGGGAATCAAGCCTCGTTCTCAGCTGCCACTCCCTTCCTCGATCCGTTCAAACCGCGGCACCGCTACGCCGTCAACCACGACCGTTTCGCCAAACATCACCGCCGGCCGCACCCAGAGCCCACGGTCGCCATACTCCTGCCTGTAGACGATCATTTCCTCGAGTGTTTCGCTGTGACGGGCGACACCGAGCACCGTGTATTCGTTCCCTTTGGAGTGCCGGTAGCGGCCCGGGCTGATGGCGGTCATATGTTGTCTCGCTCATTCTTTCAGGGCGATAGTACCCCGTGGACGGTTGATCATACGATCATCAGCCACCATCCCGTAGAGCAGGCTATGGATACAGTGCTGCAGCGCCGGATGCGCTGGCTTTCGCCGCTGAAAACGCTCCCCCGCCGCCTTTATGGCAGGAAGTAGAATTCCTTGGCGTTGATCAGGGCGTGCGCCAGATCGGCCCACGTGGCAAGGTGATGCGGCGATTCGGTAAGCGATGTGCCATGCCGCTGGGCCTGGAGCTCCAGAAACCGCACGGTTTTGGCCAGCTCCTCCGCCGACGGCTGCCGTGCGAACGCCTCCAGATACATTTTGTCGATGCGGGCCGCGGTGCCATCAGGCTGACCGGCCAGCGTCTTCTCCGCCCATACGCGCGACTGCTCCACAGGAAACGGATCGTTCATCAGTGTCAGCGCCTGGCTTGGCACGTTGGTTACCGGCCGGCGGCCAATCGCCTGCGTCGTCGGCGGAAGATCAAAAGCGACGAGAAAGCTCGGGAGGAAATTGCGGTCGATCCGCGTGTAGATGCTCCGCCGGCCGGCGCCATCGACGGGGCCGCTGTGCCGCGGCCGACTCTCCGCGATGCCATCGTGCACTTCGTTCAGAAACACCGGCACGCTCGGGCCGCCGATCGTGCGATCGAGCCGGCCCGAAACGGCAAGAATCTTGTCGCGGATCGCCTCCCCCTCCAGCCGCCGCAGCGGGTAATGATGGAGCAGCAGGTTGAGCGGATCGAGTTCTACGGCGCGGGGATCGCGGGCACTGGCCATCCGCCAGACGCTGCTGGTGACGATCCGCCGAAT
Source organism: uncultured Planctomycetaceae bacterium (assembly GCA_903885565.1). Lineage (GTDB taxonomy): Bacteria > Planctomycetota > Planctomycetia > Pirellulales > UBA1268 > CAISJI01. The sequence goes on from CAISJI010000267.1 coordinate 7,771, forward strand.
GAGTTGCTTGAGACTCCCTCCCTCCTCGCGAAACCGCACCGCCAGCGTGTCGAGCAAAGCCTCGGCGGTTTCATCGGCCGCGGGCTCACCGAGGCGGCCAAAGTTGTCGGGTGTCGGCACGAGGCCGCGACCGAAGAGATGCTGCCAGATCCGGTTGACGATCACCCGGCTGGTGAGAGGATTGGACGCAGCGACCACCCGTTCGGCCAGCTCCAGCCGCCCCGAGGAATGCTGTGGCCAGGGGGGCTGGATCGGACCGTCGATCGCCTCGAGAAACCTTCGCGGCACGATCTCCCCGCGCCGCGCTGCCACACCCTTGAGGAGCACAAACTGATCGATCCCGTTCCCGTCGAGGATCGCCGGAGCGGTCGCCGACACAAGCTTCACCTCGGCTACGATCGCGTCGTGGCGGGCGGCATAGCGCTCCGCTTCGGCTACCAACTGACGCACCGGCTCCGCCCGCCAGTCAAACGTTGCCGATCCGAGCACCCGGTTGACCTCTGCCGGCCCGGGAGGATCGGCCCGCACAGGCTGGTTGACCGCCGCCACCGTTTCGGCGACGGCAGCCGCGCCGGATAGCGTGGCATATTCCACATGCACGATGTGGTCGCGATCCCAGACAACATCCCGACGGAGATCCTGAGCGATCCAGCGCCATTCCCCCTGCGTGTCGACATTGATAATTGTATTGCCATGCAGGGGGCCATGGATCATCACATGACTGTCAACCACGGCAAAGATCTGCAGCTTTCCCCGCACCCGATGCCAGAGCATTCCCTCCGTCATCCGCACCTTCGGCGTGCGCAGAACGCGGCCGGCACGATCGACCGCCCCGAGCACTGAGGCCTCGCGTTCGCCTGTTGTGTGCGTGGTCGACCAGACCGCGTCGCAGCTGGCATGCCCCACCGGCTCAACCCGCACTTCGCGTGGCAGCCCCTCCACGATCGGCAGCAGGCTGGGAGTGCCAGCCGGCACAGCTTTCGTGCCCCAGGCCCAGGCATCGCCAATGATCGGTGTGGAAGCGGGGCCGCGGGTGTAATCAGCGATGATCGTCTCGCGACTGCCCTCCGCAGCAGCAGTCGGGGGCACTGGCGTTTCGAGCGCAGCGGCAACGGGCACAATCGATCCGAGGAGCGCAACGAGATCCTTATGGGCCTGGGCATCGAGCGCTTCCAACCGGGCGGCCACCTCCTGGTTGGCGGGAAGAGTTTCAAACGGCACCTGCCGGTAGCTGCTGGAGAGAAGCATACCGGCGAGGGCGTAGTAGTCTTCGTGGGAGATGGCGTCAAACTTGTGGTCGTGGCACCGCGCGCAGCCCAGCGGGAGCCCGAGAAATGCCTTGCCGAATGTATCGAGCCGATTGTCGGTGCGGTCTCCCTCGTCCTGAGCCAGATCGGTGGGCGACTGCATCTCTTCACCGAGATACCAAAACCCGGTGCCCACCACCGATTCATTCGCGCCGGTTGTCGGATCGATCCGGGGGGCCGGCAGGAGGTCGCCCGCAATCTGCTCGCGCACGAACTGGTCGTAGGGAAGATCGGCATTGAAGGCCCGCACGACCCAGTCGCGATACTGCCAGGCATTGGGGAGCGTGTGGTTGATGTCGTGGCTGCGGGTCTCGCCGAAGCGGGCCACATCGAGCCAGTGCCTGGCAAAGCGCGCGCCATACTGCGGTGAGGCGAGCAGCTGATCGACGTAGTGCTCAAAAGCCTGCGGATCGGGATCGGCCACCACAGCTTGGAGAGCGGCGGGATCGGGGGGAAGGCCGGTCAGGAGTTCCGCCGCCCGCCGCACCAGCACTCCCCGCGACGCCTCTGGAGCCGGAGTGAGCCCTGCTGCTTCCAACCGCCCGATGACAAACTGATCGATCTCGCTGCGGCACCACTCAGCGTTCTCTACCGGCGGGGGCGACACCACGCGGGGTGGCTGCCAGCACCAGTGCTCCGCCCGCCGCTGGGCCAGATCAAAGGCCGCTGCACCCCCATCTGGCGCCGCGTCAGCGGGCCAGGGCAGCCCCCGCCGCACCCACTCCTCGATCGCCTCAATCGCCGCCGCCGGCAGCTTCCCTTCGGGAGGCATCTGCAGGTCGCCGTCATACCGCACCGCTTGCACCAACAGGCTCTCGTCGGGCCGGCCGGGGAGGGCGATCCCCTGCGCGTTGAGAAAGTCGGTCCGCGTGTCGAGCGAGAACCCGCCCTCCGGTTCCCCCGCCTGCCGCGAATGGCAGGCGGCACAGTGCTCTAAAAAAAGAGGGCGAACGTGCGACTCGAAAAACTCAACATCCTCTGGCATCGGCTCCGCTGCCGGCAGATGAGCAGAGCCCATGGCGAACCACACCAGCAGAAGGATGAGCCCTCGGGCTGACCGACGCTGGGCCATGGCTGGCTTTTTCGACTGATGTTTACGCACGAACCACATCATGAATCACGTTCCCGTAGACGTCGGTAAGCCGCATGTCGCGGCCGCTGAAGCGGTGGGTGAGTCGGGTATGGTCGAGGCCCAACAGATGCAGCATCGTGGCATGGAGATCGTGGATCGTGCACTTCTTCTCGACGACGCGGTAGCCGTAGTCGTCGGTCGCTCCCACGATCGTGCCGCCCCGTACGCCGCCCCCCGCCATCCAGAGCGAAAACCCCTGAGGATGATGGTCGCGGCCGTCGGCCCCCTGCGCGAAGGGCGTGCGACCAAACTCACTGCTCCACACGATCAGCGTTGAATCGAGCAGGCCGCGGGCACGCAGGTCGCGGATCAGGGCCGCGATCGGTTGGTCGACGGCGCGGGCGTTGTCCTCGTGCCCCTTTTTTAAATTGCCATGCTGGTCCCAGCGGTTGCCACCACACTCCGGACAGGTCAGCTCGACAAACCGCACGCCCCGCTCCACCATGCGCCGCGCGAGCAGGCACTCAGCCCCGAACACCCGCATCTTTTCATAGTCCGATTCCAGGCCGTAGGCACGTTTCGTAGCGGTGGTCTCCTGCGCCAGTTCGAAGAGCTGCGGCACCTCCGTCTGCATGCGGTAGGCCAGCTCCTGATTCACAATTGCGCTTTCGATCGCGTCCGGGAGCCCCGCGGTGCCAGCCAGCTGATTGGCGAAATCGCGGTCGAGCGACCCGATAAGGTCGAGCTTGGCCCGCTGGTGGTCGGCTGAAGGATCTGGCGGCCGCACGTTCGCCACGCCGGTCGGCGTCGGCTTGACGACCGATCCCTGAAACGCTGCCGGCAGAAAACCGCTGGAGAAGTTGTCGAAACCGCCAGGGGGGATCGTGCCGCCGTTGATCACCATGTAGCCAGGGAGCTCATCGTTCTCGCTGCCGAGGCCATAGGTCGTCCACGCCCCCATGCTCGGCCTCCCCTGCAGACCGTGGCCGGTGTGCAGCAGGTAGTTGGCATTGGTGTGCTCGGGAAACTCGCTCGTCATGGAGCGGATGACCGCCAGCTCATCGGCGACAGTGCCGAGGTGGGGGAAGAGATCGCTGATCGGAATGCCGCTCTCGCCATACTGGCGAAAGGGCCACAGGCCGGGGAGGAGCGTGCCGACATTGTTGAACTGCGTGGCCTCAACCTTGAAGAGTGTGCGTGGATCCTTGCCGGCGTCGCGCTCCAGCCGCGGCTTGGGGTCAAACGTGTCAACCTGCGACACGCCGCCGTCCATATATAAGAAGATCACGCTCGTGGCCCGGGCCGGATGATGCAGGGCCAACGGGCTTCCCCCGGCGGCGGCGTGGGCCTCCCGGTGGAGCAGGGCCGAGGCGGCCACCGCGCCAAAGCCGCAGCTGGCCTGCCGGAGCATCGCTCGCCGCGACAGGGGCGCCGGCAGGGAGCGGCCACAGGGGTGGCGAAAACGCTTCATGGCAGAGGTTCCATGGCTGGCATTCTGCGGGAGCTGGGGAGGGGATTCATAGAGTGTAGCTTGCCGTGGAAAAAGCCCTCCATGGCCCGGCTGGTTACGGGAAAATCGGCTCCACAAATCGACTTGGTCAGTTGGCGGTCCCAGGGCTACACTGGATGGGTCAGGAGAGAGTCGCAAGACCGCCGAAGGCCGAACGCTCAGGCAAAAGTACTGACTACCGCACTGTTGGAGAGCGACTCAGGCGCACAGGCTTGAGTCCACCGAAGGGGCAAACCGTGGGCGCGGCCTGCGGCGAATCTCTCAGGTTCCAGGACAACAGGGCTCCCCGGTGGATGCTTCCCGCTCCACTCCCCGCTTCAGGAGCCCCGTCATGCCCCAGCCCACCGCCTCCGCTGCGCACAAAGTTTCCCAGCCCGCTTTGCTGCCGCTGAAATTTCTGGAAAACCCAACCGAGTTCCGGGCCCGGCACATCGGCCTCGACGCCGCCGACGAGCGCCACATGCTCGATGCCATCGGCGAGAAGTCGTGCCGTTCGCTGATCGAGGGAATCGTGCCGGCGAGCATCGCCCGCCACGACACAATGCAGCTCCCGCCGCCTGTTTCTGAAGCGGCGGCGCTTGAGGAACTCAAGGCAATCGCCTCCCGCAACACGCGTCTCAAGAGCTTCATCGGCCAGGGCTACCACAGTACCCACACCCCCGGCGTGATTCTGCGGAACATTCTCGAGGGGCCCGCTTGGTACACCGCCTACACGCCCTATCAGGCCGAGATCAGCCAGGGCCGCATGGAGGCCCTGGTCAACTTCCAGACGATGGTCTGCGAACTCACCGGCATGCCGATCGCCAACGCCTCGATGCTCGACGAGGCTACCGCTGCCGCCGAAGCGATGACGCTGGCCCGCCGCGCTTCCTCAATCCCCAGCCAGATCTTTCTCGCCGATGACCGCTGCCATCCGCAGACGCTCGAAGTGCTGGCGACGCGGGCAAAGCCGCTGGGGATCGACATCCGGGTCGGGCGGATCGATCAACTGCTGGCCCAGCACGATTGCTTCGGGGCGCTGGTGCAATACCCCGCCACCGACGGCACGCTTGCCGACTGGCGGAGTCTTGCCGAGCAGGTGCATGCCAAACAGGCGCTGCTGTGCGTGGCCACCGATCCCCTCAGCCTGACGCTGCTGGTGCCGCCGGGAGAGTGGGGGGCCGACATCGTGGTCGGCACCACGCAGCGGTTCGGCATGCCGATGGGTTGCGGCGGTCCCCACGCCGCGTTTTTCGCCTGCCGCGATGCGGTGAAGCGCTCGATGCCGGGCCGCCTTGTGGGCGTGAGCATCGATGCCGAGGGCCGGCCCGCCTACCGGCTCGCCCTCCAGACCCGCGAGCAGCACATCCGCCGCGAGAAGGCCACCTCCAACATCTGCACCGCGCAGGTGCTGCCTGCGGTGGTGGCGAGCATGTATGCGGTGTACCACGGCCCCGGGGGCCTGACGCGGATCGCCCACCGGGTCGCCAGCTACACCGCCATCCTCGCTGACGGCCTGCGGAAGCTGGGCCTGACGGTTCCCACCACGTATGCCTTCGACACGCTCTGTGTCGCCACGGCAGACCGCACCGCCGCTCTGGCGGCGCGGGCCCGCGAGCTGGGCATGAACCTGCGCACGCAGAACGCGAGCACGCTCTCAATCACGCTCGATGAAACGACCACCCGTGCCGATCTTGTCCGGCTGTGGGAGGTGTTTGCGACAGCGGGGCAGAAGCTGCCCGAATTGGCCGCCTACGAGCAGGGCATCGAGCCGCTCATCCCGGCAGCCCTCCAGCGCACCAGCAGCTTCCTGACGCACCCGGTGTTCAACACCCACCACAGCGAAACGGCGATGCTCCGCTATATCCGGAGCCTGAGCGACCGGGATCTCGCCCTCGACCGCAGCATGATTCCCCTCGGCAGCTGCACGATGAAGCTCAATGCCACCAGCGAGATGATCCCGATCACGTGGCCCGAGTTTGCCGACCTGCACCCCTTCGCGCCTGCCGATCAGCTGGAGGGCTATGCGCTGCTCGACCGCCAGCTGCGGGCCTGGCTCTGCGAGGCGACCGGCTACGCCGGCATCAGCCTCCAGCCCAATGCCGGCAGCCAGGGGGAATATGCCGGCCTGCTCGTGATCCAAGCCTGGCAGCAGGCCCGTGGTCAGGGGCACCGCACCATCTGCCTGATCCCCTCCTCCGCCCATGGCACCAATCCTGCCAGCGCCCAGATGGCGGGGATGGAAGTGGTGGTCACCGGCTGCGATGCGCAGGGAAATGTCGATCTGGACGAATTGCGGGCCAAGTGCGCGCAGTACAGCGATCGGCTCACCGCTGTGATGATCACCTATCCCAGCACCCATGGCGTGTTTGAGACGCAGATCCGCGAACTCTGCGAGATCGTCCATCGCCACGGCGGCCGCGTCTATGTCGACGGTGCCAATATGAATGCCCTGGTGGGCGTCGCCTCGCCGGGCGCCTTCGGGGGGGACGTGAGCCACCTCAATCTCCACAAAACATTCTGCATCCCGCACGGCGGCGGCGGCCCCGGCGTCGGCCCGGTGTGCGTGGTGGAGGATCTGGTGCCCTACCTGCCGGGCCATGCCACAGCCGGCCTGCCCTCCAGCCCGGTCGGCGCCGTGTCGGCTGCGGCGCTGGGGAATGCGGCGGTGCTGCCGATCAGCTGGATGTACTGCCGGATGATGGGGGGAGAGGGGCTCAGGCGGGCCACCGAAACCGCCATCCTCGCCGCCAACTATGTCAGCTTCCGGCTCCGCGATCATTACCCCACGCTCTACGCCAGTGGCAACGGCCGGGTGGCGCACGAGTGCATCCTCGACCTGCGGCCACTGAAAGAGACCAGCGGGGTTACGGCCGAGGATGTGGCCAAGCGGCTCATCGATTACGGCTTCCACGCCCCCACGCTCAGCTTCCCGGTGCCAGGCACGCTGATGGTGGAGCCGACCGAGAGCGAGCCGCTGGCCGAGCTCGATCGGTTTGTCGCGGCGATGATCGCCATCCGCGCGGAGATCCGCCAGGTGGAGGAGGGGGTCTGGTCGCAGGACGACAACCCGCTCAAGGCTGCCCCCCACACCGCCGCGAGCATTGCAGCCGACGTCTGGGACCACCCCTATTCGCGCGAGGTTGCGGCCTTTCCGGTGGCCACACTCAAGCGGGGCAAATACTGGCCCGCGGTGGCCCGCGTCGACAACGTCCACGGCGACCGCAATCTGTTTTGCAGTTGCGTGCCGGTGTCGGCTTGGGCGGAGGCCGCTCCGGCCTCATAAGCGACGCGCCCTCAGCCCACCAGCCGCGCAGCAAAACGACTGGCACCGGCCAGCCTGCCTGCCCCACGCCACCATTCCCACGCCAATCCCCCCACGCCCGGAGCCTCGATGAGCCAGCACACATCGCTGAAATTCCCTGCCCTGCGCCAGCAGGTGATCGACACCTGTTTGGCCATGAATATTGAGGGCATCAATCAGGGCACCTCCGGCAATGTCAGCGTGCGCACCGACGAGGGCTTTCTCATCACAGCCTCGGGCATCCCCTATAAGAAGATGGTTCCTGAGCATGTTGTGGAGATGGATCTGGCGGGGGGCTACCGGGGCGAATTTCTTCCCTCGACCGAGTGGCGCATGCATCTGGACATCTACTCTGCCCGGCCGGAGGCAGGGGCTGTCGTGCATGTCCATTCCCCCTTCGCCATGACACTGGCCTGCCAGCGCCGGGAGGTGCCGGCATTCCATTACATGATCGGCGTCACGGGGGGCACACACCTGCGGGTGGCCGACTACGCCGAGTTTGGCACCAAGGAGCTTTCTGTATTCATGCTCAAGGCGCTGCAGGAACGCACCGCCTGCCTGCTGGCCAACCATGGCCAGATCTGCTTTGGCTCCGATCTCGAAAGCGCCCTCTGGCTGGCGGGTGAAATTGAGTCGCTGTGCCACGCCTACTGGGCGGCCACGCTCACCGGCCAGCCGGTGATCCTCTCGGAAGGGGAGATGGCCAGTGTTTTGAAACGCTTCAAAACCTACGGGAAGCAGCCGGGCGACCTCAAGGGAATCGATGTCTCAGCCCTGGCGGTGTTTGCCCCCGTGAAGCGCGACGCCTGACGCTGTGTCTGTCCCAACGCCGGCCCCCGCCGGTGCGCGCGTGTTTCGCCCGATTTGACAGACGCTCTTCTGGCGATCGATCCTTGTCGGTGCTGACGCGGCCGCTCAAGCGTTGCGTTGCGGGAGCCGCATGGGCCCAAGTTCCGTGGGAAAACCAGAATGAAAACCTTTTTCAATCGGCTGTTCTGGTTTCTGGCCGGCCTGCTCCTCTGGCTGCGATACCGGGTTTCCGTGACCGGCGCCGCGCAGCTTCATACCCTCGTCGGGCCGACGCTCGTTCTGCCCAACCACCCGGCCTACGTCGATCCGCCTCTGGTGCTGAGTCATTTGCGGCTGGGCCGCCCGCTGCGACCGCTGGTCTTCAGCGGCATCTACCGGCTCCTGCCGCTGCGGCCGCTGATGGCGCTGGTCGATGCGTTCGAGGTGCCCGATCTCTCCGCCCAGAGCCGCGATGCCCAAACCAAAACACTCGAGATGATCGACGCGGTGGTCGCCAGGATCGGGCAGGGGGATAGTTTTCTGATCTATCCCTCGGGAAGGCTGCAGCGGGGCGACCGCGAGGTGGTGGGATCGGCGCGGGCCATCCATGAGATTCTCACCCGTTGCCCCGATATCAATGTCGTGCTCGTGCGCACCCGCGGCGTGTGGGGGAGCAGTTTCAGCTGCGCAGCGACCGGATCGCCACCGAATCTGGTTCGGGTCATCGGCCGGGCGCTCGGCTGGACGCTCTCAGCACTCGTCTTCTTCCTGCCACGACGGCCTGTCGCCATCCATGCCGAGGTGCTCCCCGCAGGAACACTCGCGAAACGCACGCGGGAGGAAACCAACGCCTTCCTCGAACGCTGGTACAACGCCGACGGGATCCAGCAGCCCCTCTTTGTCAGATACAGCCATTGGTTTGGCCCGCGCAGCGGCCATTTCGCCGCCGGCGGCACCGGGCAGGAAATTGATCCGGCACATTTGAGCCCGAAGACGATCGGACAGGTGAACGAACTGGTGCAGGCGCACCTCGGCCGGGAAATTCTGGCCGAGGAATTGCAGTCCACCACGACGCTTGAATCACTCGGGATGGACAGCCTCGACCGGATGGACGCCACGCTCAAGGTGGAGCAGCAGTTTGGATTTCACACCGCGGCGGTGGTGAGCACGCTGGGGGAGCTTTGGGCGCTGGCCGATGGCAAGCTCTCCTCCCCCGCCGAGGAGGAATCTGCTGGGCCGCCAGCCCCGGCCGGCTGGTTTGCACTCCAGCGTTCCACGCAGGCGCCAGCCGTGCTCGCCGGCACGGTGGCCGAGGCCTTTGTGCGCCAAGCACTCGTGGCGCCGACGCAGCCGGCAGTGGCCGACCGGATCTCCGGCGTGCTCTCTTCCCGCCGGCTCCTGGTGGGAGCGCAGCTGATGGCCCGCCGCTTTGCCGCCTGGCCCGAACCGCATGTGGGAGTGATGCTGCCGGCGAGCGTGGCCGCCGACATCGTCTTCTTCGGGCTGCACTTGGCCGGCAAAACCCCCGTGATGATGAACTGGACAACCGGCCCGGCCAATCTGGCCCACGGCATGAAGGTGACTGAAGCCCGCCGGATCATCACCTCCAAAAAACTGATCGATCGGCTGGGGATCGAGGTGGAGGGGGCCGAATATGCCTTTCTCGAGGATCTCAAGGCAGGTATTGGCACACACGAGGCGCTGCTGATGCTCGCCAGCACCGCTCTCAATCCCGGCGGCATCCTGCGGGCGCTGCCGCGGCAGAATCCCGACGCTCCGGCCGTGTTTCTCTTCACATCGGGTTCGGAGAGCATGCCCAAAACGGTGCCGCTATCGCACACCAACCTGATCACCAACATCACCGATTCACTCGAGGTGGTCGCCGCGGGCCCCACCGATTCGCTGCTGGGATTTCTGCCACCGTTTCACAGTTTTGGTCTCACCGGCAACGTGCTCCTGCCGCATCTCACGGGGCTGCGCAGCGTGCGCTATGCCGATCCCACCGATGCCCGCGGCCTCGTGCAGACGATCCGGGCTTTTCGGCCGACGCTGTTGTTTACGACGCCGACATTTCTGGGCTACATCCTCGCCGTCAGCAAAGGGGACGATCTGAGGAGCCTCAGGCGGGTGATCTGCGGGGCGGAGAAATGCCCTGACGCTGTGTTCGATCAGTGCGGGCGGCTCGCGCCGGAGGCGACGATCCTCGAGGGCTACGGGATCACGGAATGCTCTCCGGTGGTGGCAGCCAATCGCCTCGGCGACACGCGGCGCGGCAGCATTGGCAGACCTGTCCGCAATGTTGATATCCGCGTGGTCGATGTCGATACCGGCCTGCCGGTGGCGACCGGCGAACCGGGCATGCTGCTGGTGGCGGGCCCCTCGATCTTTTCCGGCTACCTCCGCCACGACGGCCCGTCCCCCTTTGTGGAGCTGGAGGGACGGAGCTGGTATCGCACCGGCGACCTCGTCGCAGCTGACGCCGACAACTGGCTGTCGTTCAAGGGCCGCTTGAAGCGGTTTCTCAAGGCGGGAGGGGAGATGATTTCGCTGCCGGCCCTGGAGGAGCCATTTCTGCACCGCTTCCCCGCCAATGAGCAGGGGCCGCAGGTGGCTGTGGAGGGAATCGAAACAGCCGGCGGCCGGCAGATTGTGCTCTTCACCACCTTTCCACTCTCGCAGCGCGAGGCGGCCCAGATCCTGCTCGATAATGGAATGCGGGGCGTGATGCGGCTGGATGAAGTGCGGCAGCTTCCTGCCATCCCGGTCCTCGGCACCGGCAAAACCGACTACCGCACCCTCCGCCAACTGGTGAGCGAAAGCGTGGAATCGGCCGGGAAGGCGTGAGCGGCCGCACTGTCCACCTGCCCCACCACCGGCCTTCAGCACCTTCAAGGGCTCTATCGCTCTGCTGCCGCCCAGCGGTCGCTGGCGGGTTGCGAAGCTGCCGTGAACCGGCCTATACTCCCCGGCGGAATAACCCTCCGCCACAAAACCATTTCCCAAGCGCTGCATCACTCCCATTGGCGGTGGGAACAGCGGCCAGAGCCCCGGCGGGGATGGTTCCACAGATCTTCACTGTGGAACAGGTTTCTTTGGGATCTCTTTGTCCACGTCCCGCCCGGATGACGCCCCCCCATGGATCATGTTTTTGTCACCGGCGCCGCCGGCTTTATCGGCAGCACGCTCGTCGATCGGCTGTTGCGTGAGGGAAAGCAGGTCGTTGGCTGGGACAATTTCTCGACAGGCCAGCGACGGTTTCTCAAGGATGCCCTGCAGCACCCCGGCTTCAAGCTGATCGAAGGCGACAACCTCGATCTGCCGGCCCTCACCAGGGCCATGGCCGGTTGCGATACGGTTTTTCACCTCGCCGCCAACGCGGATGTTCGATTTGGCCTGGAGCATCCGGAAAAGGATCTCCAGCAAAACACGTTTGCCACGTTTCATGTGCTGGAGGCGATGCGGGCCAATGGCATCAAGCGCATCGCCTTCAGTTCGACCGGCAGCGTCTACGGCGAAGCGGAACAGATCCCCACGCCCGAAGATGCCCCCTTCCCGGTGCAGACCTCGCTCTACGCCGCCTCGAAAGTGGCCGGCGAAGGGATGATTTCATCCTACTGTGAAGGCTTCAGTTTTGAAGGCTACATCTTCCGGTTTGTCTCGATCCTCGGCGAGCGTTACACCCACGGCCATGTCTTCGATTTCTACCGTCAACTACTCGATCACCCCGACAGGCTCAAGGTTCTCGGAGATGGGTCCCAGCGCAAGAGCTATCTCTACGTGCAGGACTGTCTCAGCGCGATGCTCCATGTGATGCAGCAGGGCACGGCTCAGAAAACCCGCCATGGCGTGCAGGTCTACAACCTCGGCGCCGACGAATATGTTCAGGTCAACGACTCAATCGGGTTTATCTGCAGTGCTCTGAGCCTGACCCCCCAACTGGAATACACCGGTGGACAACGCGGCTGGGTGGGCGACAACCCTTTCATCTTTCTCGATGCGAAAAAAGCCCGTTCCACCGGCTGGAAGCCGACGCTCACCATCCAACAGGGCATTCACCGCACGCTTGAATGGCTGCAGCAGAATCAGTGGGTCTATGAGGCCCGAGATTGACCAGCATCGCTGATTCCATTCCCTGCCTGCGAACCTCCTGACGCTCTTTTTTGGAAGCGGACTTACGGATTCCATGAACATTTGCGTCCTCGGTCTCTGGCATTTGGGAAGCGTTACGGCCGCCTGCTGCGCCCGGCATTTTGATGTCATTGGCCTCGATTTTGACGCAGCCACTCTTGCCTCGCTCCAGGCGGGCAAGGCACCGCTGCTGGAACCCGGACTGAACGAATTGCTGGCCGTCGGACTGGAGTCAGGCAAACTTTCCTTTACCAGTGATCCAAAGCGGGCTTGCGCCACTGCCGATCTGCTCTGGCTTACCTGCGACACGCCCGTCAACGATCGCGACGAGTCGGATGTGGAAGGTGTGCTGGCCCTGCTGCGCCGGGCGATTGGACACCTTCCGGCCGGGGCGCTGGTATTGATCTCGGCCCAACTCCCGGTGGGAACCGCTGCTGGCCTGGAGGCCGAGTTTCCGCAGTTTCATTTCGCCTGCTCTCCGGAAAATCTCCGTCTCGGAAAAGCGATTGAGTCGTTTGAGAAGGCTGATCGGGTGGTGGTGGGCATCCGATCCGATGCACAGCGCCCCCTGCTCGAACAGCTCTTCTCCCCGTTTGCTCCCCGCATTCTGTTTATGCGTACCGAATCAGCAGAGATGGTGAAGCATGCTCTCAA
>CAISJI010000268.1 GCA_903885565.1 uncultured Planctomycetaceae bacterium
AAGGGGGCGATCAACTTTGGCGCCCTGGCCGGGAGCACAATTGTCGGCACCTCCGCCGCGCCGAACATCACCGGGCGGAATGTGACGATTAACGACGCAACGGTCACTGCCGGCGCGAACTCCGCGGTTGGCAAGGTGATCTCTGCCATCACGATCACATTCGATCAGCTCCTCGGCCGCAACGGTGCGTCCCTCTCTGATGACGACCGGGCCGCGCTCCTGACGGCCGGCTCTCCGGGCGACATCGAGCTTTACGGCTCGAAGACATTTTCCACGGTGACTACGACTGGCACTGCATCGCGGAATAGCAGGTCTGTCACGGTTGCCTCAGCCGCCAATCTCGTGGTCGGCATGCCGGTAACTGCCTCAGGAATTCCGTCGGGCACGCGGATTGCGAGCATCAGCGGAAGAACGGTCGGGCTGACTGCCGCCGTCACCGCCGCGTTCACCGACCGCTCCCTGTCGTTTGGCGGCACGGTTGACGTGCAGATCTCGTTTGCCGGCGGCCAGCCGGTCGTGCCGGCAGGCGTGACACCCTACAAGATCCGGCTGCCGCAGAATGCGCCGCTGTTTGTCAATGCCCTCGGCACGGTCTCGATCAACACGGTCGGCTCGATCTATCTGCAGAGCACGGCGAACGACTTGAACGTGGGCACGATCAGGTCGACCTCCGCCTCCGGCGTGGTCGATATCACCGCTCCCGGCAGCATTCAGGTGGCCGCTGGTGGCGCCGGCGTGATCGCGGCTGGGAGTCTCTCGCTGCTGGCCGGGATCGGGAGCATCGGCGGGGATTCGCCGCTGCCGATCACTGTCGGTGGCACACTGCTCTCGGCTGTTGCCGGTGACCGCGTCTCTCTGAGTGCTACGGGCAATCTGGTCTACGGCCAGGTCTATGCCGGCACCAGCGCCAGCATCGCGGCCACTGGCTCGATTGAGTATTCACCCGACGCCAGCGGGCTGATCAGCAGCAATAGTGTCGCGCTCACCGCCGGCATAACGATCGGCCAGATCGCCCCCGTGAAAGTCGCGTTGGGGGCTGGCGGCTCGTTCACCGCGACCGCCGGGGGAAATCTGGCGGTGGCGGGATCGGCGGAGGACAGCGTCTTCTCCGCGACTTCCGTCACTGCGGCCGCTGGCAGCGTTGACATCAGCGTCACTGGCGATGCGAAGCTCGGCGTGCTCACGGCAACGCAGGGAACCGTTCAGGTCGCGGCCTCCGGCGGGATCGTGGCGGGGCAGTCGAGCACTGCCAACATTGTTGCCAAGGATGCAGTTTTCGCGGCCAATGGCGGCTCGATCGGAGCCTTCAACTCCGACGGCTCGCCAAATACATTCCTGCGGCAGAGGGTCAGCGGGGCCACGAGGGCCGCTGCGTTTGGCAGGATCGCCCTGCGGCAGGATGCGGGGAATCTAAATGTGGCCGGAATCGATGCCGATGGCGATGTCTCTCTGACTGCCGCAGCCGGCTCGATTCTGAATGCTCCGGGCATCTTGGCAAACGTGATCACGGCGCGGAATCTCATCCTCTCGGCGTCGGGGGGGATCGGTCTGCCGGGACAGGATCTGGTGGTCGATCTGGCCGCCGGATACGCGCTTTCCGCCACGGCCGCCGCTGGCATCCAGCTGACGGAGTCGAGCGGCGATCTTCGCGTGGCCCGGGCCACCACCACCTCCGGCGGCGTGCGGCTGACAGTTCTCGCCGGCAGTTTCTCGCTCCCGGCTGACGCGGTTCTGCAGGCCAATAGCGGACCGGTGCTCCTGCAGGTGCAAGATGACGTGTCGCTGGCAGCCAGCAGCACGGCTGCGGCGGCCAACTGGTTTGCGATCGTGGGTAATTACGGCCGAACCAGCGGCGCGGACTCTGTGCTGAGCACCAGCCGCAGCGACGGAACTTCTGTGATCAGTTCCCCCTACACCTCGTTTGGCAAGTGGGCCAGTGCCAGTCAGGGGGCGGCGGCGGCGGCCAGTGCGGGATATTCCGATGCCGGAAAGACAACGCTCGCCACGCTCGGCAAGGCCGCCGGGGCCCTCGCCGGCCCGATCGTCAGCGACAGCCGGGGCAATGTCACGTTCTTTGACCCTGCCACAGGTTCCCTCAAGCAACTCGACTGGACCGGCACGATCCGCACGCTCACCTCCAGCGGGCTCAATGGGGCTACTGGAATGGCAGTCGACAGTGCGGGGAATGTCTACATTGCCGATCGCAACCTCCTGCCGGTCGCCGTGGCCGACAGTTCGTTTGAGACCACGGTGATCAAGGCCAACGGGGTCGCTGCATCCCAGTATGGTCCCGTGGTCGGCTCGGCATGGACGTTTACTGCCCAGTCGGGCTCCAACGGCTCCGGGCTGAGCGGTAACGCCACCGTGCTCACCTCGAAGAACCCGTCCGCTCCCAATGGATCCCAAGTTGCGTTCATTCAGGGCACGGGCAGCATCGACCAACTGATGACGTTTGAGGCAGGCAGCTACACGCTCTCGCTCTCGGCCGCGCAGCGGCAGACGGCGAGCCTCAACGGGCAATCGATCGGCGTCTATGTCGACGGGGCATTGGTCGGGACAATCGCGCCTACGACTTCCAGCTACGCGACGCTGACCACTCCAGCCTTTACCGTTACCAAGGGTCTGCACACGATCTCGCTACGCGGCCTCAAGACCAGTGGCGATCACACTGCCTTTATCGACAGCGTGCAGATCGGGGCAGCCCAAACGCCGAGCATCAAGGTTTGGAACGCCGCCAGCGGCAGTGTTACCAAGCTGCTCGATACGACCACCATTCCCACCGGCGTGGCCGTCGACACTGCGGGCAATCTGTTCTATGCCGAAGGCTCGGCTGTAAAGAAGTGGGCCGCCGCCACGGGCACCGTCTCGACGCTCTTCAGCGGCACCGCTCCGCAGGGCGTTGCCCTCGATGCCGCCGGGAATCTCTATGTGGCCGATACTGGGGCCAATCTGGTCAGGAAGTGGACCGCCTCCAGCGGCGTCGTTTCCACGCTCACGGCGTTCACCGGCCTCAACGCCCCGCAGGGGATTGCAGTCGACGCCGATGGCGATGTCACGGTTGCCGACACCGGCAACAACCGGGTTGTGAAGCTCGATACGGCCAGCGGCACGGTCAGCACGCTGATCTCGAGCGGTCTCTCGCGTCCGACCGGCATCGCGATTGACTCTCTCGGCAATGCCTACACGGTCAATACCGGATCTACTTCCAGCACGCTGGATGTGTTCCAGCCGTGGGCCGACGTGCCGGCGACACTCGTCGGCCAGCTCGCCGCGGCCGGCAGCGACACGCTTTCCGCCGTGATCCCCTCCACGCAGGCGCTCTACGGGGCGTTCGTGCCGACGAGCGATCAGCCATGGCTGCGGGTCACTGGCTCGGTCGATGGGAAGGTGCAGTATGCTTTCGATGCCGCTCCCGGTGGCCTGGCCCGGACTGGCCATCTCACGATCCTCGGCCGGCAGGTGACGATCGCTCAGGCGGCGGGACTAAGCCAAACGGCAGTGACGAGTGCCTCTGCTGTTTCCTACGGCACGGCAGGGTCTGTCACGCTGACGGTCACCTCCACCTATGCCACGCCGACCGGCACTGTGGGGCTGGCTGTGGATGGTGGGACCGCGCTCTCGGGCACGCTGGCGGCCGGCTCCTCGGCCACTCTGGATGGTGTCACGACCTACTCCGCCACCGCCACGATTCTGGTGGCGGGGCTCACCGCTGGCGACCATGCCCTCGTGGCCAATTACGACACGCAGGATACATTTGCCGGTAGCTCGGCCCTCGGCTCGATCAGAGTCGATCGGGTCGCCTCGGCAGCGAGCCTCGGCTCAAGTAACACTTCTTCCACCTACGGCGAACAGGTGACGCTCACCGCCACCGTGCCGGTCGTTCGCGCTGGCCTGACGCCGACAGGCACCGTCACGATCAAGGATGGCAGCCGGACACTCGCCAGCGGGTCGCTCTCTGGCGGAGCGTTCACCTATTCCATCGCGTCGCTGCTCGGCGGCACGCACAACCTCACGGTTGAATACTCGGGAGATGCCAACTATCTCGGCAGCACCAGTGCCACGGTTGTCGCAACTGTGCAGCAGAAATCTGCCGTGCCGACGCTCGTTGTGCCGGCCGTTTCGCCCACCTATGGCAGCGTCGCGCGGCTGACGGCCACCGTGCCAACGGCCGTGGCTGGCACGCCGGCGACCGGCACGATCACGTTCTACGACGGCCAGACACTCCTCGGCACCGGCACCACCAGCGTGGTGGGCGGGGCCCTCACGGCGACGCTCGACACGGCTGTGCTCGTTGGCGGTTCGCGGAGCCTCCGGGCCGAATTCAGCGGCGATGGCACGAGCTATGCGGCGACGACCAGTGCCTCGTCGGCACTCACCGTGCAGTTGGCAACTCGCGTGGCGGCGGTGGCGAGCGATCCTAATCCGGCTCCGTACGGCACAAACGCCAGCTACATCGCCACGCTCGCTGCCGTGGGCGGCGGGGCGAAGCCGACAGGAACAGTGCAGTTCTCTCTGGTTGCCTCTGTCACCGGCACGGCGGCCTACGGAGCTACGGAAGTGACGGTCGCTTCCGCAACTGGGCTGACTACGGGGATGGTCGTCTCCGGAACGGTCACCTCCGTTGTCGGGTATACGCCGAGAATTGCTTATGTAAAAGGCAGGCTCTACACCTATCAGGACCCGGTCTATGGTGTGGTCGATGCATTCAGCCCAAATACAACGATCGTGGCGATTTCCGGCACCAAGGTCACGCTTTCGG
>CAISJI010000269.1 GCA_903885565.1 uncultured Planctomycetaceae bacterium
CGCCGGTCCCGCTAGCCGTCACCCTCGTCGGGCCTGTGTCGGTCTGCGTGGCGTAGTTCCAGTAGCCCGCGCTGGTGCCGCCGCCCTTGTAGTAAGCTGCCTTATAAAACTGGTCTTCCCTCGGGATGTAGAACGTAGCGTCGGCGTTTACCGCCGGGGCATTGCCGCTGGTCTGGCCGCCAACGAGCGTATACGAACCCGTCTCTGTGCTCGACGTACTCGTTGCACCGTTCATCAGCCAGTTCGACACCCGCGCCGCGTCGAACCAACTCACGTAGTTCACCGGCTTGTCGCCCATGTTTGGCCTCACGGCGTAGGTGTACGACCCCGCGGAACCGCTTCGCGTGATGCCACCGCTGAAGCCGTTCATGTCCGATTTGTAGAGCGAATAGGTGTCGGTCTTCGCCACGGAGTTCAGGAAGTCCGTGTACTGCTCGTTCGTGAACTCGTACTTCATGATCCGGAATGAAGTCGCCACGGCACCGCGGCCAGCAGGATCGGTATCAGCCGTGTTCCCCGGGTCGCCGACCGTCACCCACTGGATCGCTTCCGCGCTGGCGAGAGAGCCAAAGGGCAGGCAGGCCAGTGCAGCCAGCCAAAGGGAAAGCGTCTTGAACGAGATGCGAATCATGATCGTGGCTCCTGGGATGCGATATTCTGAACGTGACTGTGAATGTCTGACCGTGTGAATCTCTGCGCGTGTCAAGCCAATTTCAGCCGACGACGCTCAGTTGGGCGAAAGTATCGCCCAGTCTCCCTGTCTTGAAAATCGCCGAAAGTGGGTACAACCTCGGAAATATTTGATTCAGGTTCGATGGACTTGGGCTGTTGTGAGCAGGCCCATAAAGGCTTTGCAGGACGAGTCTGCCCCCCCCCGTCAAGCACACGACGTCCCTCATCAAACCCTCGCACTGCTCTGCAGCAGTCTCCCGGCTTTTCGCGGCAGGTGGCAGGCAGGATCGCCGCACAGTGCGCGGCGTCGGTTGCTGGAGGCGGCGGGCGACCGCCGAGCCGCGGTTGCGAGGCTCGAACCGGCCGCTGCCGTGGCCCCCGCGCAGATTCGACCAGCCATCCTTACCGAACTGGCCGCCATGAAGGCCGCGGGCGCTCCGTGCCGCCGCGACGCTGCGTTTTCAGCCACGCCCCGGCGCACCATCCCCGCGGGCGTGTCGATCGCTCGCCATGCGGCGGGAGATCCGCGATCCGAGCCGACCGACTTTTTCAGCGATCCGCTTGCGGTGAGTTTGAATCGTGTGCGGAGATCGATTCAGAATGGTAGCGATTTCCCGGGTCGTGAGCCCCTCGCCCAGCAACTTCATGATCTGAGTCTCGCGGTCCGTGAGCGGCCGGTATCTCTGCTCTGCACCGGAGCCCTTGCGGCCGGCTGCCTCAGCCAGACGGTCGGCAAAGAGCGACTCCAGCCTTGCGAGGAGTTGCTCGACGCTCTCTTCGCGGCTCACGACGGCGTGCCTGTCGGCCGGCAGCCGAAAGGGCCGGCTGCGAGCCCGATTTGGCGCTGTAATCACGATGGCCCTCGAATCGGCGTGACTCGTCAAAAGTTGTTCGGCGATGGCCAAAACGGACCGACCCTGCCCGGCGAAATCAAGGATGACCAGGTCGGGCCGTGCCGCCAGGCAGGCTTCGCGACCGTCGGTACCGTTTTCGGCCTGAGCGACGAGCCGCAGGCCCGTTCGGAGGTGAAGCAGACTGCAGAGCATCTCGCGAAACAGACGGTCAAAACCGACCACGGCGCATGTCACCGCCCGAGCAACCTCTGGGCTGCTTTCGTTCGTCTCTTGAGTGCGACCTTGCTTTGCCACCGGTGGTGTCGTCTCCGCGTCCACCTCCTATACGGTCGGCGGGGCGGAAATCTGACAGCGAGCGATTCCGGAAATCGGATGCGACCTCAAAAAATGAGGGCTGCCCCACAACTGAGCGTTTTGCACGCCGTGAGCACCACGTTGGCCGCTGCCGGTCGTAGCTCATGCGCGGGCACCATGCCGGCCGAAGCGTCTCGCTGGGCCAAACGCCTGATCACAAGAGATAGGGGGGGCGGGCCGGCACGGATGCTGCGTCGGCCTGCCTGTTCACGACCGAGAGCAAGAGCTCGATGCGCATACGTACGGCGACAATTGCGGCGGTGCTCATGATGGCCGCCTGGTCTGGCACCAGCCGCGGGCAGGAACTGTTCACCGACGAGAATCGTTTCTACCTGGCTCCGATCGTGGGCGTCTCATGGGCCACGCTTGTTGACGAGCAATACCAACCGTTGGTAAACGCTGATCTCTTCACGGCCGGCGGCGCCGGCGGCCTGGCGTTCGACCGTGCGAACTGCCAGATTCGGCTGGAGTTCGAGGGCCGCTACCGCGACAGTTTTTCGACCTCCCAACAGGAGGGCCCCTTGACAGCCGACCTCGAGATCGTCGACGGCTGGTCGGCGATGGTGAACGGCTGGCGGGATTTTGCAATCACCGAAAGGCTCGGCATCTATGGTGGCGGCGGCATCGGTGCGGGCGGGTATGGCCTGAGTTACACGGACGGAGTCACCGGACTGCCCCCACTTCTGCAGGGCAGTGACCGACACACCGAGTTCGCCTGGCAGGTGGGCACAGGCGTGCTCTACGCCTTGCAAGAACGGATCACGCTCGATCTCGGCTACCGCTTCTACTCGGTCGGCCTGGGCAAGACGACGATCAACGGTCCCATTCCCGATCTCAAGCTGGATCCTGTGACGACGGGCCTCGCCTGCAACGAGATGCTTCTCACGCTGCGGATCTACGAACCGTTCCGCCGCTGGTGACCGCGTGCAGGGGTTCGTCGCAAGCTCTGATCCGCCGTTTGAATGTTGGCAGGTTGGCCTGCCCCCCTTAAACGGCACCGCTTCCAGAGAGCGAATCTGGAGGTAGCAAACCAAGGGAGGCATCCAATGCCACGCGGAAAGAAGGAACTGGCTGAGCAGATCACACCTGAGCTTCGAGAGGTCGAGGTCGAGGTTGGTAGGGGCAAGACCGTGCTGGAGGCGGTCAAGAAGATCGGTGTGACGGAGCAGACCTACTCCCTTGGAAGAAGAAGTTCGGCGGGCTGCGGATCGACCAAGCGAAGCGGCTGAAAGACCTTGAGAAGGAGAAGGCTCGACTGAAGCGGCTCCTTGCTGATGCGGAACTCGACTCTGGCGTTTCGAAAGGCCGCATCGGGACGCCCTTGGGCGGCGCAGCTCACTGAGTCGAAAAGTTTTTCAGCGACTTCATCTTTCGACAGGCCCGCATGATCAGCTACGGCCTTCAGGATTCCACTCAGCGTTCCCAGCCGAAGCGGATCATGATTCGGAATCGTCACGTGATGCTCACCGTTCTCGAAGGTCGTGAGCCGAATATGGGAGCCTTTCTGTCGCGTGACACGGTAGCCAAGCGACTCCAGTCCCTCGGCCAGAGACTCACCGGACACGTCGCGAAGCAACCTCATGTCGCCAGAATCTCATCGCGCACGAAGTGCAGCCGAATGATTTTCGGGACGTGCCCTTCTTCGAAATGACACTCCACGGCATCACGCACGTTGGCCCTGACCGACTCGAGCGTATCGCCCTCGGTGAAGATCGACTCTCCGACCGCTCTGGCGGTGAAACCGCCCTCGGCCGCTTCTTCAACGACAAACACGATCTCGACCACGGCCACGTGTCCGCAAACCGACCGGTCACCCAACGCATGTGGCGAATCCACGATGCTGGACCAGCAATGTCGGGGCGACAGGACTCGAACCTGCTACCTCTTGACCCCCAGCGCTTTCTGGAGGGCCAGGCTGGACGACTAGAAATCCCTTGAATTCACGGAGAATATAGCGTTTCTCCACGCCTTGCAACGCGATGCTTCGTTGACCCTATGAAGGTGTTTTTTGCACCCGAATAGGGTCACTTTCTTCTCACCGCACCGCTGCGGCCCCAAAGCATCGCTGCCTGCTGCACGACATTTGGCCACCCATTCGGCCTGCCCGATGTGCCCGCGGACTGCTCGACCGAGGCCACCGCCAATCCACAGCGTCGCCTCAACTCCTCGGCACGACTTCAGCCCCGCTGCCTCTTTTCCCGGCTGCTCTCGCCAATAGAGATAGGGGCCGGTTTTGATAACTCAACCGCTCCCACCCCACCACCCCGGAGCCGCCCATGAGGCTGCCAACGCCCTCAACCACCTCCCTGCCCCTCCTCTGCGCTGCCCTACTCTTTTCCGCTCCCCTGCTCCTCCCTAGCTCCGACTGCCGCGGCGAGTCTCCTCAAAGAGTCCCGATGGCTCCAGACACCCTCGAACAGGCTGACCCCCGGAACTGCGTGAGCCAGGCTGCTGAAATGGCCACGGTCAAAAATCTGGCTGGCTATTTAGAGTGCTTCTCGGCGCGCTCTCAGAAAAAGCTCCGCAAGGAAACAGCTCTGGTCTTCACCCGCCACGACATCGAGATCGACCTGCTGGAGGCGCACGTGGTCAAACAAACCTCCACCAAGTGCGAACTGGCCGTCAGGTACCGGGCCAAGCTCTCCGCCAGCCAGTTCGACGTGGTCTCGCTGGTCGCCCTCAAAAAAGAAAACGGCTGCTGGAAAATAGCCGGTGAAAAACCCGAGTCTTTTCAGCGTCACTCCCAGACAATCTCGGTGTTCGGTTCCGGCTGTCTCGGTGGCCAGTGTCCGTTGCCGTAACCCACTACTCATATCCAACCCATCCCCAACACCCAACTTTTACCCCACTACCTCCCATGAAACTCACCCCCTACGACGAAACTCTCTATCCCATCTACGACATCGACCTCACCGCCCCACCCGAGATCCGCTGGAAACACGTGGCCGAGAAGGAGTCCAAGAACATCGGCCGACTCCTCGATGACGTCACGAAACTCTGCGCTCATCGTGTGGCTGATTTTCCACTTGCTATCCAGCCCGTCGTGATAGCGCTGGGAAAACCTGCCGGAACGCTCGCTGGCTGGCTCGTGAATATGGTCGCCGGCATGTTTGGGCAGGAGTATGTGACGGAGATTCGCGCGATAGCCAAGCACTCCGGCCAGCCGCTCAGCCACGTCATGCTCGGAAACCTGACCTACGACTTCTGCCAAATGGCCGGCATCGTAGGACTGTGCTGCTCGAGCTACTCCTGCAATGTCGCCGAGGTGCCAACGCTCGTCAGAAATATGGATTGGGTCTGGCCGCGCAGCACCGGCAGGCATACCCGGCTGATCCGGTTTTACAGAGGACCCGAGCATTATCTCAGCGTGTCGGTGCTGGGGTGCGTGGGGGTCTTGTCAGCCATGTGCCCCGGAAAATGGGCCGTCACCATGAACCAAGCTCCGACCGCAGGCTCCTCGACCGGCCTGTTCCAGTGGCCCGTGCTGCAGCGGCTCCGGAATGTGTGCGACCAGATGGGGAGCTTCAGGCAGGTCGTGGCGGGTCTGCAGGAGTACCAGACCATTTTCCGGGCCACTTCAAGCGAGGGACCAAGGGTGGGAATCGTGTCTGGTTCAATGTCTGTTGGCCTCGACAGACCATTTCCAAGGCTCCAAGAGGATCCCACGCCATGACAAACCCTGCCAAGAACCGCCTGCATGACTAAGAAGCCGGTTGGCTCAAGCGGTTGGTCGAGATGGGCGTGGCCCGTCCGTGACCAGATAGCCGAGACGACTCCGTCGAGTCCCGCTTGCAGACTTCCTAAACGACCCTTATAAAGTGTTGCTTCCGCGTTTTTAGCGGTCTGCATCGGCCGATGGCCGTATTGATGGAGTGCCCGTGGAAATTCTGATGCCTGGAACCGCAGTCGCGGCGGCAAAGAGCTTTGTGGTGGTCGCTCCGGGCCGCGTGAATCTCATCGGAGAACACACCGACTACAACGACGGCCTGGTCCTTCCCATTGCCATCGAGCCGCACATTCGGATCGTCGTCACACTGGCCGCCGATTGCTGCATGGAACTGGTCACTGACCGTGACGGCGACGAGCCAATCCGCGTTGACCTGAACAAACCACTGCAGGCCGAAGACTTCAAGGGAACCTGGGCTGCCTATCCCTGCGGCGTGGTCGCGGGCCTGCAACGGCTCGGCTGGAATATCCCAGGCTTTCGCGGCCGCATCTCCTCAACGCTCCCCGCCGGTAGCGGCCTGAGCAGCAGCGCGGCGCTGGAAGTTGGCATCGCGACCGTCGTGGAGAGTCTGTGCGGTCGGCAGCTGCCGCCTGAGGACAAGGCCCTGCTGGCCCAGCGGGCGGAGCACGAGTTCGCCGGCGTGCCATGCGGAATCATGGATCAGTTCGCCGTCGCCTGCGGCAAGGCGGGGCACGCGATGCTGCTCGACTGC
>CAISJI010000270.1 GCA_903885565.1 uncultured Planctomycetaceae bacterium
CTCGAACTGATCGTGGTGGTGCCGCTGTTGACGGTGAGATCAGGATCGGGCACCACGACAAGGTTCCCTCTCGCGGCCTGGAACACGAGATACGTGCCGTCGGTCGCCGACGGGCTGATCCACTCCTGGCCAAGCTGCGTGAACGTTCCGGCATACGGGGAACCGCCACCCGAGTCAGCCAGCACAAGAGACGAGAAGTTGGAGGCGTTGTTGAGAGGACTGGCGCTCCCACTCGTGAAGTTAATACCCTGGAAGAGATTCCACGTGACACCGACCGCCAGCGGGTTGCTGGTCATTCCGGCTCCGTCGAGCAACAACGCACCACCAAGCGTAAACCCGGCGCCAGACGCAGTGCTCACGTAGCTGTAGGTGGGGTCACTTCCATCGTAGCCCACGTCCATCTTCGTGAGGCCGCTTGCCCCCTGGGAGTAGGAGGCCCCAGTCGTATCAATTAGATTCAACGAAGCGTTGCCCGAGAGGTCAAGGTTCCCAGACGTGATCGAGGTTCTCAGGAACGTGGCATTCCCAGCGTATGAGCCGCCCTGAATGTCAAGGAAGGTCGCAATGCTATCCCCCGAACTGCCAACGGTTGCACCGCTCACCGTCAGAGTGCCAACCGCATTCCCGTCCGCGAAGTTGACAGACTGGGAACCAGACTTGGCTTCGTACGTGCTACCTGCCACGCCAGTGAGACTCCCCACGGTTGCATCGCCGCCCACCGCGAAATAATTCCCCTGCAAGTCGACGCTGGTGAGTGCTAAACTGCCACCCGCAGTGGAGTTCGCGTGGACCGTGTGGTAACTGACAGTCACCCCAGCAAACGTCTGTGTTTTTCCGGAGGCATCGTTCGAGATCCCCACATTGGGAGTGCCGACGCCACTGAGAGCCAGAGAATTCCCCGTAAAACTGTATTGAGACGTCCCGCCAAAAGTGATTTTGCCAACCGGCACGTTGGCCGACTGGATGGCGATATTAGAGGATGCCCCGTTGTTCCCCAGGAACACGGCCGTGTCCGAGGAAGTCGGGTTTGTGTTGCCCGACCAATTGCTGCCGGTCGTGGCGGTCGTGCCCCACTTGTTTCTGTTTGTTCCGGAGGTGGCGTTGGTCCATGTGCGGTTAACCGCCATGGCCTCCGTCGAAAGGCTCGCCACGATGCCGCCAGCCACAAGGGCCAGTGCCATCGCACGAGCAAAAAAGAGCCTGGTTTTTATAGACTTTTTAATGGCGAAGGCCGGAAGGGCCGCAAGCGCCCATGATCGAACGTGGCGTGTAATGTGTGTTTTCCCTATGGCATGGCCGACGACCTGAGACGCCCAGTTGCCCCGACGATCGAGGCGGAATCCAGAAAACAGACATTTATGGGGATCGAAAACGACTTGGAAAGCGATTTAAAAAACTCGAAAGGATAGCTCGGTCAATTGCACTTCGTCAAGCGGCGGCCGAGCGGCGTTACCAGCCAGATCTGGTGGGGCTGAATACGGCCCTCGCTTGGAGGTGCCGAGGAGTTTCCTATCCGAGCTCAAGGCCGGATTTTACGCGTCGGCACAGATCGGCCTTAACGCGGCTCTTCTTGCGGGCTGTCCGCATCGTGATATGGGATCCCGTCACTACCAATGAATGTCGGTCCCGGGTAGCTCGACGGGCGACGTCTGAGTAACGTTTTGCTCGTCGTCGGTCTTGCCTGTCACCTCAGTCGGTGGATGGGCTACGGGCGGGAGAGAACGGACAGCAGCGCCACCATCGACATTTCTGCCGACCCCAGTTCAGCACGTATGCCGACCTCCATCGACACCAATGCTGAACCGGTTCCTTCTCCTCTCTATGCTCCTTCTTCTCTTCTCCTCTCTTCTAACTATATATGAGGCACCCCTCCTGGCATTCCCTACAGCCCTGTAGACGCCCGCCATCCATCCGGGATTTTCGACCTCTGATTCCGGCTCACGGTGACAGACGGCTCCACGGTCGCCTCAGTGGCTGACCGGGCTTCCTGGCGCCCCAAAACCGTCACCAGCCATGGACTTTTCCAAGGCCGTGCCGCCACCGGTTTATCAGTAGGCCGCCCGAGAACGTCGTACCCGTGGCTGTCACTGCGGGCGACAAGATCGAAGGGTTACGCCAGTGGGCTTCCGGCAGATGTTTGTCAGCGGATCGGGCGGGCGTGTATTCGCGGGAACAGGAGCGGGCTGGCGGTCGGATGCGGAGAGTGGTGCGGGAGCCGGGAATGAATTGAGCGGAGCGTAGTGCGGGCACCACATGAAACCGGGCCGGGCACCTTGCGATGCCCAGCCCGGTTGTAAACGTGACTTGATCAAAAAGCTCCGCCGGCGATCTTAGGCCGCAGCCCCCGGCGGTTCCGACGCTCCACTAGGCCGAGCGAGCCCAGCAGCAGGGCGAAGGCACTGCCGAAGGACCTGGGGTCGATCTCGGGGATGGGGGAAGATGACCGGCTGTAATTGAGCATGACATTGTTGTCTTCCTGCGTCAGCTCGAATGAAGCCCCGCTGAGGTAGCTGCTGAACGCCTTCCCATCGCCGTCCAGCCATTCGTTTGCAGCCAGGACGAGATTCGCGAAGTTGGTCAGCGAACCACTGACGCTGTAAACCGTCCAATGCTCATTCGTTGCCCAGAAGGAGTCGCTCCAATCGACCGTGCTGCCCGGTCCGTTGAACGCCATGTCGAATGCCGTAGTGCTGGAGAAGTCGAGATTTCCCAATACCTGCACCTGGCCAAACTGACCGGAATTGGTGGGTGTGTCCGCCATCAGATCCCAATTCACGTTCGGACCACTCGCTTTTCCATACTCAAGGGAGTAGGCCAGATCGCCGGCGATCGTCTGCACGCCGACGGGATCGCCGAGTGTGTGGCCACCGTAAATCGTCGTATTGCCCCCGATCGTGCCAGAACCGCTGAGCAGCGCCCCGCTTGCCACCGTCACGTCGCCTGAGCCGATGGCTCCGTTGACCGTAAGATCCCCTCAACCACAGCCGTCGCTCCGGAGTAGCTGTTGCTTCCCGTGAGCGTGAGCGTGCCGGCGCCCTGCTTCGTGACAGCGCCTGTGCCACTGATGACACCCGAGTAAGTGGAGGCATCGGAGCGGTTGAAGACGAGCGTGCCGTTGTTCGCGAGCGTCGAAACGCCGAGCACGCCGGTTGAGCCGCCGACGCCGATCTGGAGCGTACCACCCGAGTTGAGATTGATCGTGCCGTAGGTGCCCTGCGAGAGCGTGCCTGCCACGGACACGAGGCCGCCCGACATGGTGAGCGTGCCGGTACCGCTGGAGCCGACGGTGAGATCGCCACTGTTGGCCCACGTGCCGCTCGACACCGTGGCCGTGCCGACGCCGCCGGCGTTGGCGCCGATATAGCCAGTAGTGCTCGTGACGTTGCCGCCGTTCACGTTCATCGCGCCGGTGCCGCTGTTGCCGACATACAGATAGCCGTTGTTGGCCCAGGTGCCACTTGACACCGTGGCCGTGCCGATGCTGCCGGCGTTCTCGCCGAGATAGCCGGCCCAGTTGCTGCCGACATAGCCGCCAGTCACGTTCAGCGTGCCGGTGCCGTCGTAGCCAACGCAAAGTTCGGCGCTATTGGCCCACGTGCCACTGCTCACCGTGGCCGTGCCGACGCTGCCGGCGTTGTAGCCGAGAATACCGGTCCTGTTGGTGACCCTGCCGCCGTTCACGTTCAGCGTGCCGGTGCTGCTGTAGACGACATAGCCGCCGCTCACGGGCAGCGGGCCGGTGCCGTCGAAGCCGACGGTGAGATCGCCGCTATTGGCCCACGTACCGCTGCTCACCGTGGCCGTGCCGACGCTGCCGGCGCTGTAGCCGAGATAGCCGGTTGTATTGGTGACGCTGCCGCCGTTCACGTTGAGCGTGCCGGTGCCGTCGACGCCGACGTAGAGACCGTCGCTATTGGCCCACGTGCCGCTCGACACCGTGGCCGTGCCGACGCTGCCGGCGTTGTAGCCGAGAATACCGGTCCTGTTGGTGACCCTGCCGCCGTTCACGGTCAGCGTGCCGGTGCCGCTATTGCCTACGGTGAGTGTGCCGCTGTTTGTCAGCGTGCCAGAGGTAGTGACTGCGAGAGTGGCCAGATCGCTGACGCTTGTGGCCACGTTCGTGTAGACGTAACTCGTGCTTGAACTGATCGTGGTCGTGCCGCTGTCGACGGTGAGAACCTGCGCCTCGGCACTCCGCAGCGTCATGCCTCCACTGGCCAGAAGCACTAGCGCGATGATTCCCCCAACACACTTGACCCGCAGCGACGAAAAAACCCTGACCGGACAGTTCAGGGGGGGTGCTGTGACGATCGTGGTGGTAAGCACCAGATTGCCCGGCGGGTGAGCCGTAACGGTGCCCCCACCAGAAAAAACCTTCCGAGATAGGCGATTGATTGTGATGAGGTTGCTCCGTTCCCGCCGGAAAAAATGCCGTGGCAGTGAAGCTCATCGCCGCACCAGGAATCGGCTGGGCTGTTTGGCCAGCAAGAAACCCCCGGAACCCAAGTGACCACAACCCCTCACAAACACAAGCCCATGCGGGGGGCCTAACGGCCCTGCCGCATGCGCATTCGCTCAACCAGAATGATCAACGGCACCGTGAATACGGCCACCGATCGACGGCCGCTGCGACACGAAAAAAACATGGGAAGTAAAAAAATAATTTCCAGGGGGTCTGGGATAGGTCGAGGGCGACCGGCGGAGGAAATTTGCCCGTAACGCCCCCTCATCGCCCCGGCAACCTCTCGCAGCACCACCAGCCGGGCACCAGCATCAGTATGCCTGCCGACCCCATCCGTGGCTGTCACTGCGGGCGACAAGATTGAGAGCCTGCGCCAGTGGGCCTCCGGAAGATGCTTGTCGGCGGATCGGGCCGGTGTGTATTCGCGGCAGGAGGGTGCAAGTGGCGGGCGGGTCAGGCGAGTGGTGAGGGAGCCGGGGATGAATTGAGCGACTGGCCCAGATGCGTGAAGACCTTCTGGATCGGGCTCGGCTCGGTGATGAACGAAATGAGTCGAATGTCGCCGCTTCAGCCCGGGCACTCCAGCGGAACTCCCCCCCCCATCCGCGCCATGGAACTTCGGGCAGGCGACAGCTATTTCGCAACTCGGGGGCGGGCGGGCCGTTCAAGGCAGAAGGTGTATCTTTTTCGCCGGATCGTTTCGCACCTTCCACCCGTGATCGCCATGCACGCGACGCGCACACTCTCGCGGCCTCTTCTCGGACTCGTGATCCTGTCGGCCATCTTCTTGGGCGTCGAGCGGCTGCTCTGCAGCACGGCCATCGCACAGCCTGCCGTCGACTTCGTCACGCACCAGCAGGTTTTCGGAGACCAGACCGGCACCGGCTCAGGGAGCGACGGTCGTGAGGCTGTGGCGGCCCGCCCGCCTGACCGCACCATCGCCTTTACGGTCAAAGGGCAGGATCGCCGGGCGATCGTCGTCAACGCTGCGGCTCATGACACCCTGCGCCCGGCCGTGATCGTGCTTCACGGAGGCATGGGAAGCGCGGAGGCAATGCGGGCCAAGTCGGGCTTTGACGCCGTCGCGCGGGCGGAAGCCTTCATGGTGGTGTATGCCGAGGGCACGTCGTTCGGTGAGGGACGCCACGCGTGGAATACCGGCTTCCTGTTGCGGCAGAAGGTGCAGCACGCCGACGACATCGCCTACTTCGATACGCTGATCGATCTGCTCGTGCGGGAACACGGGGCCGACCCGAGCCGCGTCTTCATGACAGGCGGTTCGAACGGCGGGATGATGACGTTTGTATACGCCGTAACACGGCCCGAGCGGCTCGCGGCCGTCGCCCCGGTCGTGGCCTCGATGTTCACGTTCGACATCGCGCCGGCGGTGCCACTCCCAATCCTGATCATCAATGGGGCAAAAGACGATGAGGTGCCCCTAGAGGGAGGCATGAGCCGTAACCCGCTCGTGCGCGGCGGGCAACAGGCGCCCTTCAAGCCGCTGGAGGAGGTCGTGCGATTCTGGGTGAAGGTGAACAGGTCGCTGGCCGAGGCGGAGGTCGAGACCCGCGGCACGGTGACCAAGAAGTTCCACGCGGCGACTCCGCAGGGTGCCGCGACGGAGTTTGTCGTCGACTCGGCCGGGGGACACGGGTGGCCCGGATCGAGGCCGCGCCGCCAAGGCTCCACGCCCATCGCGTCGTTCTCAGGGGCAGAGCGGGTGTGGCAGTTCTTCGAGGACAAGCGGCGGCACGTGCCGTGAGCCCCATGCCATGCACGGCAGGCCGAAGGATAGGTCAGCCAATTGCACTTCGGCAAGCGTCAGCCGAGCGGAGCGGATCACAAGGAGCAACAGCCGGGCCTCTCCGGACTGGATGCGGCCCGATCGTGGAGGTGCCGAGGAATTTCCTGCCCATGCTCAAGGCCGGATCACTCACACCAACCTCCGTACCCATGCCGACCTAGTTCCGCACTTTTGCGGACTAACCTCGGTAAAACTGCGGAACCGGTTCAATTCTTCTTAGAGTTCTTTCTCTCCTTCCTTCTCTTCTATCTACCTATGGGGTA
>CAISJI010000271.1 GCA_903885565.1 uncultured Planctomycetaceae bacterium
GCAGAAATCGTGTCGTCGCCGGCAAATCCCCAGATTCGGTCGGCGCCAGCGCCGGCATCGAGCGAGTCGTCGCCGAGATCGCCGTAGAGCAGGTCGCTGCCCCCGCCACCAACGAGCAGATTGATGGCCCCCGGTTCGCCCGCCGAGATATCGGCATCGTCGATAATGCCGGCATAGAGCGTGTCGTCCCCTTCCTGGTCGGGCGGCACCGCCAGTTCGATGCCTCGCAGCAGATCGATGAAGCCGTCGCCATAGAGGGAATCGTTGCCATAGCCGCCGCGGAGCAGGTCGTCTCCCGCTCCGCCAACTGCCAGATCGTTGCCGGCGCTGAGATCGATTCGATCGTTGCCCAACTCACCGTAGACGTAGTCGTCGCCTGCGCCCGAGGTGATGCTGTCGTCGCCGCGGCCGGCCCAGATCGTGTCGCTGCCGCCGAGCGTCTGGATGGTGTCGTTGCCGCCGCCGGCCCACACCAGATCGTTGCCCCCCATGCCAAAGATCCGATCATCGCTTCCGGTGGGGCTGGCATCGGCAGCCTGTACCTGATCATCGCCGTAGATCGAATCATTGCCGGCATCGCCGGAGATCGTGTCGCGCCCGGCACCACCCACGAGCAGGTGAACCACGCCCGGTTCGAGTGTGCCGTCGCCGGTGCCGGCGTCGAGCGCATCGTCCCCCGCCTCGCCGAAGAGCGTGTCGCTGCCGGCACCGCCGACGAGCCGATCGTTGCCGCTGCCGCCGTAGGCCTCGTCGTTGCCGGCTCCGAGGGTGATCGTGTCGTCGCCGCCGTCGCCAAAGACAAGGTCGTTGCCCGCGGCTCCCTCGATCGAATCGGCGGAGCCGGTGCCAAGCGCAGGCCAGAGTCGCGGATCGGTGGTGCCGGAAACGTAGTTGGCGTCGTAGTCGCGGTCGCCGAAGATCGTGTCGCGGCCGTCGCCGCCGAGGAGCCGGTCGGCCCCAGCGCCCCCCCAAAGCGTGTCGTTGTCCAGCCCGCCGTCGAGCGTGTCGTCCCCCCCCTGGCCGACGAGCGTGTCGTCGCCGTAGCCGCCGCTGAGCACGTCGTTGGCAGATCCCCCCTGAAGGGTATCGTTGCCGGCCCCGCCGGCAAGCCGGGTGGAAACCTGCACGGAGCTATCGACGATGATCTTGTCATCGCCAAGACCACCATCCCCCTCGATCCGGCCCACGCCGCTGAAGGCCTTGGTGAGGGTGGCGCCGTTGGTGGTGCGGCTGACGGTGATTGTGTTCGCCGACTGGGAGACTGCGAAGACGTCATTGGAGGAGGTGCTGATCAGTGAGAGCACGCCATTGGAAAGCGTGGCGGGCACCTCCGCGGCCGGCGTGGCCGGGGCGGGGGCATTGGCCGACTGATCGAACTTCAGGAGCGTGACATCGACGAGCGTCTTGTCGTATTTGACGATGTCGACGCTCTTCTTTTTGCCGAAGAGCTTGAACGAGGCGCTGACATTCGCCTTGGCGTAGAGCTTGGCCGACACTTGGCCATTGA
Source organism: uncultured Planctomycetaceae bacterium (assembly GCA_903885565.1). Lineage (GTDB taxonomy): Bacteria > Planctomycetota > Planctomycetia > Pirellulales > UBA1268 > CAISJI01. Next base: position 1,508 of record CAISJI010000271.1, read on the forward strand.
TATCGAAGAGATCGGCGGGGTTGGTGCCGGCGATGTCGGCATAGTAGACCTTGCCGTCGTTGTTGAAATCGGCCAGATCGAAGCCGACGTTCGCAAAGACGCCGCCGCCGGCGGCGATGTCGACGCTGATCCGCGCCCCCGGCACCGGGAGTGGAATCTTGGGGATCTTGGGAGGCACCAGCGCCACCGTCAGCGCCCCGTCGAGTTGCACCTCATTGCCCGGGTTGTCGACAACATAAAAGCCCTTGAGAATGTCGCCGGCATCCTTCGACTGCGCAAAGGCTTTCAGCCCGCTGGAGTCGAAGCCGAAGTCGAATTCGACGCTGGCATGGATCTGCCCGGCGATCTCCACGAAGACGAAGGGCACAGGGGTGGCGATCGGCGGGGCGGCATACTTGAAATCAACAAGCGTCAGCCGCGGCATGTCGTAGTGGACCAGCTCGATATTCTTGCCGAAGAGCAAGCCGACCACGCTCTTGGCATCGGTCAGCACGGGGAACGTGAGCCCGGCCGCCTTGGGGGCCGTAGAGCCGGTGCTGGAGCCTGTCGAACTGCCGCCGGAGTTGACGGAGATCGACCCCTCCTCGTCATCGGAGGCAACCTCGGGCGCATCGCTGCCGCCGAGGAGCTTGGCGGCGGAGTTCACGAGTGACTGGATCGGTGCCGGCAGCAGCGAACGCATGTCTTTGAGGCCGCTGGTGTCGAATTCCAGATCGCTGAGGCTGCCGGCGAGGGCATCCTCGGCGGCGAGCTTCACCGAGCCGATGTTGATCCGCGTGCTGCCGAAGCTGGCCGACTGGGAGGACATGTCGGAGATGTTCTTGGCGAAATCGACAAATTCGGCGACCTGTCCGACCCCTCCCCCGACCGACTTGGCGATGTCGACCAGCGACGTCGGCCCGTTGAGCTGCGAGATCACCGGCACCGGGGCGGTGAGCATGTCGAGCACGGGGCGGATCGGATCGAACAGCTGGTTGGCCTTGGAGAGCACCGGGCCGACGATCTTATTGACCGCCTGCCCGACGTCGATCGTGATATCGTTAAAGGCCACCTGTGGCGCGCCGCCAAACTGCGCGGCGTCGCCGGGGATCGTGCTGGCGTGCGCGAAGTCCCAGTCGACTGTCAGCAGCGACGACACCGAAGGGAAGGCCGATCCCACGCCGATGTTCATGTCGAAGGCGAGATTGGCGCTGCCATCGAACTGGGCAGTGAGCAGACTCTTGACATTGGAAATGCCGGCCGACATCTCGTTGAGCGTGAGTCGGCCGTCGGCATTCGCTCGGGTGCCCGGATCCTTGATATCGACGCTGAAGATGCCGGTGACATGCGAGCCGATCGTGTCGGTGGCCGTGATGTGGTTGGTGAGTTCGACGGCGAGCGGGCCGAGCGTGCCGGTGAGCGAGGCCTGTGGCATCGTCACGTCGAGCGTGAACTGCAGTTCCCCTTGCGTCGTGCTGGAGAGCCGCTGGTTGGTCTCCAGATAGACTCCCCCCGACTTGCTGATGCCGATCCCGAGCATCAGATCGAAGCCCATCTTTACATTCACTGATCCCGAGGCATCGAGGGCGAGGCCCGGCAGGGCGAAATCGAGCTTGTCGAGCGGCATGTCGAGCGATCCGAGCGCCTTGCCAAGCCGCATCCGGAAGACGACGTTCTCCGACTGGCCGTTCGGGGCGACGTAGCCGGGGCTCCAGGGAGCTCCATCGACGAACACGCTGATGTCGTTGACCGAGGTGCCGGTCGCCCCGCCGGCCGTTTTCAGCCAGCCGAGATTGGCCGAATTGAAGGCTTCGAAGAGCCGCTGGCGAACCTCGGTAACGGAGGCCGTGCTGCCGAGCAGCGAGGGAACGAGATTATCGCGCCCCTTCTCGCGCAGATCGGTGAGGAACCGGGCCGCATGCTGCAACTGATCGCCCACCAGCGGGATCTTGGCGGAGAGCACATTGCGGTCGACGGCGATTTCCAGCAGCTTGAATATGCCGTCCCAGCCGGAGGAGAGGGCATCGAGCGAGGTGGTGATGTCGCTGATCAGCCGGCTCGCCGCTGCGGTGATGTCGGGGAGCACGTAGTTGGTGCCGGGATTGGCCAGATCCTTTAGATCGAAGCTCCAGGTGAGGGCCGGCTTGCTGGGATCGAGTGAGGCCCCGCTCTTGTCCTGCAGCGGCAGCGAGAGGCCAAACCGACCGGAGACGGTCGGCGTGAAGGTGGCATCCTCCAGCCGGTCGAGATAGAGCCGGCCTGCCGTGCCGCCGAGCAGCGGGATCGCGATCGACGCATTGTCGACCGAGGTGGCAACGCCATCGGCATCGAGTGCCACCCAGCCATTCTTGACCTGCACGCCGAGCGAACCGATCGCAGCGGAGAAGTTGATCGATTGCCCGCGGGCGGCGGCGGTGAGCTTTACCTGCGTGCCGGTGGTGCCATCCCAATCACGCAGGAAGGCACGCGGGCTGTCCGGATCGCTCAGATCGATTCCCAGATCGAGATCGATGTTGACCTTCCAGTTGAAGTCGATCAGCGCCTTCCCCTGGGCGTCGATCAAGCGGCCGAGTGTGTTGCCGACCGGCCCGAGGCTGCCGAGATCGAGATTGATCCCCTGCTGGATCGTGTCGGCCTCCTCGATCGGGAGGCGGATGCGGAACACCTTTCCCTCCAGCGCCAGCGAAACCTGCTTCCCGTCAGGCAGGCCGAGCGAATTGTTGATCGCGTCCTCGATCTCATCGAGAACGGTGCCGGGCGACTTCTCAAACGCGGCGAGGAGTTTGTCGAAGGCGCCGCCGGCGCTGATGATCTCGCCGAGCGACTTGTCGACGATCGGCACCTTCGTTTTCAGCACGGGGGTGTCGGCACCTGCCTTGGAGAGATAGGCGACGAACCGGCGCAGGGCGGCGATGATGTCGGCGGCGCTGAGGGAGCGCATGGCGAGGATATCGTCGAGGAGCGACGAATATTTCACCTTGGCGTCAGATAACCAGCTCACCAGATCGATGTCGGGGGTGACGCCATCCCAGTGGCGCGACCAGCTCGCCACGATGCCGTCGGTGGCATCGATCTGCTTGCTAAACACCCTGGCCGAGACGGGGAGATTGAGGTTGGCGGAGGCGTCGATTGTGTAGTTGGCACTCAGGCCACCGAGCAGATTCTTGAAGCTCACCTGCCGGGCCGCCGAGGCGAGTTGCTTTCCCATCTCCCGCAGCGTGATCCGGCCGACGGTGTTGGCCACCAGATTGGGATCGATCAGCGAAAGCGTGGTGGAAATCTTCGCCGAGGCCTGGCCATTGGCGACGGTGATACGCACCGGGCCGAGATGACCCGTGGCGGCGATCGCGGCGGCGGTCGACTCGGCCGTGGCGGTGATCTTGGGGAAGTTGGCGGCCGTGGTGCCTGTCTGGGCGGCAGCCACGAGATAGACCGCGTCGGCAAACGACATGCCGTCGAGCGACTGCCCGCGGATCACCAGCCTGCCGCGCCACTCGCCGGTGGTGTCGGCTTCGTCGACTGTCTGCAGAATGCCGAGGCCATCGGCGGCGTTTGAGCCGTTGAGCGGGGTGACCGTGAGCGAGCCGGTCGCCCCGGGGGCGCGCAGTTCGCGGAGAACCAGCCCCTGCCGTTCGTGGACGATCTTCGTCAGCGTGGTGCCGGCCGGCACCACCTTGGCGACATGGATTGCGACCGCATCGTCGCTCCAGCCTGGATCGACGTCGATCGAGAGCTTTGTGTTGTCGGAAAGCCAGGCGGTCACCTGCCGGCGCGGCTCGATCTGCGCGATGAGCCGGCCCGGAGCGAGGGCATTGAGCAGCCCGAGCAGTTCTCCCACCGTGCCTGCCGGATTGACTTTGACCCCGTAGACCGTGCCATCGGAGAGGCCGATCGAGAAGTCGTTTTTGCCCGCGGCGGCGGTGGTGCCGAGGCCGGCCTCATTATTCAGGGCGGAGAGCCTGGTCGACTCGTTGAGTTCGAAGTCGGTTCCCACCACCAGCGTGAGATCGAAGCCGAGCGTGAACTTGAGCCCCACCACGCCGGAGGTGGTGATCTGGCTGGCGGAGGCGAGATCGGCCAGCGAGCCGAGACGGCCGCTCAGATTGAGCGTTCGCGTCTCTCCCCCGAGCGCCCGGGTGAGGTCGAAGTTGAGCTGCAACTGGCAGGTGTCTTTGTTGTAGGTGCCCTTGGTGGCGCCGAGCAGCGGGGAGAGCCGGTCGAGCAACGCCTGGAATGTCGCCGGCGGCTGGGTGGTGGCGGAGGGCTTGAAGACATCGACAACATATTTATTCCAGGCCTCGTCGATGCGGGCGGCATCACGCAGCGACATTCCCTCGACCATCGGGATGGCGTCGTCGAGCAGGCCGCTGGAGCGGATCCCGCCGAGGAATGTGCCGATCTTGGCAAACGCGGCGGCCACGTCTGTACCATCGAGCGCGATCATCCGGGCCATGTTGCACAGCCCGGGGAGCTGGAGCGTCGGGGCGATCGAATCGGTGATGTCGGTGTCGGACACGACAAACGTGCCGGAGAGGGCGGCGCCGAGGATCGTGGCCGTGGCGGGCAGCGTGAGCGAGGCAGACCCACTGCCGGCGACGCTCACCAGATTGTTGAGCGGCTTCGACTCCAGTTCGGCCAGCGTGGTGATCGGGAGCGTGGCGGTGGCGGCAACGCTGGCGGAGAGGACGGGATTGTTGATCGAGATTTCCAGGAAGGGGGCATTCAGCGTGAAGGCGTTGGCTTTCAGACTGAAATCGGAGACTTCGACAGTGATTCCCTGCGATTCAGTAGCGGGCAGATCGTAGGTTTCGATGAAGAAGCTGCCCCCCAGATCGCCCCGGCTGAGGTCGAGGCCGAAGCGGAGGTCGGCCGACAGCGTGGCGGTCACGTCGATCCCCAGATCTCCCTCAGAGGCGATGCTGAAGCCGCGCGAGGAGAGTTCGCCGCCGATGTCGAACGCGGCCGAGGTGGTGACAGTGCGCTCAAAGGCCACATCGAAGACAAACCGGCCCGGCTCCGCTTCATCGCCGATCAAGGCGTTGAACGTGAGGAAGCGACTGCCGCTCTGTCCCAGGGCCGTTTTCAGACCGGCCAGCGTGGGGGAGGCTGCCGAGGCGAGATAGTTGGCCAGCGGTGTGAAGAGGGCTGACTGGAGGCCGAGATCGTTGTCGATCAGGCGGGAGACGCTCGACACGCCATCCACCCCGGCCAGATTCACAAACGGCATCGTGGCGGCGAACTTGGCCACGCTGGTGAAATCGAACTGCACCGCTGCCCGGCGCAGGCTCTCGGCGAGCCGATCGCGGTCGGCCTGCGTGAGCGTGGTGACGCGGTTGAGCCGCCACAGCGTGTTCCCCTCGGCGATATCGGCTGTGCGCGTGGCCGAGGAACTCACAGAACCGGACTCGGTGGAGGCCTTGAACCGCTTGATCGCCGCCTCAGTCAGCGGGCCGATGATCCCATCCACGACCAGCGTCTGGCCAGAATCGTCGGTGGCGGTGATCGTCTTGGCGGCCACCGTCTGGCCATCCCAGTAGTTGAGCCGCTGCTGGAGGCGGATGACGTTGAGGAACGCGCTGTCTGCGGTGACGGCGAGGGAGCTGATCCCGCTGCCATCGGCCTTGGGGCCATCGACGCCGGTGTGCCCCGGGGCAATTTCGACCGCAGCGGTGCGCGTGGTGGAAACGCCATCCTGCGGCTTGACCTCCACCGAGAAGATGAGCCTCCCCTGGAAGCCGGCATCGGCTGCAGCGCTGTCGCCGGCGATCGTGGCGGAGGTATCGCGTTTGAAATAGGGGGAGAGATTCGCCGTGGAAGTGACGTCGCCGATGCGTTTGAAAGCCGCCGTGGCGGGGGCGAACCAGGCTCGGCCGCTGCTGGTAAAGACTTCGGCGGGGGTCTCCTTGGCGCCCGACTTGATCCGATCGGGAAAGAGCATGTAGCCGGCGAGGATCTGCTGGCCGGCCGCATTGGTGGAAAAGAGTTCGTAGTCATGACGGAGCGGGTTATCGCGGATCTGCAGGCGGATCAACTTGGTGGGATCGGTGGGATCGACCGCCGCCACGCTGGCGATCTTATAGGTGGCCGGTGCAGCGGAGGTGCCGGTCAGATCGGCAAAATTGATCTCGGTGATATCGCCGGTGAGCCCCGTGACCCCCGTGAACCGGACCTTGTCGATCGTCACCGCCCCGTCGATGACGAAATTGTATTGGCCCGAGCGCTGGATGGTGAACGTCAGCTGGTCGGTTCTGCCGCGGAGGTTTTCCGGGAGGAAGATGTGGCGGGTGACGGCTGTCTGATCGACGGCAAACAGCGGCAGCGGCTCTCCGAGCTGCTGGCCGTTGGCGCTGATCACCAGCGAGTCGTTGAGGCTGGCCTTCGTGCGCGTCATATCGAACGAGAGAAAGGCCCCTTCCTGCGGCACATCCCATTCGTCGGTGCGCGAGGGACGGCTCGACGAGAGCTGGAGTGGGCCGGAGAGCGGGGGAATGGCCGCTGCCGCTGCCGCCTCCTGGGCTGTGAGGAAGCGCACGTCATCGAGCTGGACCACCGCCCCGATCGACCCACTGCTGCCGGAGTGTTCGATCGTGAAGCTGAGCGCCGAGACACGGTTGGTGAAGCCGCCGAGATTCAGATAGCGAGGCACCTTGCCATCATCGACGCCATTGAGCGAGACCCTGCCGACCTCCTTCGTGCCCAGCCGGACCACGAGAGAGTCGGCAGGGCCGGCTGTGAGTCGCTTGATCGTGAAGCCAAGCGCCGCGGCATCGGTCGGGACGTAGAGCAGGTTGTGGGCCCGGGAGGGGGTGCTCGACTGCAGTTGCAGGGAGGCGTTGCCATTGGCACTGACGACGGCTCCCCAGCCACCCCCGCCATGGTTGCTCCAGCCGGGGATGTAGTCGGAGTTGAGGCGCACTCCCGCCACATTGATTCCCGAAGTGCCGGGATACTGGATTGCGCCGTTGGAGACCTCAAACCGGTTGACCTGCGGATTCCAGAGCCCGGCGATCACCTGGTCTTTTGTGACCTTCAGGCCGGCCAGCCCTGCTTCATTGGCCACCCACAGCTGCGTATTGCCGTCCTGCGTGACGTAGTTCGTTGGTGTGAACGAGTGGTCCTGGCCGGAGGAATAAAAATTGGGGGCCGGGCGGGCTGTTTTGGGGGCCTTGCCTCCCCCCGCCATCAGGCTGTAGGCAAAGCCGCTGGTGGAATCGGTGTTCATCACCGTGCCGGTGTAAAACATCTTCCAGACGTCGGTGTGGTCGCCGCCAAACAGGTCGCCGCCGGTCAGTCCGCCGTCGTCCAACTCCGCCGGCTGCATTAACCGGTTGTAGGCACCCGGGATCGGCCGGCTCTGCGGGACATGTTCCCCCGTGGTCTGGTAGTAGACGTCGGTGAATCCGACGTTGTTCCAGACAGCCGCGCCGTAGCCGGCAGGCGCCCCGACAGTCCACTGCTGCTGGGCGGTGTCAAATGTCGCATCGCCATCGAAGTCGTGGGGATCGAGGTAGGTGACCTGATCGACATGGACGTTGTAGGAGGCGAGTCGCTCGACCGCCTCGCTCGTCACGGCGCAGCCGAAGCTGTGGGCGATGAAGTGGTAGGTGAGCGGATTCTGCGATCCCAGCGACGGGAAGACCAGCCCTAGGTCGACCATCGTCGCAAACAGGGCGTCGCCTGAGGCGCTCGTCCAGCCAGCGGATGTCTCATTCGACTCCTTGGCCCAATCCCATTGGAGGATCACCTCGCTGGGGTGGGCGGCGGCGGCGAGCTTTGACTGCTCCGCATCGAATACGCCCACGCCCCGCTCGCCGACCATGTCGCCGAACACGCCATTCCCCGTCACCCCGTCGCTGATGACGTCGTAATCGAGCAACCAGGTCTTCGCTGCCCCCGAGCGGTCGTAGATGGCGGTGGAGAGCGACGCCAGCGAATCGCCGCCACCCAGTGGAGCCGGCGGCTGAAACCCATGAGTGACGATCGTCACTTCCTTGATCGTGTCACGCACCGCCAGCAGTTTGTTGCGCATCTCCTCCACCGACCAGGGCGTGGCGCTCAGCAGTTGCCGCTGCTCGAGCCCCTCCATGGAGAGTGGCGGCGCTTGGGACGCCAGCCGGGCCCGCAGGGCCAGCCGCCGGGCGTGGCGGCGCCGGTCGAGCCTGGGCATCTGGCGGGGCTTATTCTGGGGCTCCCGGCCAGGGCCGGCGGAGTGGTTTTCGGCGTTCATGCATGGCTCCTGAACTCTGGTGGCCGGCAGAGCCCGACTCGAGTTCGCGACAAAAGTGGCGGTTCTTTTCTCTGGTCTTCATCTGGCTGGGGCTCCCGGGCATCAGCCAAGCCTGGTACTGCCCCTCACGGAATTCTCACGAGGAATTGCTGGCCCGGTTCTGGACGGACTGGAAAGGGGGCGATAGGCTGGCGTCTGCAGCGCGCACCGACTCCCAATCTTCCAAGGCGTAATCGCCCGGAAAACCGGACAAAAAAACCTCAAGTTTTCCCGGATGAATGCCGACAAACGGCGTCATGGCCTGCTGCGCAGAGAGCGATCGATCGCTGTCGCGTGCATGCTCTCTGGTGAGGGGGCGAGTGCCCGCTGGAAGTGGTTTGGTTTGTCCTGTACACGGCGTGGGGTTGAGGCCGGGTGGAGCCCACGGGGGCGAGGAGAGGCAGCAGACTATGGAATCCGATTCGCTCGGCTCCATCTTCGGGTTTTGGCAGCGCGACAATGCCCGCGACGAACGGATTGTGCTCTGCCTTTCCCGTCTACGGACGCTGGCCCATCGGATGCTCTCCCGCCATCCGCAGCTGCGCCGGTTTGAGGATACGAGCGATCTGGTGCAAAACGCTGCGGTGCGCCTGCAGACGGCACTCGCCTCTGCCGAACTCGGCTCGCCGCGGAGTATCATCGCGCTGGCGGTGACGCAGCTCAATCGCGAGCTGTCCGATATGATCCGCCGCAACAATGCCCGCCTGCGCTGGGAGCGCACCGCAGGGGCATCGGCTTCCGGCGAGGCGACCGAGGATCACGCCCTCGAGGACTGGACCCGGTTTCACGAGGCGGTCGAGGCCCTGCCGCAGGAACAGCGCGATGCCGTGCAATATCTCTGGTATCTGGGGCTCGATCAGGAAGCTGCCGCCGCCAATCTCGGCGTTTCCACCCGCACGCTGCGCCGCTATTGGCGGGCTGGCCGCGATGCGCTGCGCCAGACATTGCCAGACTTCTCGTTCGAGTGAGTTGTGAATCGCATCGACGCGGCGGAGCAGATCTCGCACAGCTGCCGGGGCGTCCCCAAACCGCTCCCCCTTGCCGGTGCGCTTTCCAGCAAACAGCGGCAACGCTTCCGCCACGAGGCCCGGGCCGTGGCCACGCTGCAGCATCCCCAATTCGGACCGGCATCGACAGTGGCTGGCCTGCCGTTGATCGCCCGCCAGCGCGATGCCGCCCGAACCGTGGCTGATGTGGCCCTGTGGGCATCAAGTGAAGACGATCGGCAACGCCGCAGCGAGATCTGGTTCTGGGATGTCCCGGGCATGCGCTGAGCGAGCGTGGGTTTCTCGAAAACTCGCTGAGGAATCGCGGCGTGCGATGCCGATCGTTTCGGCCACGTCTCTGAGAGGAAGCAGGATCAGATGATGGGGTACACCCATGGCCAGGCTCAGGCATAGTCCAACGGAGCGGGCCGTGATCATCAACTCCCTCGGTACCTCTGGGCAACGCCCAACTTTGGAACGAGCGGGTGGGCAATTCCGTGGCTGCGGAATCGTGGTCCACAGGTTTTTCTGTGGGAAGGCGGGGGCGACTGATGTCTGGGGTGTTCCTCCTCCCATGGCTGCCATCCTTCATAACCCAATGCCGTGCATAGACATCCGTTTTGCTTTCTGGAAAAGGACTGGTGCCAATCGTCGTGAGACGCGTTGTCGCCTTCGGTGGGCCTTGATTCGCTTGCCCACAAAGAATGAACCGGGCCAGGCATCCATGAGATGCCCAGCCCGGTTTTGGATAGCCTTTGGAACAACCCATCAACCCATCAAGTCGGTTCAAGTGGCCGTCACGAGCCCAAAAACTCTGCGGGACCGCCGCTCCATCCAGCCAAGCGAGCCGATCAGCAGGGCGAAGGCACTGCCGAACGAATTGGGGGCGATCTCGGGAACGGCGACGGGGGCCGGGCCTGCGAGACGAAAGCCGTAGAGGCTGCCGTTACTGAACTCTGGATCGAGATGGACAAAGCAGGAGGACGACAAGACGAACGGGTCCTCGCCGTCGGCCCAATCGCCCCCCCGAAGCCCACGAGGCGTGCCCGCCACGCCATCGAGGTCATTCCATTGATACACGTTTCCGCTCTGGTCGAAAGTGCCGTAAAAGCTCGCGCTATTTGTGTATATACCCACGTCGGTCAGAAAGTTTTGGCTACTCGAATAACCGGCCTGCGTTACGGAATACCCGTTGCTGGTCACGTAGTTTGCCTGATTCGCCATGTTTCCTATCTGGTTGCCCGGGGCCAGGTCGTTCTGCGTGGCATAGATGAAGTAGCCAGGAACGCCCGGTCCGCCGTAGCTGGGAGAGTAATAGGCGGCCTTATACCACTCGTTTTCGGTCGGGATGGAGTATGTGGCTCCGGAAGTTTTTCCCGGAGCCACGCCTGGGGGGGCGTTGGTGAGATCGTATGCCCCGGTCTCTGTACTGCCATTCCCCTGTCCGTTCGTCATCCAGTTTGCAAATCTTGCAGCGTCGAACCAGCTCACGTACGTGACCGGCCGGTCGGCTCCAGACTGCCCACCTGCTTCCCCGAACGGGCCGATCACGGCGTACTTCGATCCATTGGCTGCAGCGCTGTTGAGCGAGATGCCAGCAATCGTCAGATCGGTGGCCATGGCCGGGTTGTAGAGGTCATTCGGGTTTGTGCCGGTGGGATCCACCGCATTGAGAAACGCCGTGTACTGGCTAATCGTCACGTCGTACTTGCCGATCTGGTAGATGTAGTCCACGCCTCCGAAACTTGCGTCATTTCCCTCAAAACGGGGAATGTCATTGCCGTTTCCCGGATCCCCCACCGTCACCATTTCGTAATCAACCCTGCCAGCCACCGCCGGAGCGGCCAGCAGGAACGCGAGCGCAGCGATTCCCAGCGAACGGCCCCTCGCAGAGCCACGGTTCATGCATGTCGCCATAAAAAGAGTTCCAGAAGAGTGCCACGGAAACTGCAGAAACCCACGGAAGTAACCCGCCGATAGCGAGCGATGCCCAGTCCGGTTTTTGGATAGCCTCTGGATCAAGCCATCAACCCATCAAACCGGTTCAAGTGGCCGTCACGAGCCCAATAACTCTGCGAGCCCGCCGCTCCATCCAGCCGAGCGAGCCGATCAGCAGGGCGAAGGCACTGCCGAACGAACTGGGGTCGATCTCGGGAACGGGAGACCCAGCTGGGCCAGCGAGACGAAAACCGAAGTCGGGCTGCTCAAATGAAGTGGACTGCTCGTTGCCGCCTTCCCAATTCAACCCCAAATCACTACTCATCCAACCGCCGCCCCGCCGCCCGCGGCTCGTATAGAAATCACCGTCCGTCCATTCCCAAACATTTCCTCCCATGTCGTAGGCCCCGTACGCACTCGGACCACCATTAGTGCCAACAGTGGTGACGTTACCATCCATCCCATTCCAGTCGGCTTCTAACAAGAAATTGGCGAAGTTTCCTGTACTGCTAGCCGAACCGATACCAATCGCGTCGGCAGTTATCGCCGTCGGGGCCGTGTCGTTTTGAGTCGGGTAGCTCCAATAGCCTGCATTGTTGCTACCGCCTTTGTAGTACGCAGCCTTGTACCTCTCGTTCACGTCTGGCATCCAGAACTGTACGCTCGGGTTTCTCGCCGGAGGTGCGCCGCTCGTCTGACCTCCCACGAGCGTGTAAGCGCCCGTCTCCGTACTTCCCCCGCCCTGTCCATTCTGCAGCCAGTTGGCCATCCGGACTGCATCAAACCAGCTGACATAGTTAACCGGCTTGCCCCCCATATTCGATTTGACGGCGTAGGCATAACTACCTGATGAACCACTCTGCGTAATTCCACCGCGTGCGTCGCTCCCCATACTCGGATTGTAGAGTGAGTAAGAGTCCGTTCCGGCCACGGCATTGAGAAAAGAGGTGTATTGATCGTTCGTGATCTCAAACTTCATGATCTGAAAGGAATACGACACGGCTCCTAAGCCAGAGCGGGGATCCGCCGCATTGCCGGGGTTCCCCACCGGCACCATCACGTAGTCCACCGTGCCAGCGAGCGCCGGGGCGGCCAGCAGGCACGCGAGCGCGGCGATTCCCAGCGAACAGGCCCTCATAGAGGGGCGACTCATGCAGATATTCATAAAAAAGAAGCTCCAGAGGGGTGTGCGGCGAACTGCAGGAAAATTTCTGACACCTCTCTTGGCGGACTCCTCAAAAAAAGCGGACAAAAAATGTTTCGGCCAGAAAAATGTGTGGGAAGGCCGGGGCGACTGATGTCTTGGGTGCTGCTCTTCCCATGGCTGCCCACCTCCGTAACCCAATGCCGCATATGGATATGCGTTTTGAGTTCTGGAAAATTTCCGGGCTGGGCTCCGTTCCCCCAAACGCCTGAACGCCCGTTTCCGGGATCCGGTCGGGGCGATTCACGCCGATTCGTCGTCTGGGCCGCGTCTGGCGCAGCGGACCAATGGCCGCCGTACACCGAGCAGACGTCGTCTCTGCGCGCACTTGCCCAACGGCATGCCGCTCGACCCGGGAGCCACCAACCGGGCCCTCAAATATTTGCCATTGGTTAGGGAAAAAACCGATCCTTGAGGGATGCTGGCGGAATGGGTAGCCTGTTGGGAGGTGGAGATGTTTGGCGGGAGGATGTGGATTATCGCGCAGTTTGGCCAGCGGCGAAAACGCCAGCCCGTTGGTCATAACCAGACTACAGCCTCCTTATCTATTGGCGGATGAGTCGGAAAAAGCGGACACGGGGCAGAGAAAAATTTTTCCGTTCCCAGATGAACGGAGAGCGAACCGGGGAATGCAGACCATCAGCGGCGGTTGGTGGCTGAAGTGAACTGAACAACTCCTGATATGACATTACGAGGCAAGGTATGCCTGGCTTTTTTCAATCCGTCTCCCCTGCCGGTGGCGCCACTTCTTCCCCCGCTTGTTCGATCGAGCACAACCTGGCCCGGATGCGAACGCTGGCCCACCGCATGCTCTCCCGCTATCCCCATCTGCGGCGCTTCGAGAACACCAGCGACTTGGTTCACAACGCCGTGATCAGGCTCGACAGAGCGATGCAAACCGAAGAATTGGCCTCGCCCCGCAGTGTCATCGCGCTGGCAGTCACACAACTCAATCGCGAACTCTCTGACATGATCCGCCGCAATCGGGTTCGGGAGCGGTGGGCCATTTCAGCAGTGTCGGGGCTCCATGCCGAAACGGCCGAGGATCGTTCCTTCGACGACTGGACCCGGTTTCACGAGGCGGTCGAGGCCCTGCCGCAGGAACAGCGTGATGCTGTGCAATATCTCTGGTATCTGGGGCTCGATCAGGAGACTGCCGCCGCGACGCTCGGCGTTTCCACC
>CAISJI010000272.1 GCA_903885565.1 uncultured Planctomycetaceae bacterium
AATCTGCTGCTCGCCACCGAGTGGGCCTGTGAGCGGCTTGGCTGCCGCGTGGAGGACGACTGCCAAGGGAGTGCTCGGCAGCTTTCCATAGGACGCGAGGAACGCGTTGAAGGCATCGGCGTCGCCGCGGTAGTAGAAGAAATCGCCCTGATTGACCCACTGCCCCCAGACGCGTTCACTTGAGTTGATAAGGGCGGGCAACCCCTTGGGCCATTCCTTGTTGTATTCCTGAGCTATCGCTCCGGGCGGGTGATCGCCCCCTAAAGCGAACGCCTCCGATGCGGAGGCACCCAACAGCAAAACAACGAACGCACAATAGATCATGCGGCTCACGGCTCATCCTCCCGAGGAATTGATGACCTGGTGAAGCGGCTTCGTCCTGTTCTCGGCGATATCGCGACGCACGCAGTCGAGTACGCGTTGCATCCGGCCGCCGGGCTGCGTATCTCGGGCTATCTCGGCATCCCAGGCGTCGGCTTGGCCGAGCTCAAATTCGGCGAGCCAAGACAGCAATTCCTCCCGCTCGCTCACGGAAAGCGTTTTCACTTGCTCGGTGATCTGTTCGACGCGGTTTGTCATTCCAACAGTCTCGCACCCCCCCTTGAACTGCTGCAATACTGGCTCGGACCGAGGGAAACCACGGGCTATCGATAGAGAGGGCCGCTGCTGGGATGCGGCGGTTGTTGCCCCAGAAACCGCCAGCCGGGCCCTCGGCGGGGGCAATCCCCGTGAGCTACCGAGTGGGCACTCTTTGCTTCAGATTTTCAGCGTCGACTGTGTCCGCTGGCATCTACCTCGGTGGCGTGGGCTTTTGTGTCAGGATGGAAACTAAAAAAATATCAGCGACGAGCGACGGTCGTTAGTCGCGGGAAGGGAGTTCGCCGTCGGCGCGGTCGCCGAGTTGCCGCAGCAGCGTGGGAGAAACATCAAAGGCCACCGCTGACACGGAGCCGTCCGCCATCCCCACTATCACAAACCCGGGGTGTTCGCTACCAAAACCACCCACGACCAGCGGATCCTCGGGCGCGGGGGCGTCGCCGCGGGAGGTGAGAGCGCGGCGCTCAAGGAGCGATGTGTTGCGCAGTGTGGCCCTCGTTCCCGAGGCCCAGCCGAGATCGGCCTCGCTCCCCAAGCGCTCGCCGATGAGGAGCGTGTTGGAAGAGCCGTCGGCGATATCGCAGAAGCGGATCCGGCTCTCGAGAAAAAGAATGCCCCGGTTGTCGGTATCGATCGGGGCTTCGGCATCGTTGTGGCACCCGGCATAGCTGGTGACAGCCACTGTGTTGCCATCAGCGCCGGTGCGCAAAGGCTCGGTGGGGGAGGAAGGACAGAGCAACCAGTTGATTCGCGCCTCACGCACCAACCGATTGGAAGGAGCGTAGACGCCGTCTGCGGCGGTGAAGTGGCGGACGAGGCGTGTTTCCTCCATGAAGGGCAGAATTTGCACCATCCAGCCGACATGGTGCCCCTCGGGAAGGTTGCGGATCGGGCCTGTATCGCCGGAGACTCCGGCGGGGAACGCCTCGTGGGCAAACTCATAGCTGTGCAGGCCCAGGCCGATCTGAGCCACATGATTCGAGCAACCGCAGCGTCGGGCCGCCTCGCGGGAGGATTGGACCGCCGGCAGCAGCAGGCCGATGAGAGTGGAAATGATCGCGATCACCACCAGCAGTTCGACGAGCGTGAACCCCCGGCGGAATGTCGCTCGGCGGCCTGCGGCAGCAGCGTTTTGATTGGTATGGCTCATGGCAGAGACTCCTGAACGGGGGTGGCAGAAGAGAGAGGGGCAACGGGGCCGGAGGAAAAAGCAACAGGCATGATCGTGCGCGAGCGGCGGATTGTGAGCGGACCTTCGAGCGGATACTCCACAACGATCTGGAGCGATCCGCCGGGGGCAGCGGCCGGGGCGAGCGTGATCCGGGCAGAGCCGGAAAGCTCGGCAGCCGGCAGCAGGATCACTTCATCGAGGGGAGCCCCTGCGGCCATTCGGCGCTGGCCAAGATCGGCCGCCGCCGCGAGGAGGCACTCCACCTGCCGCAGGTCGCGCTCGGTGCGCAGCGAGCGGCGGGTCATCCCCGCATTCCGCAGCATTGCCATCGCCAGCGCCAGCGACGCCGCCATGCAGACCAGCGTTATCACCATCACGCTCCCCCGTCGCGGGGTTTTTGATGTGGCCGCCCGAGTGGAAAAAGGCCATGGATGGCTTTTTCCACAGATAGATAGCGTATACAGCGGCTGGATCATCGTGCGTCTCCCGTGGGGAGTGGCGCAGCCGGAGCCGACGGGAGGGCGGCGCTGATCGTGATTGCGGGGCGCGGCCGCTGCGGGTTAGGTGAAGGCGTAGAAGTGGCCGCTGCGCTGCCCTGCAGCGTGACGAGCCGGCCATGTTTCCTCGCGGCCCATGACACGCTCGGGGAGAACACAAAATCTTCTCGGGTGAGGCCTCCGGCGACGGCCGTCTCGATCCGCACCAGCCCCGTCTCTTCCCGCCGGTAAACCACGCTGCCGGCTGGCCCCGCGATCATGACAATTTCTGTTGTTGTTTCTTCTGCCGGATCGGCGGAGCAGGTGGCCGAGAGACCGGTGTGGATATCGGCCCGAAACTGCCGGGCGAGCCTGAGGGCGGTGCGTTCCTCGGCCACGGTGCTGCGCGACCGCGACTCCAGCGAAAAACTCTTGTGCACGAGGCCGGCGGCCGCGGCAGTCACAATCGATGCGGCCGACATGGCGGCGAGGAGTTCGAGCAGTGAAGCGGCGGTACGGCGCTGCGGGTGGATGCGCTGGTTCATGGGGTTTTCTCCGTCTGTGGCGGAGAGATCGGCAGCCAGGTGATCAGTGCCAGCGGATGATCGTCGCGGCCGGGGGAGTTCCAGGTGAGCGACAGCACGATCGGCTCGCCGAGAGGAGTCGCCACGCCGCGGCTGGCCTGCAGCCGGGCCCCGGGCAGATGGTCTGCCACCTCCGGCGAGACAGCCAGCGTGGCGAGATGGTGCGCAAGATCCCCGCCGGCGACGACCGCGAGTTGCTCGGCCTGATTGGCCAGCTCTTCCAGCGCGATCCGCTCCCGCCGCGACTCCGCCACCAGCCGGGCATGCCTGACAAAAAGGGGTGTGATCGACGCAAGGGCCACGGTGATCACACTGGCCGCCGCGATCACCTCCAGCGTGGTGAAGCCGCGCCGCCGCGCCGCCGCGACTGTGGGAGCACGTGGAGGGAGCAAAGCATCGCAGGAGGCGATGCCTGTCGGCCGTGGAAACCCTTGGCGTTTCCACCGGCCGACCGAGTTGCAAAAGGCCATGGAGGGCTGTTGCAACGGTTTAAGATAGCGCATTAATGATCTCCGCAAGGGAGGCGAAGACGATGAGCGCCTGGAGCAGCACGAGCAGCCCCATTGCCAGCACGAAGCAGGGAACGATCGCCTCGCCGAGGGCGACAAGCCAGCGGCGCGAGCGGGCCCGCTGGGCGGCTGCCACCCGTTCGAGGGCGGCTGGCGAATCGTGGCCGGCCGTATCGATCTCAGCCGCTTCCTGGGGAGCGATCAGCCCTGCTGCTGCGAGCCGGCTGCCGAGCGGGCCAGGCTGGGTTAATCTTCCGAGCATCTTCGCCAGCCGGGGATCGACCTGACATTCGGCGAGCACCGGCGCGGTCTCAGCGGCGGGATGGCCGCCAGCTTCGGCAACGGCGAGCGCGTCGAGCGCGGCAGCAATCCGCCGCGAGCGGGTCAGCGGCCGCGTGAGCAGACGCTTGAGCGGCGGCGAACACCGGATGATGGCTACGACGGCCAGAAGGCCGAGGGGAACCCAAAAGATCCAGCCACTGAAAGCTATTCCGCGCAAAATTGCGTTTGGCGCAACGATGTCAAAGTTGCGCAGCTCATGCAGGAGAATGGGGGTGGTTTTCAGAGTCATGAATCCCGACAGCGGGAGCAGCATGAAGAGAGGAACGGCGAGGAAGCCCGAGGCGCTGCGCAGGGTGTTGCCGACTGCAGGGTCGAGCAGATCATCGCCAGCGAGCGCGGCCTGCACGACAGGTCCCACCAGGCCGATCCGCGTGCCGAAGGCGAGGGCCACGGCATGGTCGTCCTGCACCAGCCCCGGCACACCGGCCACTGCCTCTGAGGCGGTCGCTCCCTGCCGCAGGAGCCGGGCGGCTTTTTCGAGGCGGGTGCCTTGGCCCCCCCGGCTGTCTTCGGCCCAGGCATCGAGCAGCGTCGCTGCCGGCACGCCCGCCGCTGCCGCCGCCGCCACCAGCCGCACCACTGCAGCACTCTCCGCGCGGGTCGCCCACGAGGAGGTGGTCTGTCGCCAGTGACGGCGGAGCATGCGACTCAGATTAGGGAGGAGGCTATCGGGCATGTGGATCGGTGTGGGGCTAAGGCTCAAAAGGTTCGCCGCTGGAGGCGGCGGCGGGCGCCCCAGGACCGTTGGCGTTTTCTGCGGGCGCTCCCAATGGAAATGGGTCAGGGATGACCGTTTCCACGGACAACTAGCTGAGGGCGGTGACGAGTTTGACCAGGGGCATGAGGACCGAGATGGCGATAAACGCGACGAGCAGGCCGACGAGGCCGATCATCACCGGGCCGGTGAACCACTGGCTCACGCTCAGCGAATTGCGGGCCTGGTCGTCGTGGCAATCGGCCACGGCGTCGAGCAGCACGGCGGCGGTTTTGGGCGCGAAGTCGAGGGCGGCGACGGCGGCAAATGACAGCGGCCGGCGGGGAGTTGCGGCGGTGAGGCCCCGGGCGGCAACAGCCCGGCTGGCAATCGCGATCGAGTCTTCTGTGGGGATCTCGGCAGCCACGAGGCGGCCGAGGCAGCGGGTGAAACGCGCAGCCGTGGCGGAACTGCTGGCCGACCAGCGTGCCGCCAGCCACATGCCGACAATCCCAAGACCAACCATCACGATGGCCGGCTGCCAGATGCTGGCCATGAACGGTCCGATGCCGAAGGCGATGCGCGTGATCAGCGGCAGTTCTGTGCCAAAGGCTGTCAGGGCCGCTTCGATCGTGGGGAGAAGCGTGTTGGAGAGGACGGTGAGGAGTGCCAGGCAGAACGCTGCCAGCGCCAGCGGATAGATGACCACCAGCCACCCCTGCTCCCCGGCCCGCGGCGGGGAGGTGGCCATCTGGAGGAGCCGGGCTGGCAGTCGCTCTTCGCCGGCGGCCGAGGCGAACAGCGGGATCCAGCAACTGATCGTGGCGCTGGCGGCAGCGGTGGCCTGCTGAATGTCGCCGGTCGCGAGGGCATCGGCCATTCTCAGCCAAGGCCGCTGCTCGGAAGGGGGCAATTCCGCAGCCAACATGCGCACGAAGGGGGCCGAGTCGCGGTGCCGCTCGAGGGCGTGCGCCACATGCTTCGCGATCACCGATTCGCTCCGCGGGGGGGCGCTGCCGGGAGTGGTTGGACGATTCATGGCTGCCCCCGGGAGCCGATCGGCGTGTGGGTGAAGGCGAGCGACTCAAAGAGGCTGGTCAGCGGGCGGAAGAGGGCCAGCCCGTAGCAGAGCACAGCGATCCCCGCGATCAGGCTGCCGACGATCGGCACCAGCCGCCGCACCGAGCGGCGTTGGCGGTCGTCGAGCGAGCGATAAAACCCGGCTGTGGCCCGCAGGAGGGCAGCCCGCTCGTCGATGTCGGCCGGCGACTGGGCAAAGCTGACAAGCGGCGGCGTGGCACTGGCCAGCGTGGGATCGAGATCGGCGACGATTCCTCGCGAGAGCCGGTCGCTGGTGGCGGGGGGGCAGGCGCAGGAGGTGAGTTCGGCCAGCACATCGCACTGGGCAGCGGCAGCCGCGTTGCGACCGCTCTGGCGGCCGAGGCGAAGAATCCAGAGGGCCAGTGCCGCGGCGGCGAGGAGAGCGGCGACCGCGAAGGCCACGTCGAGCGGGCCGAGACCAAACGGCAGCAAGTGAGGCACGGGAATCGGAGGCGCAAGAAACGAGTCTTCGACCCCCTGCATGAGGCGATCGTTGACGAGCGTGGTCCAGAGGATGCCGAGGAGGGCAAGGCCGCAGACACTTGCCGGGTAGAGCAGCGCCAGCCGAAAGTGAGCCCGGTCGTCGCGGGAGGCGGCGCGGGCCTCCTCGATCACGCCCTGCAACACTTCGCCGTCAGCCCCACAGGCCGTCGCCTCTGCAAGTCCTCGAGCGCCTGTGAAAAGCTCATCCATGGTGGTCCAGATTCCGGGGGGCTTCACCTCTTCATCAGAAGGACGGAGCCGCCGCCGAAACCTTTTTTGGGCCACCGTGGTCGACTGCCGCGTGCAGGCCGTCAGCCGGTGGTTGGCCCGCTGGCAAGCGACGCTCGAATCGCTTTTAGCTCGGCCTGCGTGTCAGTGCCTGCAGCAGGCGTCGGGCGGCCGGCGCGGCGATACCAGTAGCGGCTGTTGGCATCATCCCCTTCGATCTTGTGTAGCACGGCATGGATCCAGTCGGCCGTGGGATCTCCCTCATGCTCCTGCACGATTGCGTGGGCTGCCTCCCAGTTCCCGGCCAGAGCCAGATTGACTGCCTCCAGACACTCTGCAGTGATCGATTTCTTCATAACAGCACAAAGCCTCGGGGGAGTGGTGGCGATCTGGGCTGAAGCTGAACAGGCTGTGGATAAAGTACCCGCCGCCGGATGCGGCGGTGGTCGACCCAGGAAACCCTCGGCGTTTCCTGCGGTCGGCCGAGTGGGCTGTATTTAAACCAGAGGGTCAGGGATGATTTTTTCTACGGACAGTCAAGAAGCCACCCGATGGAAACGGCGGGTCACTCGGCGACGTGGCGGTAGAACCCGTAGTTGGTTCTGGCGAGCGTTTGCAAAAAATCGGCCAGGTTTCCGTCGGGCATCACGCCGATCGTATGCACCGACACCCGTCGAAGTTTATTCGCCTCGCTGACATACCGCACGATAGCGGCCGGATCGATGATTTTACCGGTGGTCGGATTGCCGTCCGAGAGAAAATAGACTGCCTCGGGGTCGAATGTGAAAGCTGCCTCGAGGGCATCAAACGACGCCGTTTTACCATCGGGTTGCTGCCGGCTGACAAACTCAGCGGCGGCCTGCTTGGCCGGATCGGTCGCCGGAGTCAATTGCTTCTGCCAAGCGGTGGCAGAGCTGTTGAAGGCCACCACAGTAAACCGGGCCGCTGGCGGCAGGGCAAAGATCGCCGATACCAGCTCCCGCTTGGCCGCCTCCAGTCGCGGGCCGGCCATGCTCTTGGAGGTGTCGAGCACAAAGACCAGCCGCTCGGCATAGAGCGGGATGTCGTAATAGTTTTCCACGCCAGCGGCGGGCGCTGCGGCATAGGCGATCTGCCGCGGAGGAAATTGAAAACCCTCCCGGCTGACTCTCCACCATTCCTCCCAGGCGACCGCATCGGTGCCAAAGTTTTTTCCGCTGATGGCGCAGAGATAGTTGACCAGATCAGCCCGCACCTCGCCCGGTAGCGTGGGGAGAATATCGATGAGCGCGGCCACTCCCTCGGGGCTATTTGTAGCGATCAGCGCCCGCACGATGCCGCGGCGAAACGAAAAGTTGCTCTGGAAGGCGGGCAGGTCGGCCAGCCGGGAGAGGATCGTGACGGCTTTTGCATCTCCCCGCTCGACTGCCGCCGTCGCCACGCTCCAGCAGAGCGCCTCGACCCGTTTTTGATCGGGCTGCGTGGCCAGCCAGCGGGTCAGATCGGCTGCGGCCTCCTCTGGCTCGGCAGCCAGGAATGCCGTCGCCAAGCCCGGAGCTAGAGAAGCGACAGGCTTTGGCAATTCGCGGGCCAGCGTCTTGAGCAGGTGCTGCCGCACATCTCCATCCACAAGCGTTGCGATCAGGGCCTGTTCGGCGGCGGCACGCACCAGTGGGTCTTTGGAGCCGAAGCCGATCCGCACGATCAGATCGGCCGCTTCAGGCGTGGCAAAGCGGCTGAGCTGATCGAGAACGTCGATCCGCTGCTGCGGCGTGCCCGACTTGGCACGCGTGGTGGCGAGCTTTGCAACGGCGGCAAAATCGTCGGCTGCCGCCACTGGCAAGAGCAGCAGAGTCAGGACGGTGGCGAGAAGCCACTGCAGACCTGCTGGCTTCCAACGGCTGGCTGGCATGACGGCCTCCGGGGCATAGAACCGCTGCTTGGCCCCCGATAACAGTTGCCAGAAATTCTGCAACTGCCCAAGGGGCACGAAGATTAAGGCCCGATTCTACAGCGCCGGCTGTCGGAGCGAATCGTCAGCGAGCCTGCGTGGGGTGGGCGGCGGCGGCGTTTTTCATGACCTCTTGCTCTTCGGCGATCACTTTTTCCGCCACTTCCTTCACCTTCTGCTCGTCGATCGAGATATCAATCGTGTTGCCATTCTGCTGAAAGTGGATGGCGCCTGCGTAAACCAACCCGCCCACAGCCACGCCCACCAGCAAGAGGATCTTTTTCACGATTGACAGCTCCAGGAAATGAAAGAATGCGGTGGTCCCGCGGCGGGTCCGCCTGGTTTGGCAGCCCGAGCGGGACCCTACCAGAACGCAATCGGCAGTGAAGCCCGAGTTCTTGACAAAAAAGGAGGGGCTGGCGGCGATTGGGTAGGATGCCGAGCCTGCCTGCATCCGCTGGCATGGTTCCGACCAGATCGTGGCTAGCCCCGGGGCTTCGAGCTGCGCATTCCGATCGATCACCGTATCCCCTGCCAGCCTCAGGCATAACCTCTTGAAACAGCCCCATCTGATCGCGATTGAATCGTTTCGCGGTCTGGCGATCCTGCTGATCATCGCCGGGCATGTCAGCTATCTCAGTGGGATGCACGCCGACACTATTCAGGAGCGGGTGCTGCTCAACCTGCTGAGGGGCGGCACCGCACTGTTTGTCTTCATCTCAGGGTTTTTATTTTACTATCTCCATCCGGATGCATTCGAATTCCGGCGATTTCTGCGGCAAAAGCTCTCCTTCGTGCTGCTTCCCTATCTTGTTATGTCGGCACTGCCGGTGGCCTATTACGCCGCCCGGCACACCGACTGGACGCCGCTGCACGGGGCGACGGGGCTCTCCGCGCTCTGGGAGCCGGCCCGTGATTTTTTCGGCAGGGCGTGCGCATTTCTGGCAAACGGGAGTCATGTGGTCGGCTATTGGTATGTGCCGTTCATCATGGTGATGTTTGTAGTTTCGCCTCTGTTTCGCTGGTATGGCCGGTTGGGGCTCGCTCCCCGGCTGGCGATCACGGGGCTCGGCACGGCGCTCTCGATGCTGATCCACCGGCCGGTGGAAAATCTCTCGGTTGCCCAGTCGGTGGTCTATTACACGCCGGTCTATCTGCTGGGGATCAACGTGGCGATCGACCGCGAAGAGGTGCTGCGGCGGTTGGCTGGCCGCGAGGGGTGGCTCGGCATCGGTGTTCTCGGCTTGGCACTGGCCCAGGCCCTCTGCTTCAGCGGAGCGGGAAGCCTGCACAAGCCGGCGCTTGAGTGGGGGGGCGTCGACCTGATGCTCCCCCAAAAAATGCTCGCCTGCCTTCTGATCTATTCACTCTTTTCTCGGGTCGACCGGCTCAATCGGCCGCTCCTGAAAACATTCGCCGCGAGCAGCTTTGCCCTCTTTTTTATTCATCCACTTGTCATTCTTGTGCTCGAGAAGGTGCCACAGTCAGCCCCCTGGACTGCCTTGGGCACGCTGACGGAAGTGATCCAACTGGCCCTCTGGACCGTTGGTGTGACAGCTATCTCGTTCGGCATCGCCGTGGCAGTTCGCTGGGCCCTGCCCACTCTCAGCCGCCGGATCATCGGCTGGTGAGACGCGATGGCTGGGCGACGCCTGCCCGCTGGGTGCAGGTGGCTGAAGCTAACCGCTACGGCAGTTTTTTCAGCCGCAGCCGCCGGAACCAGACATCCCCCGGCTCCTCCTTGGCGTTGGCATGTCCCAGCCAGCCGATCACGCCCGATTTCTGCCGCAGGCCAGGGTGGGCTGTGCCATCGAGGCAGTGGTCGAGATCGAGCGTGGCCAGATCGACATCGAGGATGCGCGTGCCGTTGAGCGTGACCGCGATCTTGGTGCCGTCAGCCCTGATCTCCTGCGTGTTCCATTCGCCGGGGCCTTTCAGAAAGCCCCGCTTGGCCGGGGCGACGCCGTAGAGCGAGCCATGCGTTTGGTAGGGCTTGAGATCGCGGTTGAGCGGATCGGTGTCGTCGATCACCTGCAGTTCGTTCCAGAAGCTGCCGTCGCTGCGAAAATTGAAGCCGTTGTTGGCTCCCGGGGAAAGTTTGACGTCAAACCGGAGCACAAAATTGGCCAGCTCGCCCCCGGCGTAGGTAATGAATCCGCCGTGGCAGACCAGCGCCCCATCCTCCACGCTCCAGCCCGAGCCATGCCAACCGGCGAGCGTCTTCCCATCGAAGAGGCTTTCAAAGCCCTCGGCGGCCTCTTCAGCTGAAACCCCTACGCCCGGCTCTTCAGCCGATGGTGTGGTGAGGCACGCGACCGCCAGCCAGAGAGCGAGGCAGCCAATGAGCAGGCGGCGAACGGCCCGCAAGTAGGCAGGCATGCCGATTGAATTTGTCATGATGGAAAACCCTTGTGAAAAACCAGTAGACGCGACCCAGACGCGGGTCTCACCCAATCTTTGGCAGCTCAAAACCGGCCCGGCGGGGACGGCTGACGGAGGGATGCCGGTTGGCTTCGTCGTCCCCCACAAATCGGTCGGTGGCCGGATCAAAAACCAGCCGGCGGCTCAGTTCGCGGGTGACGTTGGCCAGATGGCAGAGCACCATGTGGCGGTGCACCGCCTCGACCGGGCAACGTGGATCCTGCCTGCTGCGGATGCATTCGAGGAAGTTGGTCACATGGAGCGCGGCGTCGTTGGGCTCTTCGGGGAAGGCTGGTTTTGCGGCGGCGATCTCGGGAGGATTGCTCCGCACCTGATCGCGGTTGATCTCGATCTTCCCCTTCGTGCCAAAATAGATGGCGCCGAACGCCGGGCCGGTTTCGGGATCGCCCAGCATCTCCAAGAGCGTGCCGTCGGCATATTTCATCGAGATCGGGCTGTCGGGATTCCCCGGTTCGGCCGGCCAGGTTTCCACCGGGCTTTCCAGTTCCTTGCCGAGGCCGCGCTGCGCCTGCTCGAAGGCATGGGCGCCGAGATTCGTCACCCCCCGCCCTGCCCCGCCGCCATCGAACGGCCGGTAGGGACCCCAACTCCAGAGCGAACCGAGCAGCCCCGGATCACAAGGATAGAGCGGCGCCTGATTGCACCACTCGTTCCAGTCGAGCCCGTCGGGCACCGGCTGCGCCGCGGCCAGCGGTGTGTAGTCTTTCGGGCCGCCGAAATTGGGCATCGTCACTTTTTCAATCTTTCCGATCACGCCCGACTGCAGCTGCGCCACCCCCCAGCGATTGATCGGGTTGGAGCAGCCCTGTGTGCCCCCCTGCAGCACCCGCTGATAGTGCCGCACCGCTTTGATGAGGGCTTGGCCTTCTTCGATCGTGAGCGTCTCAGGCTTTTCGGCATAGACATCGAGCCCCGCCTGGAGGGCATGGATGCAGGGGAGAACGCGGCCGTGCGTCGGCGTCGACACAAAAACGGCGTCGAGTTTTTCCTTGTCGAGCATCTCCCGGTAGTGCTGGTAGCGGGCCGCCTGCTCCGCCTCCGGATGCTTCCCCTTCACCTTTTCGACAAAGCCGTCGATCCGGCGCAGATTGCAGTCAGCCAGCGCCACGATGCGCATCTGGCCCGGCGTGGCGTCGATTCCCAGCAGATGGCTCACCCGTTCGCCTGTGCCGATCACCGCCACCCGGGGCAGATCACCGGTTGCCGGTTTCGCCACCTCCTCGGCAAACACCCCCCGCGGCACGATCAGCGGCGCGGCGAGCGCGACTGGCACTGTTTTCAGAAAATGCCGACGATGGTCTGACGCTCGGGTCATGTTTTAATTTCTCCTGACGGGCGGACGCCCTGGCGGGCATGGGAATACGAATACGATACACTCCTGCCACCCTTTTGTGGAACCATTCCAAGTGCCCAATAGACCGGTTCAGACTCCTGCGCATGAGAGCGTGAGCTTTGGAGGGGGCGGTCGCAGGCTCTCGCGACGCACACTGCTGCGTGCCGCTGGTGCTGGCATCGCCCTGCCCCTGCTCGACTGCATGCAGCCGCAGGTCAGCCGCGCGAGTGAGCCGACGCCGCCACAGCGGATGGTGGTGATCCATCTGGAGAGCGGCCTGATGCCGCAGTTCTTTTTTCCGCAGCCGGAGGCCGGGCCAACCAGCCCCTATCTCGATCTGATCGCCGACCACCGCGGTCAGTTCACCGTTTTTTCCGGGATGTCCCACCCCAACCTCGGAGCGGGGCACGAAGCGACCAACTGTTTTCTGACCGGTGCGCCCAATCCGCTGGCCAAGAATTTTCGCAACACGCAGTCGCTCGATCAGTTTGCCGCGGAACGGATCGGCCACGATACCCGGTTTCCCTCGCTCCACCTCAGCGTACAAAACAGCGGAGCCCTTTCCGACATTCTGGCGGTCTCCCGGGCGGGGGTGCCGATCCCGGCAGAGACGAGCGTCAGGCGGCTCTACCGGGCCCTGTTTGTAGAGGGGACTCCTGCCGAGAAAACTGCCACGCTGCGGCGGATCGAGGCGGGGGGAAGCGTGCTCGATCTGGTGCTCGACAAAGCGGGCCGGCTGGAGCGGGGGGCCAGCAGCCGCGATCGCGGTCGGCTCGATCAGTATTTTTCGAGCGTCCGCGAACTCGAGCTGAGGCTTGAGCGCCTGCGCGAGTGGGAGGATCGGCCCAAGCCGGTGGTTGCGTATCCAGAGCCGGCCGATATTGAGGACAAAAATCGGGTGGTGGAGAAGGCGCAGCTGATGGGGGAACTGATCCGGCTGGCACTGCAGACCGATTCGACCCGCTGCATCACGTTTTATATCTCCACATTCCATGTCGTGCCGAATCTGCCCGGAGTGAGAAACGAAACGCACGGTCTCACCCACCATGGCAACGAACCAGAAAAAATTGCGGAACTGCGCCGGATCGAGGAGGCCCAGATGGGCATGCTGGGGAGCTTTCTGCATTCGCTCCGCGGTGTCGAGGAGGCGGGGAGTTCGCTGTTGAATCAGACGATGGTGCTTTTCGGCAGCGGTTTGGGGAGTGCCAACTCCCACTCCAGCGTCAATCTGCCGCTGATCCTCGCCGGCGGCGGGTTTCGCCATCCCGGCCACCTCGCCTTCAACCAGCAGCAGAACGAACCGCTGGCCAATCTCTTTGTGACTATGCTGCAGCGGATGGGGATCGAGGCCGATGCCTTTGCCTCCAGCACCGGTTCGCTCCGGGGTCTTGAGGCATGAGTTGGCACATGCGCGTCACTGGTGTCTCGATTCGCTGCGTGGACGGATCGCTTCTTTTTCTGCTGCTCCCTTTTTTTCTCACCCTGCATGCGACTGCTGCACCCGTTGAAAAATTTCTGGAGCAGCATTGCCAGGGCTGCCACTCAGGCAGCGATAACGAGGGGGGACTCGATCTGACGGCGCTTGCCGTCGATTTTTCCACTGCGGCGCTCCGCGACCGCTGGGAACGAGTGCACGACCGACTGGCAACAGGGGAAATGCCACCGCCAGAAGCCCCCCAGCCCACACCGGCCGATCGGCTGGGGGCGGTCGATTGGCTCGATAGAGAACTCCACTCAGCCGATGCTGCCGACATGGCCCGGGAGGGACGCGCGGGGATGCGGCGGATGACACGGAGCGAATATGAAAACACGCTCCGCGATCTGTTGGCCCTGCCCCACCTCTCTCTCCGCGATCTCCTGCCGCCCGATGGGCAGGTGGCGGGGTTTGATAAAAATACTGATGTCCTCGAGATGTCGCCGGTGCATCTGGCCGCCTACACCGCCGCTGCCGAGCAGGCGCTTACGGCGGCGATCGCCACGGCAAGCCGGCCGCCAGCGGTGCTCACCCGGCGAATCTATCCGGCCAGCCTCTCCCGCTTCGGCTACAACCTGCTGCGGGGAACCTATGTGCTTTTGAAGGGGTTTGCGCCCGACCCCGTGTGGCCGATCGTGATGCCTGAGGCCTCACTGCAAATCCCCTACACAGGTCCCGACACCCACCGGGCGGAGCGGGTCGAGCTTTTCAAGCAGCAGGCGATCGCGCAGAGCCAAGGCTCAGTCGGACTGCTCATGGCCAACGTGGGAGATACGTTTGCGCCGCTGGAATTCTCGCCGATCCATGCCGGGAGGTATCGAATCCGGTTTTCGCTGTGGGGATTCCAGTGGAATCGCGGTGAGATTGCAGAACTGGAAACGCCGCAGGCGGCAGCCCTCCGGGCGCACCCGGAGGGAGCGGAGAACCGCCATGGCCGGACGCTGGGAACATTCACCGCGTCTTCGCTCGAGCCACGCGAATATGAAATCATCCCCTGGCTGGAGACACACGAAACAATCGTGCTCGATCCGGTCTCGATTCCCTGGATGGGGGGCACGATCCATGTCGGCGGCCCGAATCGGTGGGGTACCGATCGGCATGCGGGGCCCGGCGTGGCGCTCGATTGGGTCGATGTGGAGGGGCCGCTGCACGACTCCTGGCCGCCGGAGAGCCACCGCAGGCTGTTTGGCGATCTGCCGATTCAGCCGCTCGCTGCCGGAGCGGCTGAGATCCCGCCGCAGCGCATTTCGGTGCAGCGGCAGTCGGGGATCTGGCCCGATTTCGGCGTCGATCTGCCCGCCGCCGAGCGGGATCCTCCGCTGGAAACGGTCTGTTCAAGCCAGCCTGCCGCCGACGCCCGCCGGTTGCTTGCCGCCTTCCTCCCCCGCGCCTTTCGCCGCCCGGTGGGGCCAGAGGAGGTGGAGCCCTATGCTCGGCTTCTGGAAACCAGGTTGGCCGCCGGCGACTGTTTTGAAGACGCGATGCGGCGGAGCGTGGTGGCCATCCTCACCTCCCCCGAGTTTCTGTTTCATTCCCCCGACACCGCCAGTGATCCATGGTCGCACGCCTGTCGGCTCTCCTACTGGCTCTGGAATGCGCCTCCCGATGAGACGCTCGTGGCCACAGCGATCTCGGGCGGATTGAATCATCCGCAGCGGCTGCGGGCCGAGGTCGATCGGCTGCTCGATTCGCCGAAAAGCGGGCAGTTTATTGACGACTTCGCCGACCAATGGCTGGAGCTGCGGCGGATCGACGAAACGATCCCCGACCGCGATCTCTATCCCGAATATTCGCATCTCCTCCATGAAGGAATGGTGGCGGAGACGCGAGCCTTTGTGCGCGAACTGATCGCGAAAAACCTGCCGATCAGCACGCTCGTGTCGGCCGATTTCGCCTTCCTCACGCAGCGTCTGGCGGAGCACTACTCTATTGCGGATGTTGAGGGCACCGAGGTACGGCGTGTTCCCCTCCCCGCTGGCAGCCATCGCGGCGGGCTGCTCACGCAGGCAGCGATCCTCAAGCTGACCGCCAACGGCACGACCACGTCGCCGGTGAAGCGGGGGAAATGGGTGATCGACCGCCTGCTCAACGCGCCCCCCGCCCCGCCCCCACCCACCGTGGCGGCGATCGAGCCCGATACCCGCGGCTCCACGACGATCCGCGAGCAGTTGTCGCGCCATCAGGCCTCTGCCAGCTGCGCCGCCTGCCATGCCCAGATCGACCCGGCTGGCTTTGCGCTGGAGGCGTTTGATCCGGTGGGAGGATTCCGCACCCGCTATCGGGCGCTGGGGGCAGGCGAGATCCCGCCGGAGGCCGCGCACGCCCTGTGGGGCGTGGTCTATCGGCTCGGGCCCCCGGTCGATCCCTCCGGCCAACTTGCCGATGGCCGCATTTTTAGCGGCATCGATGAACTGAAAGAATTATTGGCGGCAGATGCGCCGCGGCTGGCTGCGGCGTTTGTCGCGCACCAATACCGCTATGCAAGCGGAAGTGACATCCGCTATGCCGATCGGCGGGCCATCGCCGCAATCGTCAGTTCCACGCAGGCCACCGCCAGCGACCCGACCGACTTCGGCGTCCGCTCGCTGATCCAGTCGCTCGCGGCGCATCTGCAGTCGCTCCCGCAGGCGAAGAGCGGGCAGACTCCATAAGGGACCCTTGGCGGCTGTGAATAGCGTGGTCCGCTGCATGAGGGGGCGGGCGACATAGAAAATGCCAGTCGGCTCCTCGGCGGGGGGCACCTCCTGCGATCGACCGAGTGGGCTGCCTTTGATCCAGAGGTTCAGGGAAGATGATAATCCTCGGTCAGTCGGGAACACCTCGGATAGATGCCAGACAGACGACCACATCGCTGCAATTCCCGACAGGCGCTTCTAGTCACACGTCTTCATAGTTCAGAAACGCTGTGGCCCTGCCTGCCTCCACAGTCGACGGCAGAACACTGGCAAGAGTCGTAAGATTGGCTTGCACGGCAGCGACAACAAGACGCACCATTTCCGCAGTGAGTTTCGCGCCACTGCAATAGTGTCGGCCCGCACCAAATGGAATGGATGTCAGGCGACTCAAGGGGCAGCCGGAAGCCGAGCCGAGAAACAGATAGAGAATGTCGCCTGGATTGACCTCTTCTCCACCCACCATGTCCTGTTCGATGCATTGACGCATGACGAAGTTCGTCGCCGTGATGGTGTAAGCATCCACGGCGGCGATGGATTCGAGTGCTTCTTGTGGCTGCAGGCCCGTCCTGACGGCTTCAATCGAGGCATTGATCATCGATGTGAACATCGCATGCATAGGGCTGACCCCCATGACGAGAAGCGAAAGGACAGTCGTCTGATCCCCCTCGTCGAGTGCTTCAAAATCGAAAGATTCACAGCAGCCCCGAATCGCTTCGTTGCAGCGGTAAAGCGAGGAGAGCGTTGGAAAAGGGTTGAAGAAATCCGCGGTCAGGATGAATTCCTTCGGTAGGTCTATCTCATCTGCGCGGGCCAGTTCACAAATGCACTGCGAGAACAGAAAAAACACCACGTCGCTGCTGATCTTTCGTGCGGTAAGTGGACCAGCGCCGTGACAGGCTTTCGCAATCACGTTGGCGATCGTGCTGGGAGGGAGGGCATTTAATCTGTGGCTACAGCGGTCGAGCGATTTTTTCGTGTTCACCCGCCGCTGCTGGTGAACCGGCCCATCCACCATGATCAGACCTGTGTCACATAAGCGTCGGACCCAATTGATGCGTTCTGGTTTGGCAACGGCCAGAATCTTCTCTAGAAAATGAAACTGACAATAGCGGGAGGAATCGAGCACGCTCTTGGCAAGCCTTGAGTCATGCACCATGATCACACGCACAGGATTGGTGCCGAGATGGATTGTCTTGACTGTTGGCGCCCGCGCTGGAAAACTGTTGTGCTGTCGATCGCCTGTGACGGATCGAACAGCTTCAAGAATTCGAAAGAAGTCCATGGCGAATACGGCTCTGCTTTCAAGAGGGCTGTAGATTTCGGTTGCGTGAACGGAAGGAAGGCATATGCAGGAGTTGAGCCTAGCCTTTGTGGGCGGTTGCCTGACGCATCAGCCCGGCATCCCGTTTCCGCGATTGTTCCACAGGGTGCTTTCGAGGCGGCTTCAGGCACACTATGGGCGACAGCTAAAAATAGTTGTTGCGCCGCGATACCTCGATGATCCGCACCGTCGGCTGGAGTCGATTCTCCAGAAAGGACCGGTCGATGCCGTGGTGCTGCACAGAAGCACCATGACCTTTTTTCGAAAAACAGGACTGATCGTCGGCGTGGCCGAGGACGGATCCTTTCGCTACGTGCTGCATCCATTTTTCTGCCAGCAAGGGGCGCGGACGTGGGCCGATTTGGAGGTCACACGTTTTGCCGAATGCATGACGCTGTGGCGGAGAAAAACAGCGGTCGCGACGCCCGTGGAAGTCTCTCTGCCGGTGCAGGGAACGGCACAGCCTGGCCTGATCAAGCCGCGGCGAAGGTTGCGATTCAGGGATTTCACATGGATTGCAGGTAAGTGGGCTGGTTTGGTTGACTGGGCCATTCGTGACGAAATCAGGATTATTGAAATGGTTCGGCAGGTAGCGGTCGCCAACAATCTTCCGCTGCTCGTTTTGGGGCCAGGCCGGCGCATCGAAAAAACACCAATCAATCAATTTGCCGCCCGGCTCGATTGCGAGCTGGCGCGAACGTTGAGTCGCGGGCAGGGGGTCAGCTACATCAGCCTCATGGACGACCAGTGTGGTAATGGAACCCATAAGTCGTTTGATCGGCATCATTACGTCGATTCCGGGCACTTTAATGAAGCCGGCCATGCCCTCGTTGCAGCTCGCATGGAGCCTCAACTGGCCCGGTTGCTGACGCCTTCAAGAGGAACGCTCGCGTGAAAGGAACGGGGCGGAATGATGCGCGGCCTGGAATCGTTGCCGCTCATTTCAAAAAAGAAAACATCGTCTGTGCATGCGTGTCACACGCAAGAACCACGCTGGTGTCTGCATGCTTAATCCTCGCGGCCCCCTTGCCCGTCATTTGCTGATGCTGCGGCAGCCGTGGGTTGCGATCGATCAACCTGCTTTTGCAACAATAAAGTCGATCACTTGTTGGACGGTGGTCTCCGCGGTCACAGTGGTGTCCTCGAAGCGAACGTCGAACTCATCCTCGATCTCAGTGAGAAGTTCCATCACATCGAGTGAGTCGATTCCCGTGGTTGAGAGGCGGCAGTTGACAAAATCGGCCTCGTTGGTGTTCCGGTCGGTCTTTTCAGAAAGCCTGTCGAGAACAAAAGATCTGGCCCGATTCTGCATCTGTGAGTTCTCGTGTTATGTCGGTCGGCCTGTGGGTCAGATCTTGCAAAAAATGACCGCTATCAAAGGAACGGACCGATGTGGCCAAGGTTTCAAAGTTATATCGATTTCCCTCATGTTCATCAACGAACGGGTCGTTTGTGTGCTTTGGCTGAGCCTTGTGGACGGGTTTAAACTCAGGACTCCAGCCCTATCTTCGCCATCATTCCTGGACTCGCCTCCGCTTCTGCCAAGAGTGACTGCGGAATCTGGCATGGGTGGGCGTCGCGAATCGGATCGCCGCTGATCGATCTTCAGACCGCCGCAGCCTGCGGCGGAGCACTGTATCAACAGTCGTTATCGGCTCGGGTTCGCCGTCTGCAGGACCGTGATCACTGCCGGAAGTGAGGCCTGGCCCCCTTCGGCCTGCGTGCGCAGGTGAAACAGCCGGCGGCAGGGCTGGGCGACCGGCGCGGCGGTGATGAAGAATTCCCGCTCGTCCTGCCCCTCCACAATCAGCAGGCCATTGAGGCCGATGTTGTCGACAAACAGCCCGTAGGGGAGATTGCGGCCGGAGTCGTCGCCGCCGAGTTCGATCCGCTCAGCGAAGTCGTGACGCTGCGCCTTCACGCGGAGCGTGAGCGTCTGCCCCGGCTGAATCGATAATTCGAGTAGCTCTCCCGGCGCGGGCGGCCCCCCTTCCCCGGGCAGAATCGCCACCGTGAGCTTGGGCGGCCCTTCCAACTGGATGTCGCCGAGCGTGCCGAGATCCTGCACCACTTCCCTCCCCAGAATTGTGGCGGTCGCCGTCACCGCGACCTTCTTGTCGGCCTCGTCATCGGGGGCGACTGCATCGGCAGCAGCGCTGATCACGCCCAGGGCCCGCTGCTGCCCCGCCTCGATCTCGAGAGGGCCGTGGAAGACAAACCCCGCCGGAAGATTTTTGACATCGATCCTGATTGCCCCCTCAAAACCCTCGCTGCGGATGACCCTGAACGTGAGTTCGCGGCCACTGCCGGGGCTCACCTTCGGGTTTTCACCAGCCACATCAACTTTGAACGAGGGCTGCGGCTGGCGAATGAAAAGCGTGTAGGAATAGTCGTCAGGCTTGGCCTCGGACCCTGCTCCGCGGACGTCGGTCAGACGCACGACAAACTCCCCGTCGGCCGGCGGGGTGAAGAGAAGCTGCGAGTCGGCGCCGAATCGCTGCGTGGCTTCGTCGTCATTTTCGTAAAAGATTCTGAACACTGGCAGCCCGTTGGGGACCGGCGTTGTTCCGGGTGGCAGCGGCTCCACGATCCAGGCGGGTTCACCGAGGGCGTGCGTGACGGCGGAGGTGCCGAAGAAGGTTTGGCGTTTGCCGTTGCCGGGGTAGACGAGGAAGCCGGAGTCGGGGCCCCGCGGATACCGCCACAGCCGCACCACCTCGCCGTTGGCATAGAGATATTGGTCGAGCTCCATCTCCATCCAGTTGTGCAGTCGGAAATCGCCCGATTCGAGCGAGTCTTTCCCGCGGAAAGTAAACCAGGAGTCGCGGGTGGCCTGCAGGATCACCTGCTCGACCGGATTCCCGGCCGCATCGAGCACTTCCAGCCGCGAGTCGAGCTTCGATTTGGAGCGGGCGGCATTCACCTCAAGCAACAGCGGCTCGCCGCGTTTACCGGCGAAGCGAAAGCAATCGGCATCGCCGCGGCGGCCGACAGTTCCCTTGATCTCCACAGCGAGCGGCACGGCCTGAACTTGCGTGGGCAGATCGTTCGGCTCGCTCTCGTTCAGCGTGGATGCCGCCGGCAAGGGGGCGGCTGCGGCGGTGTTTGGAGACGCGAGAGCAGGTGTGAGCGGGCGGAGATCGACAACAACCGCCACCGGCTCGAGCGAACCGTCCATCCGGCCGACCATGAACCCGCCGTTGGGGCCTGCCGCGATGGCCGACACCTGATCAGGCTGCCGGGGATGATCGTGCTCCAGGAGGAGGTCGGGCACGCTCCACGACTTGAGCGAGCGGTCCTCAGCAGCCGTGAGCAGATGCTGGCCATCGGCAGAGAGCCCGAGGGCTACGATCGGGCTCTCGTGGGCGAAGCGAGCCTGCAGGGCGGGATTACTGGCGGGAGCATCGAGCGACACGACCGACCAGAGATGGATCTGCTTGTCGCGGCCGGCGGCGAGGATATGCCTGCCGTCGGGCGTGAATTGAAGCGCATAGACTTCCGCCTGCGGTTCTTTCAGCGTGTCGAGGCGGAGGCCGTCGCTGGCCCGCCACAGCTTTACTGTTTCGTCGGCGCTGGCGGAGGCGAGGATTTTTCCGGAGGGATGCCAGGCGAGATCGAAGACCGCACCATTGTGAATATCGATCGTGCGGAGCAGCCGGCCGTCAGCCACGTTCCAGAGTTTGATGGAGCGGTCGTAGCCTGCCGTGGCGAGTTTTGTACCGTCGGGGGAAAGTTCGGCGTCAAAAAGCTGATCGCGGTGGCCGTCAAAGGAGCCGAGCACCGCCCCAGTGGCCAGATCGCGCAGCTCTGTCACGCCTGTCACGCCCGCGACTCCTCCGGCAACCACAAGCAGCCGGCCATCGGGGCTGACATGCACCGCGGTCACGGTGCCGGGGAAATCGGTGATCTCGGAGGTTTGCTTGCCAGTGGTGTCGAGCACCGCGATGGAGCGACCGCGGGCCACGATCAGCCGGGAGCCATCGGGAGAAAATGTGGCGGCTGTCACCGGCTTGATGCCGACGTGGGGCGCGATCGCCGGCACGGCAAGCGACGCCAGGATTGAGCTGTCGGTGGCGGGGCCAGCGCCCCCTGCCTCGATCCAGGCCGCAAGCAAGGCCACGGCCTCCGGAGGGAGCTGCGGCTGGTCCCGCGGCGGCATGTGGTCGTCGCGATCGCTGTTGATGCGCCTGATGAGCCGCGAGTCGGCCGGATTGCCAGCCAGAATTGGATCGCCCCCCTCGGTCCCTCCCCGCCGCAGCGCCGCGAAGGTTTCGACAGAAAATTCCCCCTCCTGCTCCCGGTCGTTGTGGCAGCCGGAGCAATAGGTGCGCAGCAGCGGAGCGATCTCCCGCTCGTAGGAGGGCGCCGCGGCCGCCACCTGCGCAGTAATGAACATCAACAATATTGGGAGCAGGAGCTTCATCGACAGAATTCTTTCCAGAACAGCATGTCTCTCTTCAGCATGCAGCATCAGTGGCGAAAGAGAAATTCACGGCTGGTCAACAGCGACCAGTAGATGTCTTCGACGATCTCCCGTTTTTCATCCGGCTGGGCAGCGGCGAGCATCTCTTCCAGCGGCTTCCGCTCGGCCTCTGTCGGCGAGCGGCCGAGGCAGCGGAACCAGGCCTCTGCGACTATTTTGTGCGGGGCGGGATCGGTGGCCAGAAGCTGGGTGATGCGTCCCCCCTTGGCCGAGAGCTTGTCGTTGATCGTTGAGCCATTGGCCAAGTGGAGCACCTGCACCAGGCTCGGCTGGCTCGATCGCTCGCATTCGCAGGTGATGTCGCGGGCGTTGCGGCCGAACGTCTTTAAAAAATAGTTTTTCACCGACGTGTCGTGGAGCTGAAGTGCCCGCGTGTCGTCGCCGTAGCCGGCGAGCTTTTCCGTGGAGCCGTCGTTCATGATCCGTTCGCTGTATTGTTCGTGGACGCCGGTGACGTCGGAAATCGCGTCGCTGAGCACCTCGGCCATCAGCCGCCGGGGGTAACTGCGGGCAAACCACTTGCGGTCGTTCTGGTTTTCCGGCAGGGGTGTGCTCGAGCGACGATACGTTTCCGAGAGCAGGATCAGCCGCATCAGCTCCTTGAGGTCGTAGCCCTGCTCGACGGTGTATTGGCAGAGGGCTGCGAGCAGCTTTTCGTTGCTGGCGGGATTGGTGGCCCGCAGGTCATCGACCGATTCCACCAGGCCCACCCCCAGAAAATTGGCCCACACCCGGTTGACGATCGCCCGCGTGAAATAGGGGTTTTCTGGCGCCGTCAGCCAGCGGGCGAGCGGCTCGCGGCGGTCGGCCGGATCGTCGACAGAAAGAGGCACGCCATCCAGCGGTGCCGGCGGCTGCGGCTGGCCGGTGCGGGGCTGCAGCAGGTCGCCCCGGGCGTTGACAAAGAGCGTGCGATCGCCGTTGCCACCGCGCGAATCGTCGCCCCAGCCCTTGGCGCGGACCCGGGCAAAGAGGTTGGCAAAGGCGTAATACTGGTCGTTGGTCCATTTCTCGAGGGGATGGTTGTGGCATTTGGCACAGCCGATGGAGAGCGACATGAATGCCTGACTCACATTCTCGGCCATCGCCTCCGGATCCTGATGCACGGCAAAAAAATTGGTGGCCCCATTCTCGAGACTCGATCCCTGAGCCGTGACCACCTCCCGCACGAGTTCGTCCCACGGCCTGTTTTCCGCCACCCGATCGCGGAGCCAGGCGTAATAGGCATTCACGGCATCGGGCCGCAGCTTGGATCCGCTTACCAGCAGGATGTCAGACCACTTGTAGGTCCAATAGTCAACGAATTCGGGGCGGGCCAGGAGGAGTGCCACCAGCCGCTCCCGCTTGGCTGGAGAGGTATCAGCCAGATACCCCCGCACCTCCTCCGGCGTCGGCAACCTGCCGATGGTGTCGAGATAGGCGCGGCGGATAAACGTGGCGTCGTCACAGGGAGGGGAGGGTTTGAGGTGGAGCTGTTGGAGTTTTTCCAGCACCAAGTCATCGATCAGATTGGCTCGCGCCGCTCCACTGAACACTTCGGCAGGAATCTGGTGGTTGAAGGGTGAGACGATGCTCGCCAGAGCGATATTCGAGGAAAACCAGGCAGTGACCGCCCCTTCCCCATGTCCCACCACCGTCACCACACCGGCGGCATCGACGGTGGCGATCGATTCGTCAGCCGATGTGAAGCGGGCCCAGCGGGTGACATCGCGGCTGCTGCCGTCGCTGTAGGTGGCCGTCACGGAGAGCTGCTGCGTGTGGCCTGGCCCGAGCAGGCTCTCTGCCGGAAAAAGGGCGATCGAGGTGAGCTTCTTCTCCGCCGCCAGCGGGCCCGGTGCCCCAGCGGCGATCCAGCCGGCGATGAAGAAAAAGTCGGGGCTGTCTGGTTCGATGCGGCGGCCTCCCTTGTGGGGAACTGCCATGGTTGGTTTTGTCAGCAGCAGGCTGGAGCCGGGGGCGGCCAGATCGATCCGCCGGCCGCGGGCATCGCGCGTGATGGCGAGGTGGTCGAAGGCGGGGTTATAGCCAAAGAGGGAGAGCCGAAAGCCTCCCTTGCCGGCGAGGGCCCCGTGGCAGCCGCCACTGTTGCAGCCTGCCTTGGAGAGGATTGGCATCACGTCGAGTTCGAAGCTGACCGGGCCGGGATTTTCCGCGGGCAGAGCATCCTCCGCGGCGGCGAGCGGAAGCCAACCCCAG
>CAISJI010000273.1 GCA_903885565.1 uncultured Planctomycetaceae bacterium
CACGCCGCCTACGGATCGCTGCGAATGGAGCCGGTCTACATGGCCCTCGGCCAAGCGGCGGGCACTGCAGCGGTGTTCGCGATCCGCGGCGGCACCGCCGTTCAGGACGTCCCCTACGCCGCTCTGCGGGAGCGGCTCATTGCCGACGGCGCCAGGCTCTCGGAGAACGATGCGCCGTGACGGAAGTCGCACTGACCGTCCGCTGGCGGGTTCACTGTCACGCTTCAACCTCGACTATGACCGGTGGAATATTCCGCTCAGGCCGAGGAATGCAGGCCGCTGCCTTCGCTTCAGCTCCGGCACGGCTGACAACCGGGTAGCTGGGAATCAGCTCACCATTGGTGGCAGCTGGGAGCATCCCTCCACCACGCCCTCGACCGTGAGATCCTCGTCGAGCGACTTGATCGGCATCGGACTGACTCTTCGCTGGCTAGGGTCACGAATAGAATGATTGTCTTACGCAACCGCTGGCCGACTCAGAATCACTTCGGCTTGTTCTCCTCACGATCCGGCAAAAGTGGTTCGATTGCCGCCAAGATGGCTGACGCCTTCGCTATTGCTTTGGCTGCACTCGCCCGTGATGCCTCAGCAATGCCGCCGTAGTCGGCGGTCTCGCGGAGGTCGAGGAGATAGTCGTAATCCCGCCCAAGATCCGTAGCGAGAAGCCCCGCCTGAATGAGGTCCCGGTGGAGAGCGGCTCGAACCGCAGTGTGCTTCGTGAACGACAGCCCGCGACAAGCCAAGACGGCAGTCACGCCGTGAAACGCAGCGTAATAGGCACGGGATGCGGCTGAGTCGGGATCCATGTCCAGAATCGCACCAGCCGAAGCCAAAGCACGGGTCGCCTTCTTCCATTGGCTCCACGCAAATTCGTTCATACAGCCACACCCGTTCGACGCACCTCACGGAGCAATGGGCTGTCTCCGCTTTCATACTCAATGACGTCAAGAGGCTTCACGCTCACGCGACGACCCAAGCGAAGTGCAACCGGATAAACAGCAACGAGCCCACGTTCGAGTTCATCACCGTAGTCGGCGGACAAATGATGAAGTACCACCAGCAGGTCGACATCGCTTTCCGGTCCAGCCTCGCCGCGAGCCTCGGAACCAAACAGTACGACACCGCGCAACCGGTCGCCAAACGCTCCGG
Organism: uncultured Planctomycetaceae bacterium; assembly: GCA_903885565.1. Taxonomy (GTDB): domain Bacteria; phylum Planctomycetota; class Planctomycetia; order Pirellulales; family UBA1268; genus CAISJI01. The sequence goes on from CAISJI010000273.1 coordinate 1,150, forward strand.
CAAGCCGTTCTCTGAGTTCATCCAGTAGCGGCGAAGCGACCATGGCGACTCCCTTGACCGTGACAGCACGACAATTGCTCCATTCTAGCAACAGCCCCTGGCGGCTTCCTGACATGTCCTGCTGGCTTCCCGAAAGCTCCGTATCAAGGAAATGGATCGGGTGTGAGGCGGTTGGTGGCGGATGCCAAACCGGGATTCGGGCTTGGTGCTGGCTCCGTGCCGCCTCCTGCCCCGCCCTGCCGCCAAACCGGCACACCACTTGTGCCGCCAACTTTTGGCGAAAACGTGATGTTCACGGGCAAAACAGCATATTGGAACTATCCTCGTCGGGGACTCAGCCACTCATGTCTTGAGTGGCAGTCAGAGGCAGGAGGTGGCAAAACCTCCTGCCTCTCGGCGTTTCTATAGGTTGTGGGGCTGGGGCGTTTCCTACCGCCGCCGAAGTGAAAAAAGGCCGGGGATCTCACAGCCAGCGCCTGCCTCAGCTGGCAGGCTTCTTTGCATCCTGAATACAGACTCCCGGAAGATGCCGCTCAATGGCAGCTACTGTCTCTGGGCAGTATCGGCATTGCCACACGGTCTGTGTCGTACCGTTCTTCAAGTACACCGTCACGAACAGCATATCTGTCTCTCTTGTGCCGTCGTCGGTTGTCGAAGTGACCATTTGCCGGTCGCAGGAGACGAAATCGATATCGGGCAGGGGGATTCTGTTGATGCGATGCCTTGTCAGGTACGATCGCTCGGTCAGGACGATCGCCTCGCCGTCGTGAATGGTGAACCGCTTGAAGCCGGAAGCCAGCACCAGTATCCCGGACATCATGATCAGGATCATCAAGACATGAGGCTTCTCATCCCGTGCGTCAGCAAAAACGGAGAAGAGGTTTATCATCCCCAACGACCCCGCAAGAAACCACGCAAACAGGCACGCAAGCACGCAGCCCCACCAGACTGAAGCAGGAAAGCGCCCCTCGTCGGCCACCAAGACGGACGGTTCGTCACGAACGATACTGTTCTCACCAAATCCAAGGCGAGTTCTCTGACTCACAGGTTTTTCCGCCACTGCTTCAGCCCTCACTCGCTGCTCTTCGGCACGTTGTCGGGAAGCGGCCGGCCGCCGCGTCATTCATCACGAATGACGACTGTCATGTACCGGGAATCCCAGAAACGTTGCACGAAAGACCAGAGGCATCTTCCCCTCCTTTCGAGGCGTCCCGCAAGAACCGGATACGGAGGGAGAGATGAAGCTCTCTCTGGAACTGCCCCCGACCGCGGTTAACGCAACTCTACCGTGAGCCGCCGGTTCAAAGCGGCCGCGGCCTTTTCCAGCGTGCCAATCGTCACGGAAGGGTTGTTTGGGTCAAGCAGCCGATCGAGTGCGGCACGGCTCGTCTTCATGCGACTTGCCATCGCCATCTTCGTGAGACGGCGACGCTTCATTTCCGTGGCAATCTGATGAGCGATGACTCGCTTTGTGGCCGTCGCCTGCACCGCGTCCAGCAGACGGTCGTCTTTCAGGAAATCGTCCAACGTGCTGCCGAGGTGATTCTTTTTCATATTTTACTCCGAATGCAACTGGGCGAGTTTGCGTAACCACTCTCGCACGGGTTCGTTGCCCGCTTCAGTCTTGAAGAACACGACGTCCAGAATCGGCCGCCGCCTGTCCTGATCGTGATCGTGGCTGCTTGGTGCCATGCATGAAATGTATCGTTCCTGGTACACGCGGTCAATGCAAAAGTCGGTCGGCAACAGGCCGCCGGACGAACTGAGGACCGTAGCTCCATCAGCAGGCCTTGGCCGGCAGGAATAGATTCAAGCTTCCGGCCGACTGCCTGAATCGTCTAGGGTTACGCCATGGCAGGCAAATCACTCGCCCAAGAACTCGGCAAGAAGAAACCGTTTGAATCGCCCGAAAAAGAGGCGATGCTCAACATCGTCCGCACCGGCGACCAGTTTCAGAATCGCTTTGGAAAACTCTTCCGTGAATTTGGCCTGACCGGTTCGCAGCACAATGTGCTCCGCATCCTCCGGGGGGAAGGCCGCCCGATGCAGTGCCTCGAGATCCGCCGTCGCATGATCCAGGTCGTGCCGGCGATGACGGGCCTCCTCGACAGGCTCGAGAAGGACGGTTTCGTCACCCGCACCCGAAGCGAACAAGATGGCCGGGTGATCTATGTCGATCTGACCGCCAAGGCCCGCAGCCTGCTCCAGCAGATCGATGCCCCGCTGACTGATCTCTACAGCGAGTGCCTCGGCCACCTCAGCCAAGCCGAACTGAAACAACTCTCCGCGCTGCTGGAAAAGGCCCGCCAGAGCCTGCCGACGTAGCCGTCGCTCCCCTCCGCCGGGCCACGTTGCTGACGGAAAAAACCCTCCAGCCGCCAGCGCCTTCGGGACGATAGGTTACATGTAAACTTGTTTTGCTTTTGAGTTCCTCGTTCGGCGCAAAGGATTCACTATGGCTGCGGAAAAAGTGCTCGTTCTCAATGCCACCGGCAAGGTGGGGCGCAATGTCTGCCGGGCGCTGCTGGAAGCGGAGTTTGAGGTGTATGGGATGACGCGGTCGGCCAGCAGTCCGCTGGAAAGCCAGGGCGTCACGCCGGTGGTGGGCAACTACACGCTCCGCGCCGATCTGGACAGTGCCTTCAAACAGACCGGGGCCAAAAAGGTCTTCGTGATCACCGACTATTTTCGCGCAGCCAAGTCGAATTCGGACGTGGAATTTCAGCAGGGCCGCGACGCCGTCGATGCGGCCAAGGCGGCCGGCGTCGACCACCTGATTTTCATGAGCGTGGCCGATGCCGAATGCTTCGACAAGCACACGAAGCACCTAAAGGCCAAGGTGGCACTGGAACAATACCTGCGGCAGTCGGGGGTGCCGTTCTCGATCCTGCGGCCCTGCGCGTTTTTTGAGAATCTCGACGATGCCGCCAACTTCAACCCGCTGAAGAAGGGCGTGGTCAAGTTTCTGACAATGCACAACTGCAAATACTGCGCGACCTACGACATCGGCCGCGCGGCAGCGATTCAGTTGAAAAATCGCCAGGAATGGCTCGGCAAAAGCCTTGATGTGATCGGCTGGCAGGGGGATCTCAGCGAGGTGGCGGCGGCCCAATCCAAAGTGAGTGGTGTGCCGGTGAAGGCGAAGCTGGCGATGCCGACGTTCCTGCGGCGGTTGTTTCTCAACGACCTGCACCACATGTTTCTCTACTATGAGGTGGAAAAAGGACCTCGTGGCACACCCGAAGCGTTCAAAAAGATCCTGCCCGAGGCCCTCTCGGCCGAAGACTGGTTCCGCTTTCATGGCCGGTATGCAAACGGCGAGAAAATTGCCTCCTAGCAGGCTGTAGATAAAGTGCAGCATCGCTGGATGCGTGCGCCCCGGCTCATCAGCGGATAGCACAGAAGCACCCGCTTCACAAAGCCGCTCCGGCGGGCACGGCACTCCAGTAGACTCGATCTGTAACAGCCCTGCCGATCGACGGCCGTCACTGGAACCAACCTCCATGCCTGCCGATGCACACCCTCTCCACCCGGCCAAGCGCTGGGCACACGAACTGGCCCACGCCCAGGAGCCCGCCAACACCCAACCGCCCGCGGAGGCATTCCGGATTGAGCCACCCACGCAGGCCGATGCGCCAGCCATCGCCCGCTGCTTTCTGGAGGTTTACGGCCACCACTATCCGCATGCGGAGGTCTTTGACCCCGCCCGCTACTGGGCCGAGGTGGAAAGCGGCGCGCTGGTGCCGGTGATTGCCCGCGATGCCGCCGGAACGATCGTGGGGCATGTAGCATTGGAACGCGAGGCGGGGGCGCCCGTGGCCGAGCGGGGGGAGGCGGTTGTGCTGCCTGCCTGCCGCGGCCACCAGTTGCTGGAGCTGATGACCAAGCGCCTCGCCACCGAGGCCGCTGCGCTCCAGTTGCAGGGGGTGTTCGCCCGCCCCGTCACGATCCATACCTTCTCACAGCGCAACGACGTGCGCATCGGCATGGCATTTTGCGCCGCGAGCCTCGGCATACTTCCGGAAAATATCCTCCCCAAGGGACTCGTCATCCCCACCCTCGGCCAGCGGCAGAGCCTGCTGCTGGCGTTTCGATTCCTGCAGCCACCGGTGAGGCAGACCATCCATGTGCAGGCGCGCTACCGCGACATCCTCGCGAGGCTCTATGGAGCGATCGGAGCCGAGGTGGCCTTCGCCGATCCCCAGCCCGCCTCCGCAGAGGCAACCAGATCGGTCATGGAGTTCGACGAGGAGAGTGCCGGCGAGATCCGGTTTCAGAGCGTGGGGAGAGATGCCCCGGCAGACCTCCAGCAGATGCACGACGCTCTCCTGGGGAAAAGGGCCCGGTACATCTCCCTCGCAATACCCCTGCGCGATCCCGGCGGGCCCGCTCTGGCAGAGGCTGCCCGGGACTTGGGCTTTTTTTTCAGCGGCCTCGGGCCGGCCTTCGAACAGGGCAGCGACGTTCTCCTGCTGCAATATCTCGCCGAGCCACTCGATGCCAACAAACTGCAGATCTACTCCGATCAGGCCCGGGAACTCGTCTCGTTCATCGAGGCCGACCGGGCCGCCATCGGCCGGAGCTGATCGCTTTCAGCCGCAAACTGTCGCGGCTCACAGGGAGAGGGTAGGTTAACAGGCTGTGGATTCAGTCGGCCGCCGCTGGTTGCGGGGGCAATGGCATGCTGGGGTGGGACGATTCATGACAGTCGATGATGACCCGTTCCTGCCCTCCCTCTCGGCGGTGCCGCTG
>CAISJI010000274.1 GCA_903885565.1 uncultured Planctomycetaceae bacterium
ATTGGTTTGGTACGGCGATGGAAAGTACGCAAATACCGCAGCTAATGCCGATTTAGAATCACCCCAGGTTGAAATTGCAGATAGCGTGTTTATTGACCGTGGTGCAGCTGTTTACGAAGTCTGCGGCCAGCAGCCCCGCCTGAAGGGACTCCAGATGCCGCAGGATATCGTCGGCCGTCGGCGGCGCCGCCCTGTCCTGCCTCCGGGAGGCCAGTTCGGCGAGCCGGGACCGCACCACCTTGAGCTCGCGCTCCCGGGTCGATAATCGCTCGACAAGAGAGTCCAAGCCGTCTCCGCCTCTCTCAATCGCAAGGCCGATGTTGGCGATGCTGCCACTGAGCTTCGACTCCTCCGACTCTAGCGCCCGCTGCGCTGCTGCAACGTCGCCACCGCTGGCGTGCATCTCCAGGACCCGAGCCACGAGTTGCTCGCGGCAGTCCGCCAGCGACATCACCGCCCGCACCACCGCACTGGTTACGGCCCCGTGGACCTGCTCCCGGAGACACGTGGTGCGGTTCCAACACTCGTAGTTTTTCGCACGAGCGCACCGGTAGCCTCCCTCATTCCGCCCCTCGGCATGCATGACACCGCCGCAGATTCCGCACACGAAGATCGTGGCGAGCATGCCGCGGGAGTCTCGCGGCTTGCCCGCGAGCGGATGATCAGCGCCGGTGGGCCACTCCTGCCGCGTGCGACGCCGGTCGATGGCGGCGTTCGCCTCATACCAGATATGATCGCTCACAATCCGCAGATGGGGAACCTGCCTGGTGAGCACCGCGTCGGCACTATTCCGCACCGACTTCGACCGGCCGGTCGTCAGCTGCTGCTTGCTGATTCTCTTGCGATAGATCTGCTCCCCCCGGTAGTCAAGCCTTCGGATCAGCTCGATCACGTTGGTGGCCGACCATGCAGGCTTCTGGCCGTGGGACCCCTTGGAGAACCCGATCGACGTGAGCCACTCCGCGACCGCCCACGGGGGTTCGCCACCGGCCACGCGGTCGAATACCTCGCGAACCACCACCGCCAGCGCCTCGTCCACCTCGTCGTAGTAGGGCCCATCTGCCGGTGACGATGCGGTTGCGGGCCTGCTCGGTCGCCGGCGATACCCCGCCTTGAGCGACCCGATCGCTGCACCCCGTTCCCAGAGGCCCCGCAGGGCCCGCTTGATTCGGCTCCGGTTGTAGTAGTTCGCCCGGGAGTGCTGAGACTGGGAAGCGTTCAGCCGCTCGGGCCAGTCATCGTCTGCCGTGTCGAGAAAGTCGGTCGGGCAGACCATCCGAATACCGGCATCGACGGCCGTATTGAACAGCTGCCCGGCGAAGGTCGTTTGCCGATAGAAGCGGCTCGACTCCTCGGCAATGATCAGGTCCCACCGCTTGGCCGCGATGCCAGACCAGATCTCGTTGATCCCGGGGCGGCTCAGCAACTCGCCGCTGATCTCCGGCTCGCGGATGACCTCGATGTCGAGCCGGTCGATTTCGACGCCACGGGGCAGATTGTCGGCCAGGTAGCGCCGGCAACTGTCGATCTGGTCTTCGGTGCTCGTCTGCCGCTGTTCCTCGGTTGAGTAGCGAGCCTGGATCAAAACCCTGGTCGGCCGACCGATTGCCAGGCTGATGGGCTGTCGGAGGTGCATCATCGTGCACCTCGCTTCCGGGCGCCAGCCTGCTTGGCCGTCTTGGCCTGCTTCACCTGCCCCCGCCGCCCACCTCTTTTAAGTGTGCCGGAATTTGTGCCGGGTGGTGGTCTGGAACCGCGTTTTTCCCGAAGAATATCGGGAATATTCGATTCCTGTCGGGAAGGGAAACCCTCGGTGTTTCCCTCCCCGAACGATCACCTCGCGGCCTGCCGGCTGCTCACGTAGGCTACGGCGCCAGTGCCGGCACCCCGATTTCAGCGGGCTTGGCAGGGGTCGCTGGCGTGGGCTTTGGCGCAGGCTGAACCTGCGCTTGTATTTGCAGCGGCTTCTTGGGTGTGTCGCCGAGGAGTTTGGCCACGGTCGGCTCGATCGTTTCGGCCCAGAGCTGATGGCCAGCGGGGCTGGGGTGCTCGTAGTCAGGCATCAGGTCGGCGGGAATTGTGCCGTCAGGCTTTACAAACAGATGATTGATGTCGAGGTAGACGACCTTTTCTCCGTCGGCCAGCTTGGAGATGATCTCGTTGGCCCGGGCCAACACCGGCCGCTCTTCGGTCGGTTTTTCGCGTCGCTGAAAAATGCCCAGCAGGAGAATTTTCGTGTCGGGCATGCGGTCGCGCAGGCGCTGGATAATCGCCGTTACCCCTGCGGCGATCTCTTCGCCGGTGTTGTGGCCGCCGTTATTTTGGCCGATCATCACAATTGCCAGCTTGGGGTGGACGCCATTGATGTTGCCGTTGTCGAGCCGCCACAGCACATGCTCGGTGCGGTCGCCGCCGATGCCGAGGTTGAGCGGGTGGCGATCGGCGTAGTAGTGGTCCCAGCTCTCTTTCCCCTGCCGCAGATAGTTGGCCACGATCGAATCGCCGATGTAGATCAGGCCAAAGCCCCCCCGCTGTGCCTCCTCATTGAGCGCCTCGTGGCGGGCCAGCCACTTTTCGCTCTGCTTCGGCCGTGGCACGGCAGCCGTGTTTTCTGCCTGGAGCGGTGCGTTCCAGCTTGCCAGGCATACGGCCAGCCCGGCCAGCAGAGAGGACAGAAAGAATGCCCGAGGGCGAACGAGTGAAGCGTGCATGGCGTGCGGCCCCCGGAAAGTAAAAAACTGCCCAGCTACCTGCAGCGCCCGAGCGGCAAAACAATCGCCGACGAGCTACAGCGGTCAGAAAAAAGCATACGATGGTGGCCTCGTCTCTACCAGTTCCCACGGTCGCATCGCTCTTCGCCCCAACTTGAATTCCTATGCAGCGCAACCAATCGCTTGATGCCTACCGGGGCTGCGCCATGCTGCTGATGATGGCAGAGGTGCTCCACCTGGCGCAGGTCGCCAAGGCCTTTCCCGACAGCCGTATCTGGGGGTTCCTGGCGGCTCAGCAAACGCACGTCGCCTGGGCTGGCTGCTCGCTGCACGACATGATCCAGCCCTCGTTTTCGTTTCTGGTGGGGGCGGCGCTCCCCTATTCGCTCGCCGCACGGGCTGCCGCCGGGCAGCCGGAACGGCGGCTGATTATGCACGCTCTGTGGCGGTCGTTTCTGCTGGTTGGAATGGGAATCTTTCTGCGATCGCTCAATCGGCCGATGACCAATTTCACGTTTGACGACACGCTCACGCAGATCGGCTTGGGCTACCCATTTCTTTTTCTGCTGGGGCTACGGCCGCAGAAGTGGGCCTGGGTTTGGCTCGGCATCATTCTCGGCGGCTGCTGGCTGGCCTGGATGCTCTATCCGCTGGCGGTGACCGGATCAGTGGCCGAAGCTTGGGTAAAACAGAAGAATCTGGGGGGGGCGTTTGACCTCTGGTGGATGAATCTCTTTCCCCGCCCCGAGCCTTTCACCGGCCATCGCGGCGGCTACACCACGCTCAACTTTCTCCCCACACTGGCGACGATGATTCTTGGCCTTGTCGCCGGCCGCTGGCTGCGGGAGGGGCGTGATCTCCGGCGGTTTATGGTGGCCGGCGGGGTGGGCGTGGCTGCCGGAATGCTGCTCCATTTCAGCGGCCTCTGCCCGATTGTGAAGCGGATCTGGACACCCGCCTGGGTGCTCTTCAGCGGCGGCCTTTGTTTCTGGATCATGGCCGGCTTCCACTGGCTGATCGAGGTGAAAGGCTGGAGAGGGTGGGCGTTTCCGCTGGTGGTGGTCGGTACCAATTCAATCGCCGCTTATTTCTTAGCCCACGTTCCGCCAGAGTTTTTCGCCAGTCCCCTGAAGACCCACCTGGGAGCCACCATCTTTGTGGCAGCCGGGGCCGGACTTGAGCCGCTGCTGTACGGCGGCGCGGTCCTGCTCTGCGAATGGCTGATTCTGCTCTGGATGTACCAGCGGAAGATTTTTCTGCGGGTGTAGCGGTGCGCTACTGCCGTAGGGCGAGCACCTCGGCCTGCTCCAGATCGAGAACCAGATCGCGGAAGCCGGCAGCTGGCACGTCGATTCGCCAGGGAGATGTGACTGGGTGGGTGAACTCGGGGGGGCAATGTGCCCCACTCAGCGGCGTCACCGAAACACACACGACATAACGCCCCGGCTTCACGCCCGCCTCGGGGAGCGTGTACATCCGGAACGTCCCATCCAATTGCACGCCCCCCATCGCCATCGAACCGCTCCCCTGCTCCAGCGGCTCGAAATTCACCTGCAGTCCCGACTCGGGAATGGCTCCCCCGCGCAGCAGTCGACCGGCCACCGGAACGAGTCCGTTGCCATAGATCCGGGGAACGGCAAGCGCTCCGAGCAGGAGCACCAGCAACGGCAGCAGGAAGAAGAGCGGCGATCTTCCGGCAGCTGGAGCATCTGCAGGGAGGGGCGACTCTAGACTTTGCATGGCGCTTCCTTCCGCAGAAGCCGGAGAAAAAAATCACTCTACCACGACCTCATCCTTTTCGAAATCGAGCACCAGATTCTTGATGCCGGAGTTCGGCACCGTGACCTTCCAGGGAGAGGTTCTGGCTGCCCCAAATTTCTCCGGTCGCTGGGCGCCGCTGAGCGGGATGATCCCGATCGAGACAAAGTACTCCCCCGGCTTCACGCCCGGATTGGGGAGTGTGTACATCTTGAATGTGCCGTCGAGTTGCATGCCGGCAATGGCCCGCTCCTCTCCGCGCAGGTTGACTGGATCAAAGTTGATCTGAAACCCTGACTCAGGCACTTTGCCCCCCTTCAGGAGCTTACCACTCACCGGCACAAGGCCGGTTGAGGAGCAACCCGTCAGCAATCCTGTGGCGAGCAGCAGGGAGAAGCCAGCGACTCTCCGGCGGGAGAG
>CAISJI010000275.1 GCA_903885565.1 uncultured Planctomycetaceae bacterium
ATCACGCAGTTCAAGGGAAATTCAATCGGCTTGCCGCGCTCATACTAACTGTCAAACACCTTCCCGTCGTCGAGCCAGCCGTTGTATTTGACCTTCACGTTGTTGGAGCTCTTGGGATTGATCCCGGTGCCGGCCCGCAGCACCCGATATTGCAGGCCGGTGGCGGTAGTGGTGACTTCCTTGGGGGGATTTGCATCCAAGGCGCCTGCACCGGCGGGAATGCTGGGAATATCAACTTCGGCAGCCACAGTCATGGTCTCCGGAATGAGAAGGAAGGAAGAGAGAAACAGGGTCGCTAAAAATGGCCAACGCATGGCAGTGGCTCCTGAAGGGAGGGAATCCCGGGAATATAGCCCAAGCCAGCACAATCTGCATGCCGGGGGTTCGTCCGGGGCTTGAGAACCGCTGCAATCGCCGGTTCAAGGTGCAAACTGCTCGCGCCACGCCACCTCAGGCCAGTCGGCAAATGTCACCGGTTGGGCAGGCCCGGGTGTGCTCCGGCCGGCGTCGATCTGGGCCCGCAATAGCCTTCCCAACCGGGCCACGATCTCCGGATGGGCGGCCGCCAGATTGGTGGTTTCGGCTGGATCGGCCTCAAGGTCAAACAGCTGAAAGGGGGGCAGTTGGCCGAGGTCGGCCGCTGGGGTCTCGAGCCACAAGCTAGGTGCCGGCGTGGGCGGGCTCCAGCCCCCCGAGCCGGGCCAGAGAAGCAGCTTCCAGCGTCCCTCCCGGATCGCAAACCGTCCCTCCGAAGAATGCATGATGCACGACTCGCGAGTGCCCTCGGCTTGGCCGCGGAGCAGCGGGAGCATGCTCATACTGTCCTCTGCCGCATCTGCCGGGAGCGTCACGTCAAACAGATCGGCGCAGGTCGCCAACAGATCGGCATGGCAGACGAGCCGATCGGAGCGGCTCCCCGCCGGCGTCTGCCCCGGCCAGCGCACGACCAGCGGCACGCGATGCCCCCCTTCGTAGAGATCTGTCTTATAGCCGCGCAGGCCGACGCTTGGATCGTGGCCGAGAGCATGAAGTGCCGGTAGGTTGGCTGACGGCGAAAAACCGTTGTCGGCGGAGAAGACCACCAGCGTGTTGCGGGCGAGACCCGTGCGCTCGAGCACGTCGAGCAACCGGCCGACATCGGCATCGACCTGCGCCACGAAATCGCCATATTCTGTCGACTGCGTGCGGCCGACAAACTCTTGATTGGGCACGATCGGCGTGTGCGGGGCCGCCAGTGGCAGATAGAGAAAGAAGGGCTTGCCGTCGGTCGCAGCGGCCCGCTCGGCGAGATACTCAGCCGCGGTGTCGATAAGCGCAGGCTCAACGCCCTCCATCGTGAAATCGGGGCTGATCGGGCCACCCCGAAAGTATTTCGGCAGCGGGCTGTCGGCAATCTGGCCGGTCGGCAGCGTCACGATCCGGTCCTGCGCGAGCCAGACGTAGGGGGGCATGTCGAGCGAGGCACTGATGCCGAGGAAGCGGTCGAAGCCATGGGCCAGCGGCCCGCCGCCAAACGGCTGCGACAGATCGACCTCCTCCTCGTTGGGGCCAGTGCGGGGCCAGTCGACGCCGAGGTGCCATTTGCCGAAGACAGCCGTCGTGTAGCCCCGGCTCCGCAGAAAATCGGCGACGGTCATTCGGCCCGGCTCAAGGAGCGATTCGCTATATCCCCGCAGCGTCTGCGCCTTGAGCTTTCCACGCCAGGAGTAGCGGCCCGTCATGAGGGCATACCGACTCGGCGTGCAGACGCCGGAGGCAGAGTGCGCATCGGTGAACAGCATCCCCTCGGCGGCAAGGCGGTCGAGCCGCGGAGTTTGCCAGGCGCTGCCGGGGTTGTAGCAGGAGAGATCGCCGCGACCGAGATCGTCGGCGAGCACGTAGAGGATATTCGGCCCGGCCTTCCCGCCCGGCTCTGCCGCGAGGCAGGGAAGAGCCACGAGCAGGCAGATGAGCCAGAGGGCCAGGGCTGGTTTTTTCCACAGGCAGTGAGACCAAGAAAACATCGGATTTCCAGCGGTGAAAGGGGAGCGTGTTCGCAGTTGGAAGGATAGCAGGCCGTGGAGAGAGTGCCCTCCGAACCCCCTTGATACAATTGGATCATCGGCGATCGTGCCACGCAATCCTTTTAGCCCTTAGCCAAGGGGTCGACCCGCCATGCTGAGCCAGGAAACCCTCGACCAGTATCGCCGCATGACAGGCATCGAGCGGCTGAAACTCTCGCTCAAGATGACGGAGGAAAATATCCCCGCCTTGTTCGTTGGTTCGCCCGAACTGATCGAGCGGCGATTCGAACTGCTCAAACGCGAGAACGACGCCCGCAACCACAACATGCTGACGGCGATCGCCCGCACCCGGAAGCAGCCGTGAGCGACGCGTCAGGCGAGCAGTTCGCGGATCACCCGCTGCGGCTCCACGCCGCTGAGCCGCTGGTCGAGCCCCTGAAACTTGAACGTGAACCGCTCGTGGTCGATCCCCAGCAGATGGAGGATCGTGGCGTTGAAATCGTTCACGTGCACTGGATGCTCGACGATGTTGTAGCTGAAGTCGTCGGTCTCCCCGTAGGAAACGCCCCCCTTCGCCCCGCCGCCGGCCAGCCACATGCAGAAATTACGCGGGTGGTGGTCGCGGCCGTAGGTGTCTTTGGTGAGCGTGCCCTGTGAATAGACGGTGCGGCCAAACTCCCCTCCCCACACCACCAGCGTCTCATCGAGCATGCCCCGCTGCTTGAGATCCTTGATAAGCGCCGCCGTGGCCTGATCGGTGTCGAGGCACTGCGCCTTGAGATCGTTGGGGAGATTGCCATGCTGATCCCAGCCCCGATGGAGAATCTGCACCGCCCGCACCCCCCGCTCCACCAGCCGGCGGGCCAGCAGCAGGCTGTGCGTGAACGACCCCGATTTTTTGACATCATCGCCATACATCTCCAGCGTCGCGGCGGTTTCGCTGGAAAGATCGGTCAGCTCCGGAACGCTCGATTGCATCCGGAAGGCCATCTCATATTGGGCAATGCGGGTTTGGATCTCGGGATCGTGGAGCCGGTCAAACCCCAGGCTGTTGAGCCGGCCGAGCCCATCGAGCATCTGCCGGCGATCGGCAGCCGTGACGCCCGGAGGATTGGCCAGATAGAGCACCGGATCCCCCGAGCCGCGCAGCGCCACCCCGCTATGCCGGGTGGGGAGGAACCCGCTCGACCACATGCGCGTGAAGAGGGCCTGCGAGGGATTGATGTCGGGCAGCGGCGTGAAAACCACAAAGGCAGGGAGATCATCGCTCTCGCTCCCCAGCCCATACGACACCCAGCTCCCCAGGCTCGGCTTGCCGGGCACCTCGCTGCCGGTCATCAAGAACGTGCAGGCGGGATCATGGTTGATGGCGTTGGTATGGATTGTTTTCACCAGCGCGATCTCATCGACAATATCCGCGGTGAAGGGGAGGAGTTCGGCGTTGATCCAGCGGCCGCAGCGGCCCCGCTGCTGAAATTTGAATTTGGATGGGGCCACCGGAAATCGGGCCTGGCCGCTGGTCATGCCGGTGAGCCGCTGATCGCCCCGCACGCTCGCCGGGATATCTTTGTCGAAATAGTCGTGGAGCTGCGGTTTGTAATCCCACAGATCGATCTGCGAGGGGCCGCCATTGAGGTGGATGTAGATCACACTCTTGGCCCGCGGAGCGTGGTGCGGCAGGCCTGCAATGGCCGGGTGCACCCGCTGTGGCATAGCAGGGTGGGCCGCGGGGTCGATCGCAGCCCCGCGGCTGCGCTGCGCTTCGAGAAGCCCCAGCGCCATCCCCCCCAGGCTGACGCCACCAGAGCGCAGAAACGCCCGGCGGCCGGCAAGCGCCTGGGCCACTGAAAAGCTCACTCCGGGGAGGCTGCCCATGATGGTCAGTTCCTTGTCAGGGTTTCGTCGAGGTTGAGCAGGAGATTGGCCAGGAGTGTCCAAGCACCCAGTTCTGCGGCGGGAACGCCCTCCGGCACCGGCGCATCCCCCTGGCGGATGAGGAGGCCGGCGGCCTCGGCATCGGCTGCGTAGCGGGCCCGGTGGGCGGCGAGATTCTGCGCGATGATCAGCGTTTCCTCAGGCCGGGGCGCCCGGGAGAGCACGGTGCGGAAGGCCCAAGCAATCCGCTCGGCATCGCTGCCGGGAGTGGCCAGCGCCCGCGCGGCCAGCACTCTGGCCGCCTCGATATGCTGCGTGTCGTTCATCAATTGCAGACTCTGCAGCGGTGTGTTGCTCCGTTCACGGCGGGTGCACAGCTGCTCTCTGTTGGGAGCATCGAAATTGGCCATGAAGGGAGGGGGTGCGGTGCGCTTGAAGAAGACATAGATGCTGCGGCGGTAGAGGCCGTCGCCTGAGTCGCGGACATACTTCCGCGTGTCGGAGGAATCAAACCCGACCGGTTCCCAGATGTTGTCGGGCTGGTAGGGCCGGGAGCCCCGGCCGCCGACCGTCGGCGAGAGCAGCCCCGCCACTGCCAGCGCGTTGTCGCGAATCTGTTCGGCATCGAGCCTGATGCGCGGCCCGCGGGCCAAGAGCCGGTTGGCCGGATCGCGGGCAAGCTGCTCGGGTTGCACGGTCGCATCGCGCCCGAATGCGGCGCTGGTCACCATGAGTCGCAGCAGCTGTTTGGTGTTCCAGCCGCTGGCGCGGTATTCGGCAGCCAGCCAGTCGAGCAGTTCGGGGTGGCTCGGCTGTTCCCCCTGCAGGCCGAAGTCTTCGCTGGTCTTCACCAGCCCCGTGCCAAAGACCTGCTGCCAGAGCCGGTTGGCCGCCACGCGGGGAGTGAGGGGTTGCTCAGGCCCCACGAGCCAGCGGGCCAGGTCGAGCCGGTTGGGTGTGTTTCCCTCCGGCACCGTCAGCGCCGGCAGGAAGGCGGGGGTTGAGCGCTGCACCTTCTCTCCCGGCTTGTCGTAGGCGCCGCGGAGCATCACGAAGCTTTCGCGCATCTGCGGCTGATCGTTGAACACCAGCGTTCGCACCTGAGCCTGGTCGAGCGCCACGATCGCCTTTTGATTGTCGTCCTTCGCCCGTTCCGCGGCGGTGAGCGGCTCCGGCCGACTGCTCCACACCTTCGCCAGCCAATGCCTGCGAATGCGGCCAACCTCGGCGGCATCGGTTGTTTTTTCCGGCCCCTGCTTGACGAGTGCGCGGAGTTCCTGAGGCACGTCATCGAGGCTGTCTTTGCCGATCCGCGCCTGCCACCAGGCCAGAAACGACTGTGCGGGATTGGTGGCAGGGTCGCTGGTGACCACGCTGCCGACCAGATCCCAGCGCACATGGCCGTCACACTGCGTCAGCGCCAGTCCCGTCACTTTTTTGTCAGAACCAAGCCCCAGGGCCTCGGCTGGTACGGCAATGCGCACCCATTTTCCCGCCTCGGGCAGCGGCCCGACGACATGCCGCGAGGGCGTGCCCGGCTCCCCCCAGGGAATGGCGCCGGCATCCCCCCACACCGCCCGGTGGTGCCAGCCTCCCACATAGAACTGCAGCATGATTGCCTGTGGCATAGCGGCGGGATCGAGCCAGACATGGGCAAAGATCTCGGCGCCAGAAGGAATCACAAGCGGCTCGGCGCCCCCCTCATACACCTCCTGCCCGATGCCTGTGGCAAACCGCTCCACGCTCCGCTGACCGGAGAGAGCCTCTCCGGGAGCGGTGCCGGAAAACCACTGCGTCGGCCCAGGATTCGACTGCATGTTCGCCCCCGGCGGAAACGCATCATCAACCCACACCGTTTCTGTGCGCGTCGGGTCAGGCCGGGAATCGAGCGTTGCCGGATCGGTGTAGACCACGGCCTCCAGCAGATCGTCGTAGGCTTTGTGCAGCTCGGGCGCCCGGGCCTTGAGCGCCGCCAGCTGCGTCTCCTGCTCGGGAGTGGGCAGCGAAAGCGCAGGCGCAGTGGTGGAGGTGTTGCCGTCGTTGCCAGGATCGGCGGCGGAATTGAAGAAGGCGTAGAGCGAATAGAACTCGCGCTGCGAGAGCGGATCGAATTTGTGATCGTGGCAGACGGCGCACTGCCCGGTGAGGCCCAGCCAGGCCTGGGTCATGGTGGCGGTGCGATCGACCGCATAGCGAAACAGGCTCTCCTGATCGATCGATCCGCCTTCGCCGGTGGTGACATTCGAGCGGCAGAAGCCGGTCGCTGTCTGTTGGTCGCGTGTCGATTGCGGAACCAGATCGCCGGCGAGTTGCCCAATCGTGAACTGGTCGAACGGCAGGTTGTCGTTGAAGGCTTTGACGACCCAGTCGCGATAGGCCCACATCTGTCGTTCGTTGTCGAGATGGAGTCCGTGGGTGTCGCCGTAGCGCGCCACGTCGAGCCAGTGGCGGGCCATCTCCTCGCCATGCCGCGGGCTGGAGAGCAACCGCTCCACCAGTTTTTCATAGGCGTCGGGCGCAGCGTCGGCGAGAAAGGCATCCACCTCGGCCGGCGTGGGAGGCAGGCCGGTGAGCGCGAAGCTCAGCCGGCGGATCAGCGTGGCCCGGTCGGCAGCCGGGTTGACCGGCAGGCCCGCGGCGGCCAGAGGCACGGCGAGAAAGGCATCGATCGGATGGATTGTTCCCGAGGCCGGGGTCACCGGTACGGCCGGCCGCTCGAGCGGCCGAAACGACCAGTGCTGCTCGTAGGGGGCGCCGGAAGCGATCCACTGCTCGAGCCGTAGTTTCTCTTCGTCAGAGAGCGTTTTGCGGGCATGGGGCGGGGGCATCTGCGTGTCGGCGTCGGTGGAGCGGATCCGCGCCAGCAGTTCGCTGGCGGCTGGTTCACCCGGCACTATTCCTCGCATGCCGCTGTCGAGCGAGGCCGTTGACCCGCCGGCTGTATCGAGGCGCAAGCCCGCCTCCTGCTTGCCGGGGCCGTGGCAGCTGAGGCAGTTTTCCGCCAGAATCGGCCGGATATCGCGGTCAAACCGCAGCGGAGCGGCCTCGTTGGCACCCACCGGAACCGACCCGCCGGCCCAGACCAAGGCCACTGCCAGCCAGCAGGCGTTTCGCGAGGGGGTGGCAAGCATGAAACATACTCCAGCAGGAAAATTCGCGACCGCATCCCACCGCAGCTGGGAGGTGTGGTCCGCCGCTCACGCAGCCGGCGGGATACCGCAGGCGGATGCGATCCACCTCCATTCTAACCCTCGCCGCAGCCCAACTCTGCCATGGGCAGGCCGGTGGGGCAAGAAAAGGGGGCTCGGCAGCGAAAAAGAAGCCAAAATCAGCCACCGATCTCCCCGCGGCGCCGGCCGGCCAGCAGCCCCTCGATGTCGTCGGCCTCCAGCGGCACCTCCGCGCAGAGATCGACCGGCCCCGCCGCCGTGACCAGCACGTTGTTTTCCAGACGAATCCCCAACCCCTCCTCCGGGATATAGATGCCCGGCTCGACCGTCATCACCCAGCCGGCCTGCAGCGGGCCGTTGACCGGCGCCAGATCATGCACACCCAGCCCCAGCGAGTGGCCCAGTCCGTGCGGAAAATACTTTCTGCAGGCAGGCTCCTCGGGGGAATCCCGCTCCACCTCGGCCGCTGACAGGAGCCCCAGTTGGAGCAGTTCCTCGTTCATCTCGAGTTGGGCTGCCCGTTTCCAGTCGCGCAGGGAGATGCCAACTGTGGTGCGGGCGATCGCCCCCCGCAGCATGCGCAGGACGGCATCGTAGACGGCACGTTGCCGGGGAGTGAACCGGCCGCTGACCGGATAGGTGCGGGTGAGATCGGCGTTGTAGTTGGCATAGCTGGCCCCCACATCGACCAGCACCAGGTCCCCCGCCCGGCACTGGGCATCGTTGCTGGTGTAATGAAGGACACAGGCGTTTTTGCCCGAGGCGATGATCGGCTCGTAGGCCATCCGGGCCCGCCTGCGGGTGAACTCCCCAATCAGCTCCGCCTCCAGTTCATATTCCATCACGCCCGGCCGGAGGGCTGCCAGCAACCGCCGCAGGCCGGCATCGGTGCTGGCGATCGCCTGCCGGATCAACTCCACCTCGGCAGGCCCCTTCACCGCCCGCAGGGAACGCATCAAGGGGGCCAGCCGGCGGTAGTGATGCAGGGGATAGCGGTGCATCAACTGCCGGGCCAGCCGCAGATCGCGTGGCTCGAGATCGGTGGAGCTGCGCTCGTGTTCGTTTGCATTCAGAAAGACCTGTTCCTGTTCGCACAGCATCGTGTGCAGAGCGCCTGGCAGTTCGCTCAGCCAGCGCACCCGGGCCACCCCCGATACACTCCGCGCCTCCTCCGGCGAGAGTTTGGCACCTTCCCAGATCGTTAAATGTTCGTTGGGCTGGCGGATGAAGAGCATCTCGCGCTGGTTCGGTTCGGCGGCATCGGGGCAGAGCATCAGCACGCTCTCCTCCTGCTCGATGCCGGTGAGGTGAAACAGATCGGCCGCCGGGTGGATTCGCAGCGTGCCGTCGCCGGTGGTCGGGAGCTGGTCGGCGGCATGCACGATGGCCACGCTGCGTGGCGGCAGCAGGGCAGAGAGTTGCTGGCGGTGGGAAACAAACAGAGCGGCATCAATCGGCGCGTGGCGCATGAAAACCTCTTCCCGGGAGGATGCTGTTCCCGCTCTCCCTCCCGGCGGCAGATGGAGGCGAGACAGGGCGGACCAGAGCCCCCGTTGTACACTCTTTTTTGAGCTTTCTGCCCCCCCGGGATTCCCTCCGGCGGCGCTCTTGCTGCCCGTGGAAAAAGTCGTCCATGACCCTCGGGATTGAAGACAGTCCACTTGGTCGACCGGTGGAAGCCTTTCCCGTCGAGGGCCCGGCTGGCGTTTCCACGGCCGACGGGCATCGCATCCGGCGATGCTGCTCTTTATCCACAGCCTTCCGGAGGAGTGTTGCATGACCCCCGCCCCGATCCTCGTCGCCGGCCGCTGGCAGCCAGCGGCCGTGGCCGACACATTTCAAGCGATCGATCCGCGCTGCGGTGCCCCGCATCCGACACTCTGGCCGGTGAGCGCCTGGAGCGACGTTGATGCCGCACTCGAGGCGGCCGGAGGGGCGGCGGCGGCCCTGCGGCAGGTTTCGGGGGCGACGCTGGCCAGATTTCTGGAGTGTTATGCCGAGCGGCTGGAGGCGCGCAGCACGGAGCTGGTGGCGGTGGCCCAGGCCGAAACGGGGCTGCCGCTCCATCCGAGACTCGTGGACAACGAACTCCCCAGAATGCTCAACCAACTCCGGCAGGCAGCTGCCGCCGCCCGCGAGGGCTCCTGGCGCACGGCCGTGATCGACACGCAGCACAACATTCGCTCGCTGGCAGTCGGCCTGGGGCCGGTGGTGGTGCTACCGCCGGCGAATTTTCCGCTGGCGTATGGCGCCGTCACCGGCGGCGACTTTGCGGCGGCGATCGCGGCCGGAAACCCTGTGATCGCCAAGGCCCATCCCGGCCATCCGGGAGTGTCGCGGCTGGCTGCCGAAGAGGCTCTCGCGGCGCTTGCCGCCACCGGCCTCCCCGCGGCCACCGTGCAACTGCTGCACGGACTCTCCCCTGCCGACGGCGAGCGGCTCGTGGCCGATCGCCGGGTGGGAGCAACCGGATTCACTGGCAGTCAGGAGGTGGGCCGGCGCCTGCACCTCGCGGCGGCGGCAACCGGAAGAGTGATCTGGCTGGAGATGGGGAGCATCAACCCTGTCGTGGTGCTGCCGGGTGCCCTGGCTGATCGTGCCGATCAGCTCGCAACCGAACTGGCGGCGAGTGTGACCGGCTCCGCCGGCCAGCTCTGCACCAAGCCCGGCCTGATCTTTTTCGTTGACGACGGTGCGGCGAAGAATGCAGCGGGAGCTTTTGTGGAGGCGCTCGCTGGGCACCTGCGCGCGATGGGGGTGCAGGTGCTGCTGGGACCCACGGCGCGCGATCGGCTGGCAGCAGCCGTGGCTGGTCTGCAGAGGGCTGGTGCCCAGCTGCATGCGGGAGGGGAGATGGCGAGCGGCCCCTGCGAGTATGCCGCCACGCTGCTGGAGGTGACGGCGGCTCGTGTGCTCGCGGCGCCTGAGCAGTTGATTCGTGAGGCTTTTGGCAATGCGACGCTGCTGGTGCGATGCACCGATCTCGAGGAACTGGCCAGAGTGCTGGAAGCGGTGCCAGGGGCCCTCGTCGCCGGACTCCACAGCACGCCCGCTGAGGCCGACTCGGCCACCCGGTTCGCCTCCATCCTCCTGGAGCGGGCTGGCAGGCTGGTGGAAAACAGGATGACCACCGGCATGACGCTCAGCCCCGCCATGCAGCATGGAGGCCTCTGGCCATCGGCCAGCCCGCCGTTTTTTTCGGCGGTTGGCCTGCCGCTGTCGATCCTGCGCTTCGCCCGGCGCGTCTGCTACGACGGCGCCTCACAGCAGATCCTGCCAGAGGCTCTCCGCGATGCGGCCCCTGAAGGCTCCCCCTGGCGGCAGATTGACGGCCAATGGCGGCGGGCCTGAACTGGTGTCAGGCCACGCTCGCTCCAGTTGTTAGCGGAAGTTATTCTGCTGCTGCCGCTGGGCCCGGTAGTTTTCCGCGGCTTTGGCCGCCTGCATCGCCTGGGCTTCCACCTGCTTTTCCACCACGGCCGCCCGCTGCGGGTTGAACTGCACCGACGGCACGCCGTTGTTGAACGTGACGGTGATCACACCGGTGGCAATCAGGGCCGGCACAGCCACCACAAACAGCAGTGCTCCCAGCCGGGTGGTAAACACTTTCTGGACGGGGGAAGGCAGTCCCATCGTGGCCAGGCCAGCGGCCTGTTGCGCGTAGGTTTTCTTGCGTCTGCTCATGGAAGGGTATCCTGCTGGTGGATGGGAAACCGGGGCACCGGCCCTGTGGGGCGGACCACCGTCTCCTGTGGCGATCGACCGATCGCTCGGAGAGAGTCCAGAGCGGCCGGTGGCCACCGGCAGAGTTGCCCTGAAGCCGCGCCCTTGCCCAGTTGCCCCCGGGCTCCGGCCCTGCCGCGCTTGGTGAATGGAGAGCCCCGGATAAAGAGCCCATTCGACGTCCATGGCACGCCGGCTGCGGGACGGCAAAAGTCTCGTCGCTTACGCTCCTCGAGCGTTCGCCGACCCCTCCGCCTACATCGCTCGATTTAATTACCCAGTCGTCGCTACGGCTATCCCGGATACGCTCTAGCTCAGCACGGCTGAAATTGGCTGGCCGCCGCCGCCGATTTTGAAGGGCCGGCCGTTGGGCGCCTTGAATTCCTGCGTGTGGGGCAGCCCCGCCGCTGCCGCTACGGTGGTGTTGAAATCGGCCACCGAGACTCCATCGCTGGCGGGAGAGCGGCCCCGTTCGTCGGAGGCCCCATGCACAACACCCCCGCGGATCCCCGCCCCAGCCAGCAGGCAGGAAAAAACAGCCGGATGGTGGTCGCGGCCTGCATTTTCATTGATCTCTGGCGACCGGCCAAACTCAGTTGCCAGCACCACCAGCGTGGAGTCGAGCAGGCCGCGGTCGGCCAGATCATCGAGCAGGCCGGCGAGTGCCTGATCGAGTGCGCCCACTTTCTTGGGCAGCTCGTCCCAGAGTTCGCGGTGCATGTCCCAGCCCCCCATCTCCACCTCCACCACCCGCACGCCCGATTCCACCAGCCGTCGGGCGAGCAGGCAGCCCTGGCCCAGCGACGAGTTGCCGTAACGGCGCCTTGCCTCGGCCGATTCCCGGGAGATGTCAAACGCCTCCAGTTCGCTGCTGCCGAGTAAGCGCACCGCATCGGAATACATCTGGTTGTAGGCCTCCAGTTGTGGGCCCCGATACTGCGCTTGGAAGTCGCGATCGATGCGGGCGGCCAGCGCCAGCCGGCGGTCGAAGTTTTTTGCGCTCAAATATTCCGGCCGCTTCGTGTTCTCCAGCCCCAGTTCCGGATTGGCCACCGGCACCGGCGAGAGGCCCGGATCGAGGAACCCGCAGCCAGGGTGCTCGTTGCCGTCCCCCACGAGGACATACCCCGGCAGATCGCGGCTGCGCCGGCCGAGAACCTTGAGCGCCCAAGCCCCAAAGGCGGGATGGCGAATGCTGTTGATCTGCTGATAGCTGGTGCGCATCAGATAGGTGCCCTGCTCGTGGGCTCCGGTCTCGGTCGCCAGCGAGCGGATCACCGCCAGCCGCCCGGTCTGCTTGGCCAGGTGCGGTAGATGCTCGCCGAAGAGGAGACCGGGAGTGGCGGTTTGAATCACTCCCGTCTCCCCCTGTTCCGGGCGACCAGGCTTGGGGTCGAACGTGTCGATGTGGCTCATCGCCCCGCGCATAAAAAGCGTGATGATGTTCTTGGCGGCGGCCCGCTTTTTGCCTGATGCCAGTTCCTCCGCAGCCACAGAGCTCCCTGGAAAAATTCCGCTCAAGGAACAGCCCACGCTCACCCCCAGAGCTGCCCGGGCAATGCCAGAGAGCACATCGCGGCGGGCCAGCGGACGATCGAGCCAGTCAGCGGATAAGCCCATAGGAAAATACTCCGGCCACAGGGTTTGCCTGATGGCTGTGCAAGACAACTACTGGATGAAGAGAAACTCGCGGGTGTTGAGCAGGGCCCAGATCAGGTTGCTCGCGCCGACGGCCCGGTTCTCAGCCGAAAGAATTTCCTGCATGGCAAACTCCCGGTCTGCAGCACTCGGCCGCCGCGCCAACACAGAGAGAAAAATCACATTGACGGCTTCACTGGGAGCATGGGAGCTGACCTCGTCAAAGATCACAGATCCGCGCTGAAGCATGCTGTGGGTAATCGGGCCATTGAGCATCGCCAGAATCTGCGGCACCGTGGCCACCGTCCGGCCGCCGTCGATCGTCTCCCGGTCGCTCTGGCCAAACTGCCGAAGAAAATGCCCCAGCGGGAGCGGCGTGGGGAGTTCGCTGGCACGGGCCAGCACCGCTCCACGGTAGCCATACTGCTTGGACATCTCCTGTGCCGCAGCCCGGCGGCCGAACGTGGCCTGAAAATTTCCGTACACCTCCTGAGCCGTTTCGTAGGAGACGTTCTTCCTGTTGAGATTGAGATCGACCGCCGCGCCGAAGGCCTCGACTGTGGGCCGCTGATAGGCCCAGGGATCGTGGGCGACAAGCGTGAGGATTGAATCCCACAGCTGCTCGGCGGAAAGGCGCTTGAGTGTGGGCGCGGTGAAGGCCGGCGCCCCGTCCGCGGTAGGATCGTAGGCGACCGCCCGGCGCTGGTAGGTGTCGGTCGAAACAATCAGGCGCACGAACTCGCGCAGGTCAAATTCGAGCCGCAGCATCTCGTCGGTGAGATGCTCGAGCAGCTCCGGGCAAGACGGGGGATTCTCCGTGCGGAAGTCGTCGATCGGCTCGACCACTCCCACCCCCATCAGCAGCTTCCACATCCGGTTGGCAATCGTGCGGGCAAACTGCCGGTTGTCGCGGCCGGTCAGCCAAGCGGCAAACTGTTCCCGCCCGGGAGCGGTCTGCGCCGCAGTCGGAATCTCCCCCCACAGCACCCGCGGCTGCACCTCAGAGAGCGGCTCGGCATCGGCATATTGATAGTCATGCGGCAGCTTGAGCGGCAGCGCGTGATACCCGACCACGGTGCCATTGGCATCGAGAAACTGGAGAAACTGCTGGTCGACCTTCGGTCTCCCCGCCTGCTTGGCATCTTTGCGGGCTTGGCTGGTCAGCTGGCGGACGTTGGCCCGCGTGGTTTCCAGCCCGTCGCGGCGGGGCGTTTTTTTCGCCTCTTTGCGGGCCTCCTTGCTGGGCTTGCCCCCGAGCCCAGCCTGCGTGCCGGCGGTGAAGGCGGCCAGCTCATAAAACTGATGCTGCGTCCAGGAATCAAACGGATGGTCGTGGCACTGGGCACAGCCGATCTGCGTGCCCAAAAATACCCGCACGGTGTTGTCGACGTAGGGGAGCGGCATCCCCTGATCGCGCAGTTGGTAGCCCACCGCCGGGCTCTCCCAGAGCTTGCCGTCGGCGGTGAGCATTTCGTAAACCCACTGATCGTACGGCCGGTTGGCGGCGATCGACCGCTTTACCCAGTCGAGATAGGGTTCAAAAAAGAGATCCCGCTGCGGCCGCTCCTGCAGCCGCAGCACCTCGGCCCACACATTGTAAAACCGGCTGACGTAGTCGGGGCTCTCCAGCAGTTCTTCAATCAGGTCGGCCCGTTTGTCGGCGCTGGTCGACTCGACAAATGCCTCCGCTTCGTCAAACGTCGGAATCCGTCCACCGAGGTCGAGATAGACGCGGCGCACAAACTGCTCGTCGGTCAGCTTCGCCCCCGGCTGCACGCCCCTCTCCGCATGCCGTTTCGCCAGCAGATTATCGAGC
>CAISJI010000276.1 GCA_903885565.1 uncultured Planctomycetaceae bacterium
TCAACGGCGCCTAAAGCTCGGCCGCGTATTTTTTGTGCTTCCATGTAGTGACCTTTGTACCAAATCGCTTGCAAGTCATTGTGGTGTGACAAATCAAATTGGTGAGTCTCTAACAGAGCGTACAAGTCTCGAAATTTCCCGTCTTCCAACAATAGAGCAGCTCGACACTTGAGTATCGAATCAGATTTAGACAAAAACTTGCTCATGCCATCTTCGTTCGTCACGTGAGGATAAATACCAGGTTTGTTTATGTCTATACCGAGTAAATCTAGTAAGACTCTTACTTTTTTTAAATTGTTTATTTGCAATAACGCTTCGATTATGCATTTCAATTGTGGAAATGTGAATTGCACGAGGCCCTCGGCGTTTTTTCTCAGGAAACTTTGATCTTTCACTATTAAATTGATTATCTTGGTGCTAGATTTGGGACGTTTAATGTCGTTTAAATTTAAATGAAAATTCAATTGAGCTGTTTCATGCGTTGCCGCGATATAGAGCTGGTGTTTTAGTGTTAAATCGGAATCTTGGCTATTTTCGTCGTCTTCCTCTTCCTCTTCTTCTTCCTCGTCGTCATCGTCGTCGTCTTCTTCTTCTTCTTCGTCACCGTTTACATGATCTATTTGATTTTCGTTTTCACTATCGATTCTACTTTTGGCCTTTTTAACGTCCACTAAAGCATTTGAATTGCTTCGACTGATTAGCTGAGGCTCACTTGAATATGCATCACTCGTGCTATTATAATCTGTGTTGGTGGTGGTGCTGGTGGTGGTGGTGGTGCTGCTCGTGCTGATGTTGTCGTTGTTGTTGGTGTTGTTGGTGTTGTTGGTGTTGGTGTTGTTGTCGTTGTTGGTGGTGTTGGTGTTGGTGTTGGTGTTGGTGTTGGTGTTGGTGTTGGTGTTGGGGTTGGGGTTGGGGTTGGGGTTGGGGTTGGGGTATTGCCCAGAGCCAAGCCGTTGAGCGTCCAGTCGGTCGGGGTGGCGATCGAGCCGGCATAGGTGCCGGTGAACCCGATGCTCACCGAGCCGCCGGCAGGGACGGTCGCGTTCCACCCAGAGTCGCCCACCACAAACTTCTTCCCGCCGGTTACAACCGCTGTGCTGACAAGCTGGCCATTCCACACTGAAGCCACGCTCCACGGCGCGGTGAAGCCCAGCTTCCAGCCATTGATGGCTGTAGTGCCGGCATTCTTGAGGACGATCTCGCCCTGAAAACCGGTCTCCCACTTGCTCGTGACGCTGAACACAACACTCGCTCCCTGGCCTGCGGGCGGGGTGTCATCGTTGAGAATCGTTGCCACGGCGCTCGTCTGCCGAAGCGTGGCGCCCTGCGGCGACGAGAGCGCGAGCGTGAATACCTCGTCGGGCTCCGTCGTGGCGTCGCCGATCACCGCCACGCGAAGATCCTGGCGGGTTGTGCCAGCCGGGAACGTCACCGTGCCGGTGGTGGCAGCGTAGTCGGCACCAGCCGTCGCCGTGCCGTTGACAGTCGCATAGCGCACCGTGACCGGCACGCTCGACGGGGCCGACAGCGAGAGGGCGAACACGGCCTGTACGGTGCCGCCTGCCGCCCCCTCCGCCACCGAGCCTCCAGTCACTGTGATCTCCGGCAGCGCCGGCGTCGCCGGCGTGGCCGCACCGCCGATCGGTTCGCCATTGATCTTCCAGTTTTGTGGGGCGGCCGAGCCCGTTCCAGCACCGATAAACCCAAAGGCCACGCTGCGACCGGCCTCAAGCGTGCCGTTCCAGCCGGCATTGGAAATCGTGTAGGTCGAGCCAACGTGCGACACAATCTTCGCATCCCAGACCGAGGATATTTGGGCAGAGGAATCAAACGAGACCTTCCAGTCGGTAATCGGCGTCGTGCCCCGGTTATCGAGCGTGATGCCGGCCTGGAAGCCGGAGCCCCAGTCCTGCACCAGCTGGTAGCTGGGCATGGCCGCAGTCATCATCGCCCGCGACTCAAGCGACTCATGTGCAAATCGTGTCTGCTCACGGCGCTGTGCGCCTCGTGCCATTCGCTCGTGGCTGCGACGCAGTTGGCGGGTGGGGAGCCGGAGGAAGATCGAGCGGAGAACATCGTAGGCGTTCATGGGGCCACCTCGTGCGTGTCTGGGCGAATGGCGAATGCGTTCCACTGTCTGGATACGCCGGCCGGTGCGCGATGGATCGCAGCCAAGACACCGCAGCCGCGGATTTCACGCGGCCTTCATGCGGCGTTCATGAACCGTTCACAGAAGCTTCGCGCCCCGTTCATCGCCCGCGGCGAACGTTCATGCCAGGGGTGGAAAACGGAGCGTGAACGTCGCGCCTCCCCCCGGCGTCCGCTCATGGACAAGATCGCCGCTGTGGCTGCGAAGAATGCGGAGTGAAAGCGCCAGCCCCACGCCATGGCCGGCGGACTTGCCGCTGCGGAATCGCGTGAAGAGCTCCGCAAGCGCCGCATCCGGCACCCCCGCACCATGATCGATCACTGCCGCCCGGCAGCCAGACGCATCGCGGCCGACAACGATCTCGATCTGATCGCCCGGAGCGCTGTGTTCAACGCCATTGACGAGCAGATTGACAAACACTTCTTCGAGGAGCGCCGCATCTCCCTTCACGATCATGCCTGCGGGGGGCGGCACAATCGCGATGCCGCGGTCGCCGGCCAGATCGGCCACACGATCGCATGCGGCCACGATGATCGGCTCGAGGTCAATGGAGCGGAGTCGCGCTGGGTCGAGGGCTGCCGAGCGGGAATAGGCCAGAAGCGCCCCGCAGATCGATTCGATCCGCCGGGAGAGGCCGCCGACACGCTCCAGCGCTGCCGCCAACTCATCCGCCGTGCGGGGCTTTGCGGCGGCGGCGTCTGCTTCCAGTTGGATAGCGTGAACGGGATTCATCAATTGATGGGCCACGTCGGCATTGAATCGCGATTGCGAGAGGCGGATCTCCTCGAGACGATCGAGCATGTCGTTGAGCATGCCGGCCATCTCCGCAAACTCAGGCTCGGTGCGGCGCACATCGATCCGATCCTCAAACCGACCCGCGCGAATCCGGCGGGCGGTTGCCGCGATTTCGGCCAGCGGCACCAGCAGTCGCGAGAGGGCCATCCAGGCAACGCCCAGCACCAGCGGCACCCAAACGACAAACGTAAGGATCTGGTAGCGGGCCTCCTGTCCGGCGGCCGCAGCAAGAGCCTCCAGCGGCGTGCCCGCCACCAGCAGGGTATCGTGCAGTCCTGCCGTGGCCGCCAGCCGGAGCCTGCCGTCGGGAGTGGTCCACAGGGTGTTAATGCGGTTGAACCAGCCCGGGTCCCAGGTGCATTCAGCCGGCAGATCGAGGGCTTCCACGGGCGTGCCGTCGCGCCTCCATACGCCGGCAAACCAGGCGAGCGACCCGGCATCGATCGCAGGCTCCAGGGCCGGCACGGGGATCCCGAGGATGCGCGGCGCAGGTCGATCGGCGGCTGCTGGCAGGTCGGCCAGGAAGGCATCTCCGGAGCGCAGGTGCCGGTCGAGGCTGAGTTCGGGGGCGAACTGCTCCGCCGCCTTCAAGGCGGCCAGTCGCGACCAGAGACGCACATCGACATTTCGTTCGAGTGCCTCAACCGTCGTCCGATAGTGCTCCAGGCGCAGCGCGATCGCCCCGATCACAAATATCGTTCCAAACCAGACCGCGAACCGCCGCCGCAGCGACGGCCGGCCGCCCCAGCCTGCCACGTCAGCCATCGATGATAAATCCCTGGCCGCGGCGGGTGGTGATCACATCGTGGCCCAGTTTCTTGCGAATCCGCAGGATCAGCACATCGGCGACGTTGCTGACGGTGTCGGGCGGCGGAGCCTCGCCCGGGTGGATTATCTCTTCGAGTGTCGCCCGCGTGATGATCCGCCCGCGGTTGCGCACCAGACACTCAAAGATCGCGAATTCCTGCGCCGTCAGCGGCACCCGCACGCTGCCCCGGGTCGCAGACCGCGACGGGAAATCGACCGTCACATCCCCCACGGTGACGGCGGCCGTTATTTCCCCGTCGCTGCGCCGCAGCACGGCGCGGATGCGGGCGATCAATTCTCGAACGGAGAAGGGCTTCACGAGGTAGTCATCGGCGCCCAGATCAAGCGTGCCGACGCGGTCGTCTTCTGCGTCCTTTGAAGAGGTCACGATCACGGGAACGGCGCTTGCCCGGCGCAGCCGCTCGAGAACCTGCTCTCCCTTCAGACCGGGGAGCCAGAGATCGAGCAGGACGACATCGGGCTTCTCCTGGAGGGCGGCATCCAGGCCAGCGACGCCATCGGCTGCCTCCAAAACCGCAAACCCCGCTTCGCGCAGCCCCTGCGCGACCGCCCGCCGGGCAGCCTCCTCGTCGTCGATTACAAGCACTCTGGCCGACCCTTCGGCATGTCGCGACATCATTCTGGAAACTATACCCCGTGGGCTGATGTCACGGGCCCCGGTGCAGCAGGTTTCTGCGGAACCATAATCTCCCAGCGGAAGCCGGGCAGATTCGCAATCGATGCCCCCCCGAGCTGTTCGTGGAAGAATTGACGCAGCAGTGGGTAGGATGTGATCGTCATGCGCGACTCCTGCCCTCCCGTCTGTGTCTGGCTCAAACGCGATCTCCGCGTGGACGATCACGCCGCGCTCGCGGAGGCGGTGGCCAGGGCCCGGGGCGGCGCCGTGTTTGCCGTGTTTGTTTACGAGCCGGAGGTGCTCGCGCAGCCCGAATGGGATTCGAGCCACACGGCGTTTCAGGCCGAATGCCTTGCGGACCTCGAGGGCGCCCTTCGCCGAAAGAGCATCCGGCTTGTCACGCGGCGGGGCGAGGCGGTGGCGAGCCTCGAAAACCTGCGGAACGAGACAGGCTTTCGGCTGCTCGTGGCGCATGAGGAGACAGGCACGGGCGTGACCTATGCCCGCGACAGGCGTGTCAGACGCTGGGCCCGGACGGCCGGTATCGAGTTGCTTGAAGTGCCTCAGACCGGTGTGGTGCGGAGGCTCGCAACGCGAAACGGGTGGAACCGACTCTGGGAAAACCGCATGACAGCCGCGTGCGCCAGCGTGCCGCGCAGCACCGGACGCGGGGGGGGCGATGTTGTCGAGCGGCTCGGCTCACTCGGCATTCTCGGGTGCCGCGAGCTCGGCCTGCCGGCCGACACGAAAGATCGGCAGCGGGGTGGCGAACGGGCGGCAGCCGAGGTGCTCGAAGATTTTCTTAACCTGCGCGGCCGCCACTATTCCGGTGGCATCAGTAGCCCGGTGTCGGCGGCGACGAGCTGCTCCCGATTGAGCCCCGCACTCGCGTTTGGCGCGATCTCCATGCGGCGGGTCTGGCAGGCGAGTGAGGCTCGGCGGCTCGACGTGCAGGCCGCTCTCGCCACGGCTGAGAGCCCGCGGGAGAAGGCAGAGTGCAAGGCCTGGCAGCGGAGCCTCAAGGGCGTGCAGTCGCGGCTGCACTGGCATTGCCACTTCATGCA
>CAISJI010000277.1 GCA_903885565.1 uncultured Planctomycetaceae bacterium
ATGAAAACTCCCTCGACTGCCGACTTCTGCCGGGGGGCATGCCGCCAGAGACGCTCGTGCAAACCCTCGTCGCCGCCGGCTTTCCCGTCTCCTCCGCTGGTTTCCACCCCGCGTGGACGGCGCAGCTGCTGCTTTCCCAGAAGTGACACATCAGGTGGCGCGCTGAGAGGGTATCTGAGACAGCTGCAGCGACGCCTTAGCAAACACAGGGTGACGTAGGCGGAGGGGTCGGCGAACGCTTGAGGAGCGCACGCGACGAAACTTTTGCCGCCCCGCAGCCGGGTTCTACGCGTAAGCCGGGTTCTACGCGTAAGCCGGATGCTACACGCAAGCTAGGTGCGGTCAGCCCGTTGCCGCGGCGAGCCGGCCGACGGTCTCTTCCAGATTTTTCAGCAGCGTGCCTTGCGCGGCAGGGGCCGCATGCTGCGGGGCGGAAAAACCCTCCAGATGCCGCACCAGCGCCGAGCCAACGATCGCCCCATCGGCCACCGCCGCCACCGCCTTCACCTGCTCAGGGGTGCTGATGCCAAATCCAACAAGAATCGGCACGTCGGTCTTCGTGCGGAGCCACTCGATCCGCTCCAGCAAGCCGGCCGGAAGATCGGTGCGGGCGCCGGTCACGCCTGCCACCGACACGCAATAGAGAAAGCCGGTCGACCGGCGGGCAATCTCCTCCGCCCGGGCCGGGGGTGTGGTCGGCGTCACCAGTCGCACCAGCGCCAGTCCGGCGGTGCGACAGGCCTGATCGAGCTGGTCTGATTCTTCCAGCGGCAGATCGGGCACCACCAGCCCCGCCATGCCGCAGGCCTTCGCATCGGCCACGAAGCGATCAATGCCACGACGGTAGATGATCGAATAGCTCACCATCGCCAGAATCGGCATCTTCACGCGAGCGGAGGCCCGGCGTACCAGATCGAAGAGCTTTTCGAGCGTAAAGCCGGCCGCCAGGGCCCGGGTGTAAGACGACTGGATCACGGCGCCGTCGGCAATTGGATCGCTGTAGGGCACGCCGAGTTCGCACAGCGATGCCCCGGCCCTGTCGAGTGCCTCGAGCACCTCAAGCGTCTTCTCGCAGTTGGGATCACCCGCCGTGACAAACGGCGCGAGGGCCTTGCGCCCCTCCCGCTTGAGATCGGCAAACAGCTTGCCCAATGGCCCCTCGAGTGGCCCATCTTCGGTCTTCATGCGCGGTCCCTGTTCCTTGAATTCACGATCTTGTTGAAGCGGTGAAAAAACGTTCCGGCAGTTCCACGCTGCCTGCGGTCAGACGGCGTCAGGAAGGCCCATGCCGCGCAGCCGCGCGATCTCGGCGGCATCCTTGTCGCCCCGGCCGGAGAGGCACACCACCAGAATCTCGCTGGCAGGCCGCCGGGCCGCCTCCTGCACCGCCCACGCGAGGGCGTGGGAGGTTTCCAGCGCCGGCAGAATCCCTTCCCGGCGAGCCACGAGGTCAAAAGCGGCCAAGGCCTCGGCATCAGTGACGCTCGTATACTCCACCCGGCCGGTGTCGTGCCAGTAGGCATGTTCCGGTCCCACGCCGGGATAATCGAGCCCGGCCGACACCGAATGCACATCGGCTGTCTGCCCGTCGAGATCCTGGAGCACGTAGCTCAGACTGCCATGGAGAATGCCCGGTTGGCCGTAGCTTAAGCTGGCGGCATGGTCGCCTGCTTTGGTCGAGCGGCCTCCCGCCTCCACGCCCACCAGCCGCACCCCCGGCTCATCGACCAGCGGGTAGAACATCCCTGCGGCATTGCTCCCGCCGCCGACGCAGGCGACGACGATATCGGGACTGCGGCCGAGCTGCCGGTGGCAGGCGGCGAGCGTTTCCCGACCAATCACCGCCTGAAAATCGCGCGTGATCCGCGGGAAGGGATGCGGCCCCACCACCGAGCCGATGATGTAGTGGGTTGTTTCCACCGAGCCCATCCAGTCGCGCATCGCCTCGTTGATCGCATCGCGGAGCGTTTTGGAGCCGCTCTCCACCGGCCGCACCTCGGCCCCCATCAGCTTCATGCTGCGCACATTCGGCGCCTGCCGCCGCACATCCTCCGAGCCCATGTAAACCACGCAGTCGAGGCCAAATCGGGCACAGGCTGTGGCGGTGGCAACGCCATGCTGGCCGGCACCGGTTTCGGCGATGATTCGCCGTTTTCCCATGCGTAGGGCAAGGAGCCCTTGGCCGAGCGTGTTGTTGATCTTGTGGGCGCCGGTGTGGCTGAGATCCTCGCGCTTCAAATAGATCTGCGCCCCGCCGGCATATTCGGTGAGCCGCTTGGCAAAGAGGAGCGGCGTTGGCCGCCCCACGAAGGCGGAGAGGAGGTCGTTGAGTTCGGCGGCGAAGGCGGGATCGGCCCGCGCGTCGTCATAGGCCGCCTGCAGTTGATCGAGCGCTGCGGAGAGCGTTTCGGGCACATAGCGGCCGCCAAAGGCGCCAAACCGGCCGAGGCTGTCGGGCACCTGCGAGAGGAGACCGCCGGCGGCCGGAGGCGTACCGGCAGGGCGAACGCGGGGCAGGGGGGCAGGGTGCGTCGGCATACGATTCTCCAAAAACAAACGCGACACTCGGGGGAGGGGCCGGAACTGGTTGAATTGTAGCCTGCTGCGGTGGTGCTACCATCGCAGGCGTCAATCGCCCCGGCCACCCCACCTGAGCCCAGCCATGCCAGAACTTCCCGAAGTGGAAACGATGCGCCGTGGAATCGCCCCGATTCTCGGGCTGCGCATTGACTCGGTGGTGTTTCCCCGCGGCCGCTGCCGGCCGATTTCGGTGCAGCCCTCGACTGCGGCGGTGATCAAGGGGATGAGGGGCGGGGAGTTTTCCGCCGTCCATCGCTTCGGCAAACGGGTGGCCCTCGAACTGGCTGCTGCCACGGCGGCGGAGCGCATGTATCTCGTGATCGAGCCCCGCATGACCGGGCTTCTGCTCGTCGCCCCGCCCCCCACGCAGGAGCATGTGCGGCTGGAGATTGCCTTTTCCGATTCCATTTCCCCCCAACTCATCTTCTGGGACCGGCGCGGCCTCGGCACGCTCCGCCTGCTCGACGCCGCCGGCCTCGACGCCGCCTGCGGCCCTGGGCGGCTGGGGCCTGACGGGCTCGTGATCGGGCCGGACGATCTCCGCGCCCGGCTGGGCAGATCGCGGCGGGCGATCAAGGTGGCACTGCTCGATCAGCAGGCGGTGGCTGGCATCGGCAACATCTACGCCGCCGAGATTCTGTTTCGGGTCGGGATCGATCCCCGCACTCCCTGCGATCGGCTCAGGGCAGAGAGTTGGGAGGCGATCGCCACAACAACGCGCGATCTGCTCGCCACGGCGGTGGAGATGGAGGGCTCAACGATCGGCGACGAAACCTATCGCACCGCCGACAATCGGCCGGGCCGGTTTCAATTGCTCCATCAGGTGTATGGGCGGGAGGGGAGCCACTGCCGGGCCTGCGGCGGCAGCATCGTGCGGATCGTGCAGGCCCAGCGGGCTACGTTTTATTGCCCAGCCTGCCAGCCGCGGCAGCCGGGCCGCCGGCGGAAGGAACGTTCCAGCGGTGGTGCCCCCGGCCGGAAGACCGTAGGCTGAATTGCTGGCGGCAGATCGCCTGCGAGCGGCACACAGAGGAGATGAAGCATGAAAATTGCAAACCGTGATGGCGGGCTTTCGCGGCGCCGGCTCTTGAAGCTTGGCGCCGGAGCCGTGGCCGCAGCCCACGGGCTGACAGGCCTGCCGGGCCTCTTGGCCGATGAGCCGGGCACAACAGCCACAGCAGCCACAGCGGAATCGCTGGCCGCAGTCTTCCACGCCTCGCTCACGCCCGCCCAGCGCGAGGCGATCTGCTTCCCATGGGACTACGTCCACCCCAAGTTTGGCCTGCTCCGCACCCGCGTGGCCAACAATTGGAACGCCACCAAGCCGTCGGTGGCCGGCACCTTTTACACTCCCGACCAGCAGCGGCTGATCCGCGAGATCTTCGAGAGCCTCATCCGGCCCGACTGGCATGCCCGGTTCGACAAGCAACTCGAGGATGATGCCGGTGGGTTTGGCCACCATCAGTCGGTGGCGCTGTTGGGGGAGCCGGGGAGTGGAAAATTCCAGTTCCTCCTCACCGGCCGCCACATGACGCTCCGCTGCGACGGCGATTCGGCCGAGCATCTCGCCTTCGGCGGGCCGATCTTCTATGGCCACGACACCGGCACCTTCAACGAGGATGCCGGCCACTCCGGAAATGTCTTCTGGTCACAGGCGGTGGCAGCCAATGGCATCTATACAATCCTCGACGGCCGGCAACGCGATCTGGCACTCGTCGCCAAGCTTCCCCCCGAGAATGCGATCGCGTTTCAGGGGGGATCGGGGCCGAAGCCCAATGAGCCCTCAGGCATTCCCATCACAGAGCTCTCTGCCGATCAGCGGGTCGAGCTGGAGCGGGTGTTGGGGATTCTGCTTGAGCCCTTCCGCGGCAGCGATCAGGCCGAAGCGCGAAATTGTCTCGCGCAGCAGGGGGGCTTGGAGGCCTGCCGGCTCGCCTTTTATTCCGAAGACGATACCGGCAACGACGGAGTCTGGGATTGCTGGCGGCTGGAGGGGCCATCGTTTGTCTGGCACTACCGCGGCGCACCCCATGTGCATGTGTGGGTGAATATCGCCGACACACCCGCCATCGCCACCAACGCCTAGATTACTTTCGACTTCCGTTAAAACCCGGCTTCGGGACGGCAAAAGTCTCGTCGCTATCGCTCCTCGAGCGTTCGCCGACCCCTTCGCCTACACAACCCGTTGAATCCATCCAGTGAACACCCCCGCCGTCGCCACCAACGCCTAGCCCTTCGCCGTCCCCCCTTCCCCCGCCACTCGCTATAAAACCATTCATGACCGACTGCTGCATCATTGGCGGAGGCATCATCGGCCTCTCGCTGGCCCGTGAGCTCGCCGGCCGCGGCCTCACTGTGCGGGTGCTGGCCCGCGAGCAGGGGCGGGCAACTGCCTCCTGGGCTGCCGCCGGGATCTTTCCGCCGGCGCCCCTCCGCCCCGACAGTTCTCCCGGCGATCGACTCACCGGCTGGAGCGATCTGCTCCACCGCGAATGGGCCAAGCAACTGCTTGAGGAGACCGGCATCGACAACGGCCTGCAGGCCTGCGGGGGGCTGCACGTCGCCGCCGGCGCGCGGGGCCTCGCGGCGCTTGAAACCGAAGCAGTTCACTGGCAGGGGAGGGGGGCCCGCTGCGAACTGCTCGATGCGGCCGGCGTGGCCACCTGCGAGCCGGCGCTTGCCGGCGCGATTGCCCGCGGGAGTGTGATGGCGGGATATCTCTTGCCAGAGGAGATGCAGATCAGGCCACCGCGGCATCTGGAGGCGCTTGAATCCTCCTGCCGCAAGCGCGGTGTCACGATCGATTCAGCCGAGGTGCGGGAACTCGTTGTCCGGGCTGGCCGGATGGAACACGTTGCGACTGTCTCCGGCGACGTGCGGGCTACAACCTATTGCCTCGCTGCCGGGGCCTGGTCGGGCGGGCTTGCCGAGCAGCTTGGCTTGGTGATGCAAACGCGGCCGATCCGCGGCCAGATTCTCTTGCTGCGTCTGCCCCGGCAACGTCTGACGCATGTGATCAACCAGGGCCTTGAATATCTCGTGCCACGGGCCGATGGCCGGTTGCTTGTCGGCTCGACGATCGAGGATGCGGGGTTTGCCGCTACCACCACTGCCGATGCGATTGCCCGGCTCTCGCAGGTGGCGACGCGGATGCTTGGCGATCTGCCCGGGGCCGAAACAGAACAGGCCTGGGCAGGGCTGCGGCCCGGCTCGGTCGATGGCCTGCCCTGCATGGGACGGGCGCCGCAGGTAGACAATATTTTTATCTCGGCGGGGCATTTTCGCTCTGGGCTGCATCAATCGACCGGCAGCGCCGTGCTGGTGGCCGATCTGATCACCGGCAGCCGGCCGACGATCGATCCCGCCCCGTTCGATCCAGCCCGGCCCACGCTCGCACCCACCGCCGGCGCCCCCCCCGACTCAGTCGCGGCTTACCTCGCCCGCGCCGCCGCCGAAGCCGCAAACTAAAAAAGGTGCCAGCCACCAAATGTGGGCAATCTGGACAGTCAGCCTCTAACTATCTTTCCTAGATTTGGTGGCCGACACCTTTTTCTCCCAGATATACTCTGGATGATACACATGGCGACGACGAGCAAACCACCATCGATGACTGGCGATCCCCCTTTCGACGACGGGGAATGGACGGCTTGGTATGCGCTCACGCCGGTGCAACGGCTGGAGGAAAGCAGCAAGCTGTGGGAAACCTACCTGAAGCTGGGAGGGACGCTTGACCCCGAGCCCGATTCTCAAAGTCCTTTCTTCGATCCAGCGGAATGGCGTGCGGGCGCTCTTGATGGGCGGCCAGGCCTGCGTGTTGTACGGCGGGGCGGAGTTTAGCCGCGACACCGATCTCGTCATCGTTTCTGATGCCGCCAATCTCAACCGCCTCCGTGCAGCGGTCGTCGATCTCGACGCCCATCCGATCGCGGTGCCCCCTTTTGAGCAGCGGTTTCTCGACGAAGGGCTGGCCGTCAATTTCCGTTGCCGGGCGGCTGGTGTCGAAGGGATGCGGCTCGACGTGATGAGCCGGATTCGCGGCCTGCCCGACTTCGAGCCGCTGTGGGATCGTCGGACGACGATTGACACGGGAGAACAAACGATCGAAGTGCTCTCCCTGCCCGACCTCGTGACGGCGAAGAAGACGCAACGCGACAAGGACTGGCCGATGATCACCCGGCTCGTGGAGGCCCACTGGACCCAAACCGGGCGCCCCGCCTCCGATACGGCGGTCGATTTCTGGCTCCGGGAATTGCGGACGCCCGCGTACTTAACGGAGGTGGCCCGCGAGGCCCCTGCCAGCTGCCGTCGCCTCGCCGAGCAGCGGCCCCTGCTGATAACCGCGCTTACTGGCGACGAAGCGGCGGTGGCACGCCTCCTTCGCGAGGAGGAGGACCGGGAGCGGGAGGCCGACCGCCAGTATTGGGCGCCGCTGCGGCGTCGACTCGAAGCCTTGCGTAGCGAGCAGCACGACCGCAGCTAGAGCGCATCCGACTTACGTGTAGCGTCGGCTTCGGGGCGGCAAAAGTCTCGTCGCTTACGCTCCTCGAGCGTTCGCCGACCCCTCCGCCTACATCGCTCGATCTATTTACCCAGTCGTCGCTACAGTTATCCCGGATGCGCTCTAGCTGGCTGTGGACAAAGTGGTTAGCCGCTGGATGCGGCGGTGGACAACCCAGGAAACCCTCGGCGTTTCCAGCGGTCGACTGAGTGGGCTGTCTTCCTTCCAGAGGGCCATGGGGGACCTTTTCCACAGCCAGCTAGAGTTGGTGACTGGCACCCTTTTCACTGGCTGGAAACTCCACCCCGTCGTACAGTTCCGCCAACGGTACCGATATGCCGAGCGTGCCGAGGTGGATTGAAGATCCTAGGGCGGCCGCAGTGGAGAGCATCCAGTTGTCGCCGTTCCCTGCCGGATCGGTCTCGCCCGTCTGCCGCAGGAATACCTCGACAGACAGCCGATCTTGGGCGACGAGCATGTATTCCCGCAGCGTCGCCAGCCGGCGGTAGTGGCCAAACTTGATCCCGCGGTCGTACTTTTCAGTCGACTCAGAAAGCACCTCGACGATCAGCAGCGGATTGGTAAGCGTGTGGTGGATGCCATCCTCCATGATCGCGGCACCACAGAAAACCACCACATCGGGATAGGTGTAGAGCCCCGTCGCATCCACCTTCACCCGCTGGTCGCTCGTAACAACGCGGCACCCGCGCCCTTCGATTCGATTGCGGATCGAGTGCGCGCAATTGTCCTTGATGAGATTGTGCCACAGGGTTCCGCCGCCCATCGCGAACATCTCGCCATCGTGAAACTCGTGGCGGACGTCAGTGGTCGCCTCAAGCGCGAGATATTCCGCAGCGTTTATCAGTCGTTTTTCGGCGGTGGCCATAACTTCTGAAAATACACAACTGGAGACTGAGCGGTCAAATTTCTGGGCACAGCCCGCTCAATTTGCCGGGGTAGTGTGCGTCGGGTAACCGACCGGCAGCGGCTATGCCCACGAAGCGAGCCTCGAACCGCACGAACTGCTCTCCTGTGCCGGCGTGGTCGCGGACTCAGGAGAGCGTGTGGCCGTCGCGATCGATCGGCTTTTGCCCCCGGCTGGTTAAGCTGCATGTGGCGACGCACGGTGGCAGCCACCGAA
>CAISJI010000278.1 GCA_903885565.1 uncultured Planctomycetaceae bacterium
CGATCCGTGGAGCCGCAGCCTGCTGGAAAAGGCAGGCTTGGAATCGAAGCCCCGCCAGCCTGGGCACGCCGCGACCGATCGGCGTGCCGCCGCAGGAGATTCCCCCCGCGCGCCGGGCGGGCAGTCGCGATAGCCGGGCGGGCGTGCAGGTCTGGTGTGTGCGTGCCGCCATGGCGGAGCGGGCCGGGTGGTACACTGCTATTCATGGGAAAGCCGGGTACACATCGGATCAATCTGCGGAAGAACCGCTCTGTACGGCGCCGTCGCGGCGACATCACTCGGGCGGTGGATAACGATCCGGAGGGGGGCGCCCATCTGGCCTCCTCCGAACGCATCTCCGGCAAGGGTGAGCTCACTCGCAAGCGCACCATCACTGCTCACACGCTGCAGGGCAGCGGTGCCGATGAGACAGCGGCAGGTCCCATCACCGCCGGCACCTGGCGCGGACGGGTTCTGGAGGTGCACGGGCTGCAGAGCTATGTGCAGGCCTCAGACGGGTCGCTGGTGCGTTGCACCACGCGCCGGTTGCTGCGCACGCTCTCGACCGACCAGCGGCATCCCGTGGTGGCCGGCGACTGGGTGAACGTCCGCTCCGGTGGGCGCGACGCCGCCGAGCAGGCTGCTCCCACCGATGCGGCGATCCAGTCGATCGAGCCTCGCCATACGTCCCTCTGTCGCTCCAGCCGCCACCGGCGTCACACCATCGTGGCCAACGTCGATCAGGCGATCATTGTGGGCAGTGCCGCGCAGCCGCATCTCAAGCCCGGGCTCATCGACCGCTTCATCATGGCCGCTGAGTCGAGCGGCATCCGCCCCATCATCTGCATCAACAAGGTTGATCTTGTTGACCCCGCGAGTCTTGTGCCGCTGGCCGGGGTCTACGCCCGGATGGGCTATCCAGTGGTGCTCTGCTCGGTGCAGACAGGGATGGGCATCGAGCGTTTGCGCGGTGAACTCAGCGGCCGGGTGACGGCCATCGTGGGACAGAGCGGTGTCGGCAAGTCGTCGATCCTCAATGGCCTCGAACCTGGGCTGGCGCTGACGGTGGCGACCGTCAGCCGCGACAACGACAAGGGTCGCCATACCACGACCACCGCCCGGCTGATCCCACACTCCCTCGGCGGCTTCTTCGTCGACACCCCCGGCGTGCGTCAGTTCCAGCTCTGGCAGATCGTTGCCGCGGAAGTGCCGGCATCATTCCGCGACCTGCGGCCAATCGCCAACCACTGCCGCTTCCCCGACTGCACCCACTCACACGAGGCCGATTGCGCCGTGAAACATGCCGTCGCGGACGGCCTGCTCGACACGCGGCGCTGGGAAAGTTGCTGCCATCTGGCGGCCAATCTGGACACCGATCGGGAGGATGACAGCGAGTGAACAACGGACCAAAACGTACCAGTAGCGTGCAAAGCGAACGGGCGGTGCTTGTGGGTGTATTGCTGGAGACGCCGGTCAATCCCGACCACCCCCTCGATGAGATCGGCGGACTGGCAGAGACGGCAGGCGCCCAGGTGGTGGCAGAACTCACGCAGCGGCGCGACCGTCCAGACCAAACGACGTATCTCGGCAAGGGAAAGGTGGACGAACTGGCGATGCTCGTGGAGCACAACGACGCCGATGTTGTGATCTTCGACAACGATCTCTCGCCAGCACAAATCCGCAACCTCGAAAAGGTCCTCAAAACGAAGGTTCTCGACCGCTCGGAGGTGATTCTCGACATCTTCGCCGCCCGGGCCCAGACCTACGAGGCGCGCCTCGCGGTGGAATTGGCGCAGCTGGAATATTCGCTGCCGCGTCTCAAGCAGATGTGGACGCATCTTTCCCGGTTGAAGATGGGCATCGGCATGCGTGGTCCGGGTGAAAAGCAGCTGGAAGTCGACCGCCGTCTGGTGGAAAAACGCATCCACGACCTGCGGCAGGAGGTTGAGCAGATCCACGGCCGCAAGGAGCGCCAAGTGGCTGCGCGGCAGGACCACATGACGGTGTCGCTGGTGGGCTATACCAACGCCGGCAAGAGCACGCTGCTCAACACGCTCACCGGCGCTGACGAATTGGCCGCCGACAAACTTTTTGCCACGCTCGACACGCGCACGCGTCGGTGGCGCCTGCATGGCTGGGGCCCCGTGCTCCTGAGCGACACTGTCGGATTCATCCGCGATCTTCCCCACCGTCTCATCGCCAGCTTCAAGGCCACCCTCGAGGAAACGCGCTCGGCTGACCTCCTCCTCCATGTCGCGGATGCCTCCAGCCCCCTGGTGGAGGCGCAGATTGCAGCCGTCAGCGGCGTGCTTGAGGAACTGGGCGTGGAAAACAAGGACACCCTGCTGATCCTCAACAAGATCGATGCCGTCGCCGACCGCGTGACGCTCGATCGCCTGCTGGCACGCCATCCCCATGCAGTGGCCGTCTCGGCCCGCTCGGGCCAGGGCATCAGCGAACTGGTGCGGGCCGCAAGTGATTGTCTGGGACGCAGCTTCCGCGATATCGACGTCGAAATCTCCCCCAGCAACGGCCGCCTTCTGGCCTGGCTGGGAGCCCATGGCGAAGTGCTCTCCAAGCAGTGCAGCGCCGAATTGATCACGATCCATTGCCGGCTTCCGGCGGCGTTGCTCGGCCGCATCGATCCGGCGGAAGCGACCGTGCGGCCCCATGCCCTCGCCTGGGAGCAGGCACCGTCCGCCACCAGCCAGACTTCCTGAGCAGGCCTCAACGCACTCCCCAGCCGTTCTGAGTGTCTTTCTATGAACCGGCCCCTTCAGCCGCCACAGGCCGGTCCACATCACCCCCGCCGCAAAGGCTCCTGGCGAACCCTGTCGGGCCTGCGGGCCTTGGTGACAGGGGGATCCTCGGGGGTGGGTGCTGCGGTGGCAGCAGAGCTCTGCCGGTGCGGCGTGCAGGTGCTGGCTACCGCCCGCAGGACGGAGGCTCTGGAGCAGGTCGCCCAGTCTGCTGCGGCCGTCGGGCTCTTCCCGCTGCGCACGCTGGCCGGCGACATCACCCAGCCCGAGTTCCGCGCCCTGGTGGTGGCCGAGGCACGGAAACTCCTGGGGGGAATCGACATCGTTGTGGCAGCAGCCGGCAGCGGGGCCATCGGCCCGTTT
Organism: uncultured Planctomycetaceae bacterium; assembly: GCA_903885565.1. Lineage (GTDB taxonomy): Bacteria > Planctomycetota > Planctomycetia > Pirellulales > UBA1268 > CAISJI01. The sequence continues at coordinate 3,102 of CAISJI010000278.1, forward strand.
TCCTCAGCCGATCCGCAGACACTGCGGCAGATCATGGAGATCGATTTTTTCGCGCCAGCCGAACTGGTGCGGGCCTGCCTGCCGAGCCTGTCTGAAAGCCCCGACCCGGCGATCGTGCTGGTGGGATCGATTCTCGGCTCCCACCCGCTGCCGCTGCACACCGAATACTGCGCTGCCAAAAGCGCGCTGCACAGCCTCGCCGGCTCGCTCCGAGTGGAATTAGCACCCGCAGGGATCGACGTGGCGCTGGCCCGGCTGGGGCCCACGCAGTCGGCCTTCTGGGAGAACCTGCTCCGTGGTGAGAAGCCGGTGTGGTCGCGGGGACCGACGATGACCTCCGCCGCTGCGGCAGCGGCCATTGTTGCCGGCCTGCGGAAGCGGCGCCTCGACATCGTCCCTGGCTGGACAGCCAAGGGCTATTGTTTCGCCGCCCGATTCTGTCCCCGCCTGATCGATGCCGTGGTGACACGCCGCCTGCGGCTCTCCCGCTGAGAGCAGGCCAGGGCCTCAGGTCGGGGGGGCGGTGAGCGACTCGCCGAGGGCTAACAGTTCCTCTGCGTCGAGCACCACGCTCTTGGCGCCAAAGAGTTTCTCGATGCCGGCACGGTGGATCTTCATCTTCGTGCCTCCCACACCGAGCGCTCCGTAGACCACAGCGGGCCCCTCCGGCTTCGCCTTGTCGCCGGAACCGATCCCCTCGATACCGGCCGGGGGCACCGCATTGAGATCGATCAGCACGCGGGCCTTGCCCGCCCGCTTCCTTCCCGCAGCATCGAGCAACACCACTCCAGCTGCGCCGCAGGAGACGACCAGATCGGACGATTCCAGCGCCGTATGAAAAGCTGTTGAAGCGTTGGCCACCGGCGCGAGCCGCGCATGGGGAACTTTTTCCATGACGCCGGCACACACCTCTTCCGCCCGCTGGAGTTTCCGCGAAGCGACATCCACTGCCACTCCCAGGCGACCGAGCAATCTGGCCACACGCTGCCCCACTGGTCCTGTGCCGCCGAGCACCAGCGCCCGGCAGCGGGCTGCCTGCTCCTGATCAAAGAGCGGCAGATGCCGCGCCGCGGCCAGCACGGCGGCGCTGGCTGTGGTGTTGGCCCCGGCCGGATCGAGCATCACGCTGACGCGCACCGGACCAAAAAATGCCTGAGTAACCTCCGCACAGACAGCCTCCGCCATCTCCACATTCGATCCCCCGACAAAGATGGCCGTCTGACTCAACGCCGCGCCACCGCGGGTGAACATCGCCCCGTGCACCAGCGGCAGAACAGTCTGTGGAGAGACACCGCCATACGGGAGCAGCACATCCACGCCGGCATCCACAGCCACAATCGCATCAAACGCGCTCGGCTGCGGGTCGCAATCCAATTGCAGAAGCACGCGTCGTGTGGGCGCCGTCATGGCTGGCTCTCCAAACGGGTTATCCCGATCCTGTGTTGGGCGAACAGTCGATGGCTATGCGTGAACCGATACGCCGGCATAGCAATGCCGGCAGGCCGTGCTACGGACGACCTGCCGGCATGCGTTGTTATCGTCCCGCTGGTTCTCGGAGTGGGCTTTGTCCACTGCGAAACGGCAGATCACAAATTACAGGAGGCATCGCCGGATGCGATGCCCGCCGCCCGGGGAAACCCTTGGCGTTTCCCCCGGGCGGCCAAGTGGACTGGCCTCATCGGCTGACGGAGCAGCCGACAAGGTCATGGATGACTTTGTCCACTGCGAAACAGCAGATTACAAATCACAGGAGGCATCGCTGGATGCGATGCCCGCCGCCCGGGGAAACCCTTGGCGTTTCCCCCGGGCGGCCAAGTGGACAAAGGTCATGGATGACTTTGTCCACGTAAAAATCAGAAGCCACGGAACGGATGGGCTGCGGAGTCCTTGCCGGCAAGCATCTCGGTCACGGTTGGCTTGCCATGCATCGCGTTGGAGATGGCGGCCATGGTGGCCTCGTAGTTGTACTGATAGATCTTCTTGTCGTCGGCTGCCTGCCAGTGGATGAACACCCCGCACACGATGACGAGATTCTCGGCATCGCTCTTGGGGATCACGCCAGCAGCCACGCTGTCAGCGACAGCCTTGGCCACGGCAGCCTGTGCGGGTCCGAACATCTGCACCGCCTGCTTGGCACCCTTGATCGTCACCTTCGTGATCATCACGGTGGCTGGCTTGACGGCGAGATTCGGCGTCAGCACGGCCAGCAGGTTGGAGTGTCCCTCGCTCTGACGGGCCAGAGCGTTGGCAAAGGCCGTGCCCACCGGGCCATCCTTGCTGCCGATCAACAGATCGACGTGGGCAATCTCGTTGCCTTCGCCGCTGAGTGCTTCGCCAATGAACATCGACATGTCGGCTGTCTCCTCGAAAATGGTGTCTGAAACACCGCCAGCATAGGCGGTGCGTGGGCTGCCCCAGAACACAAACAGGTTCGTGCACCCGAAGCCCGGCAGGATACCATCTTCAGGCGAAGCGGCAAGCGAAGACCGCATTCCCCTCACCCGGCGGCCGGGGGAGTCAGCCTGCGGAGGATTCATGGCCCAAAAGCATCCATACCGGCTATCCGCCGGGCCGCCACTGATCATTGTGGGGGCCAGCGCCCGGGCGTTTGCCCAATCGGCCCGCAGGGCCGGCTTGGCCGTGCATGCGGCCGATCTGTTTGCCGACAGCGACCTCTGCGCCGTGGCTGCCAGCGTGGCCCGTGTGCCGGCTGAGCGCTATCCCGATGGCCTGCTCGATCTGGTCGCCCCCCTCCCGGCTGCCCCATGGTGCTATACCGGGGCGCTGGAAAATCGGCCCGACCTGCTCGAGCGTCTGGCGGCTGTGCGGCCGTTGGCGGGCTGTTCTCCCGCTGCGGTGCGCCTTGTCCGCGATCCATTCCGGCTCGCAGCCGCCCTGCGCGAGGCAGGCCTCCAGTTCCCCCACACCTGCCCCGATCCAGCCCGAGTTCCTCTCGATGGATCGTATGTGCAGAAGCCTCTGGCCAGCGCCGCTGGCCACGGCATCCGGCGCTGGACGGCCGATCTCTCCGCAGCCGCCAGCGCGCAGAATCAAGCGGCGCTGATCTGGCAGAAATGGATCGAGGGGGAGGCGGTGGCTGCAGTATTTCTGCTCTCAGACAGCGGAGCTGATCTGCTTGGCACCAGCCACCAGTTGCTCGGCAAAAACTGGTGCCACGCCCGCGGACATCTCTACTGTGGGTCTGTGGATGTTCCGCTGCCGCTGCTGGCAGAGAGCATCAGACGGGATTGGGATGCCGTGGGGCGACTCCTGGCCGAAACCAGCGGTCTGCGTGGCGTGGTCGGGGTTGATGCGGTGGCCGATCGAGCCGGTCGACTGACAGTGATCGAGGTGAACCCGCGTCCCACCGCCTCGCTGGAGCTCATCGAGCGACGCACCGGGAGATCGCTGGCTGGCGAGCATCTGCGGGCCTGTGGTTTCCCGGTCCCGACGCCAGAGCTTCTTTCCGATGCCGCCGTTCCAGCCTCGCCAACCTGCTGGGCCAAGGCGATTCTGCGGGCACCGCACGCCCTGAACGTCAACGAACTATTGCTGGAAAAGCTCGCTTTCCACGCCACCGATTGGCGTCGGAAGGATGGCTGGCCGGCGGTAGCCGATCTGCCAGGAAGCGGGGAGGTGATTCCCTTGGGGGGCCCAGTGCTCACGCTCCTGGCCCCCGGCGACGGACCGGGGGCAGCGCATCTGCGGCTGATCGAACGCTGCGTCACACTCTCAGCGGCGCTCTTCGAACCCGCCGTTCTGCCGAACGAACAGACCCTTTCCGCCGACTGAACTCAGCCAGCCATTCTCCGCGGCTGGGCCTCGATCGCCGGTTCAGCCGCCGGCACAAACTGCATCAAATAGGCATCTTCGGTGGTGTCTTGGTAGAAGTCCTTGAGAACCGAAATCGCCCGGTAGCCGAGCGATCGGAAGAAGAGTTGGGCCGGCAGATTGCGCTCGCGGACTTCAAGCAGGATCCGGCTGCGACGTTCCGGCGTGAGCTTGCCGGCGAGCTTGCCCATCATTTGCGTGCCGATGCCCAGCCGCCGATGAGAGCGGCGCACGGCAAAGTTGAGCACGTGCAACCGGTTCCGGTGCAGTTCATAGATCATGAACGCCACCACGCTGTCGTCAGCCTCGGCCACCATGCCGATGCAGTTCCGTTGGCGCAGGCACCGGGTAAAATCCTCTTCCGACCAGGGAAATTCAAATGCCTCCTGCTCCACGGCGAGCACCTCCGGCATGTCCCTGCGGATCATCCAGCGCACATGAATTCTCAGCCGATCACGTTCCGAAGTCGCCACGTCACAACACTCCCGGATGTTCTTCTGGGTGCCAGAGCGGCGAACCGTAGCAGGCGAACCGCCGAGAGCCAAGGGTGGTCCTCGCGAGGGAAGCGGGCTTTTTTGACCCTCCGCAGCGGGTGAATCTGCCTTGACCATCCGCCGGACGCCTCCTACCCTCCCCGCCGAACAGTGAATCGGTCGAGCCTTCCCCCCCCGGCTTCGACCGATCTTGCCGGTTCTGATTTTCCCGAGAAGCCCGCACTGGCTCGACCCGTTCGCCGCCGGTGCTTCCCCTACCCCTGCGGTGCCCGATGCGCAAGCCCACTTTCCGCCGGCCGCTGCCTCGCCTCACCCGCAGCAGCATCGTTGCAATGGTCTGTATGGGCGCTGGTCTGGTTGGCTGTGCCGGGCCGGCGATCCGCAGCCAGAGCCCCGAGGTTGAGGCGCTGATCAATCTGGAATCGGATACCAAACTCGTCGGCGATTACACCGCCCCGTGGGGCACCAACCCGCAGCGGATTGAGCGGGCTGGCTTGGTCACCGGCCTCCCCGGCACCGGCAGCGATCCGCCCCCCGGCGCCCAGCGGCAACTGCTGATGATGGACATGCAGGCCCGCGGCGTCGTCGATCCCAACAAGCTGCTGGCCTCTTCCAAAACATCACTGGTGTGGGTCCACGGGTATCTGCCTCCCGGCGTGCGCAAGGGCGATCGAATCGATGTGATGGTCGAGGTTCCCGCCGATAATGCCACGGTCAATCTCAATAGCGGATGGCTGATGGAAACCAGGCTGGCTGAAATGGCGGTTCTCGGCAACCGCGTGCGCGACGGTCATGTGCTGGGAGTTGCAGAGGGGCCGCTGCTGGTCGATCCGGTTTCCGGCGGCACGCTCGACTCAGTCTCGAAGCTGCGCGCACGTGTGCCGGGCGGCGGCGTGTCACTCACCAACCGCTCCATCGGCCTGATCGTCTCCCCCGAACACCGCTCCATCGCGCTGTCGAAGCGGATTGGAGACTGCATCAACCGCCGGTTTCATGCGGTGATCCGTGGCACCAAGCGCGGCGTTGCCACCCCCAAAACAGAACGCTTCATCGAACTCGAAATTCCCCCCACCTACGCCGACAATCTGGCCCGCTATATCCGGGTTGTGCGGTGCGTGGCAGTGATCGAGCCTCCGGCCGGGCGGCATGCCCGCATGGAGCTGCTCACCCGCCAGCTCAAGGATCCCGTGACCGCCCCAACGGCGGCGCTGCGCATGGAGGCGATCGGCCGGGAAGCGATCCTCCCGCTGAAACAGGGCCTCCTGTCGAAGGACGCGGAGATTCGTTTTGCCTCGGCTGAGGCGCTGGCCTACCTGGGAGAATCGGCTGCCGCTCCCTATCTCGCCGAGGCGGCCAGCACTCTCCGCAGCGCTCGGCCTGCGGCGCTGGCGGCCCTGGGAGTGCTCGACGACGCCAACGGCATCGATGCCCTGCAAGGGCTGCTCACGAGCACCAGTTCAGAAACGCGTTACGGTGCCTTCCGGCAGCTGCGCAGGATCGATGCCTCCGCGCCGCTTGTGCGGGGCGAACAGCTTGGCGATGCCTGCTCGCTGCACGTGCTCGATGTGGAGGGGCCGGCGCTTGTCCACCTCACCCGCAGCCATCGTCCTGAAATCGTCCTCTTCGGCACCGAACATCCCCTCGACTCCGGCCTGCGAGCCGAAGCCGGAGCCTCGATTGTGGTTGTGGTTGAGGGGGGCAAGGCGACGGTCAGCAGGTTTGTCGCCGGCCAGCCAGATCAGCAACTCGAGGTGCCTGCCCGCGTCGACACGGTGGCTCGCGCCATCGTGCAGGTCGATGGCACGTATCCCGACGTCGTGCAGTTTCTTCAGCAGGCCAGCTCCGGCCGGTTTCTCTCCAGCCGCCTGGCCTTCGACGCCCTGCCCAATGAATTTGACGGACGTACCAGCATCCACGAGGAGGCGGCAGCCCACGACCGCAATGCTCCCTCTGATGACGAAACGGCAGCCAGCCTCACCGACGAGGAACCTGTCGACGAAGAAGGTCGCACGGACTCCGCGTCATGACCAGGCTGCTCGCGCTGGAGCTGTTCGGTTTCAAGAGCTTTGCCGACCGAACGCGATTTGAGTTTCCCGAAGGCATCACGGTCGTTGTCGGCCCCAACGGCTCGGGCAAGTCAAACGTCGTCGACGCCATCAAATGGGTGCTTGGCGAGCAGTCGGTCCGCAGCCTTCGCGGCCGCGACATGACCGACGTCATCTTCGCCGGCTCGGTTTCCCGTAAGCCGCTCAATACGGCCGAAACATCGCTGATTTTTGACAACACATCGCGCAAGCTCTCGGTCGATGCCGATGCCGTGGCGATCACCAGACGCGTCTATCGCAGCGGTGAAAATGAATACCTCGTCAATGGCGAGATCAGCCGACTGCGTGACATCCGCGAGCTTTTCTCCGGCACAGGCGCCGCTACGGAGGCGTATAGTGTCATCGAGCAGGGGCGGGTCGACGCATTGCTGGTCGCCTCAGGGCGCGATCGACGGGCAGTCTTCGAGGAAGCGGCGGGCATCACCCGCTTCAAAGCGCGTCGCGGCGAGGCGTTGCGGCGAGTGGAACGATCTGAGCAGAATCGGCAGCGGCTCGCCGACATCGTGGGCGAGGTGGCCGGCCGCCTTGAGACCGTTCGCCATCAGGCAGCCCGCGCCCGCCGCTGGCAACAGATGACCAACCGCCTGCGGGCGTTACGTCTGGCAGCCGCCCATCAGGACATGGCCAGCGTCGATGGCGATGTGGCACGTCTGGAGGAAGTTTTGGCCGGCCTGCAGGCAGAGAGTGCCGCCTGTGAGGCACAGGCCCTTTCGGCCGCCGCGCAGGCGGAACACCTGGCCGGACTGGAGCTGGAGAGCGCTCCCCGCCTGGCCGAGCTTCAGAGCCTGTTGAGCCTCCACAAAGAACAGGCTGTGGCCGCGGAGGCAAAGCTCTCACTGCTGCGGATGCGGAGCAGCGAGATGGAAGCGGATCAGGCCCGCCTGGCCGACGAAGCCCAGACGGCCCGGCGGCGGCACCGCACAGCCCAGGCAGCCGTTGGGGCGGCCGGCTCCGTGGCCGATGAGCTTGCCGAGCAGGCCGGAAATCTCGGTAGCCAACTCAATTCCCACGAGCAAAGTGCCGCCGGATCTGCGCAGTCGTTCGCGGCTGCCCGCGAGCAGCTCGCCTTGCAGACACAAACGTACGAGCAGCTCAATGCCCAGCGGGAGAAGCTCGCGCTGAATGTTGACCGCTCCGTGGCCCGCGGCGATGAATCGCGCCGGCTGGCGACGCAAGCGCGGGAGCGGCTCGATGCGGCCCGGCGCACGGCGGCTCGGTTGGTGGAATCACTCGCGACCCGCGAGGGCACTGTCGAATCACTCGCGCGGCGGTGTGCCGACACGGTGGTGGAACTGGAATCGGCCGAAACCATCTTCCGCGATCGCACGGTGGCGCTTGAAGCGGTCCGCCGCGATCTCTCGGGCTGGGAAGCCAAGCTTGAATCCTGCCGGGAACGCCAGGCGATGCTGGAGGAACTTGCCATCCGGCAGGAAGGGCTGTCGGCGGCGGCCCGCCAACTGCTCGCCGAACAGGCCACCCAGCCAACCCTTCCCGGCATGCGCGGCGTGGTGGCAGACCTCATCGAAGCAAAGCTGGAGTGGGCAGGGCTGGTTGACATCGCTCTGGGCACGCTCAGCCAGGGGATCGTGGTGGATGCCTCCGTCGACCTTGCCAGCTGGCTGTCTGAATGGTCGCTGACGGAAGCGGCACAGGGCATTCTGGCAGCAGGCGGCCGCTTGGGATTCGTGGCGCCGGCCCAGCTCGCCGAGCCCCAAGCCTGCGATCTGGCCAGTCAGCCAGGCGTGGTGGGACGGCTCGACCTGCTGCTGGGCGCCGCCGACGGCGCCACCGGCCCCACAGAACTCCTCCGCCGCCTGCTCGGACATGCCTGGGTTGTGGAAACGATGGAAGATGCCCGAAATCTTCTGGCGCAGGCCCCAGTCGGAATTCTGGTGCTCACCCGCGCCGGAGGGGCGCTCGCACATGGCCGCTGCGAGGTGGGTACCCCAACGGCTGCCACACGCCTGGTGACGCGCCGGGCTGAACTGCGCGTGCTCGCCGAACGGCAGGCGGAATTGCAGCGCACTGTTGCCACCACGGCCTCGGCAGTGGACGCTCTGGCAGCAGAAATAGCGACACTTCGCCAGGGGATCCGCCAGCTCAACTCCCGCCGGCAGCAGGAGGGGGAAACCCTCGCCATGGCCCGGGCTGAACTCCAGCAGTTCTCCACCGAGCATGCCGCCGCCATCGGCGGCCTGCAGGCGAGCGAGGGGTCGCTGCTGGAGGCGGAACGGCAGGTTGCCGAGGCGGGGCGGGTGCAGGAGGCAGCGGAGCAGTTCCTGATAGCCCACCGGCGCACGCTCGACGGTGCGCGGGACCAACTTGCCGCCACGCAGGAGGTGATCGACCGGCTGGAGCGCGATCGCGGGGCAGTCATTGCGGAGGTTCACCGGCTGCGCATCGAGCACGTCACCTGCGCGGAGCGGCTCAAGCGGGCCCATGACGACGTCGCTTCGCGTGGCACGGAGGCCAAGGAGCGGCACCGGGAGCTGATTCAGGCCGCAAGCCGGCTCGATGAGTCGGCCCGCCGCATGAAAGCCTTCGAGCTGGAGCTGCTCGATTCGGGTGCGGAGTTTTCCACCGCCATTCTGGCCGCCGAACGGGCAGCCGACAGCCTGCGGGAGATCAGCGAGAGCCGCCAGGCTATCCGCGATCGGAGGAGCGCTGCCGTCACGGCAGCGGAGCTGGCCCGCACCGCGTCGCTGAAACTTTCGGAGGCAATCCACTCCCGTGAACTCGAGGCGGGCGAGGCCCGTCATCGCCGAGCCCGTATCGTGGAACGTATTCGCGACGAATACGACGTCGATATGGAGGCACAGGCCTCCGCCGCCGCTCTGTTCCCCGCCGGCGAAACCGGCACTGAAGAGATCCCGACCGACCGCGCCACCCTCGATGCAGACATCGACGAACTCAAACGCAAGCTCGGCTCGATGACCACCGTAAACCTCGAGGCATTGGCCGAATCGGAAGAACTTTCGCAGCGTCTTGCCACGCTTCAGGCCCAGCTCGATGACGTCACCGGAGCCAAGCTGGCAATCGAGCAACTCATCGCCAAGATCGACGATGAGAGCCGGCGGCTGCTGGGCGAAACGATCGAAACGGTACGGGGTCATTTTCGGGAGCTGTTTGAGCGGGTGTTTGGCGGCGGGCAGGCTGACATCGTGCTGGAGCCGGGGGTCGACCTTCTGGAGGCGGCTGTCGAGATCGTGGCCCGCCCACCAGGCAAGGAGCCCCGCAACATCTCGCTTCTGTCAGGTGGCGAGAAAACCATGACATGCGTCGCCCTTCTGCTGGCGATTTTCCGTTCCCGTCCCAGCCCATTCTGCGTACTCGACGAAGTCGATGCGGCCCTCGACGAGGCCAACGTCGATCGGTTCGTGGGAGTGCTGCGTGATTTCACCGGCACGCAGTTCATCATCGTCACCCATTCCAAAAAGACGATGGCCGCCGCCACCACGCTCTATGGCGTGACGATGGAGGAATCGGGGGTTTCGAAACGGGTTTCGGTGCGGTTTGAAGCACACGCCGCAAGCCAGCGCCGCGCCGCCTGAGGCCCGCTCCCGGCTCTCCCCTGCCCTTCCCAACCGGAGCAGCCAGCCGGTTGCACCGCCGCTTTCTGGCGGGCAGGAGATGCGCATGCAGCCTGCGTCCGGAGAGGCGAGACGCAGAAATACCTGCAAAAAAACAGGCCTAGTCCCCCTCGCACCAGCCGGAGCATGCGCTGCCACCGCTCCCTTCGCGAAGAACGGCTCAAGTCTCACCATGCGTTCATTCGATTTACATCATCGGACGGTCATTCTGCGAACGGTTGCGAGCGAAAGCTTGTGAGCGTTCGCTGGGATGAAGCAGGGGGGGAATCCTGCGAGTCATGGCTTCTGTCGGAAGCACCCGAAAAGGGTGCCGCCGCGCAGTGAGGCCTTTCTTGCCCCCCTCCGCGCTTCAACAGCCGGCCTTCGTGGGGCACGACGACGCGGTCGTTCCCAGAGAGAGAAACCGCGTCGGGGGGGCTGTGTCCCGTGCTCGAAATGGGCGGGCTGGCCAAAACGTTTCCGGACACAAATTGATTCAAATGGAGTTCAAGTGATGAAGGTTTTCACGACAGGCCAGGTCGCCAAAATCTGTAAAGTTGCTCCCCGTACGGTGAGCAAATGGTTTGATTCCGGCCGTCTCAAGGGATACCGCATTCCGGGTTCCCAAGATCGCCGCATCCCGCGGGAATATCTGATCCGGTTCCTCAAGGAACATGGCATGCCCCTCGGCGACCTCGAGGACGAGGCAATGGCCAAGGTGCTGCTCGTCGGCCAGGATCAGGTTCTCATCGAGAATCTGCGCAAGCATCTGCCGGTGGAGCGGTCGTTTAAGATCCAGGTTGCCGCCAGCGGGTTTGAGGCGGGCATCCAGGCCGAAAGCTTCCATCCCGACTGCATCGTCGTTGACTACTCGATCGGCCGCATCGACGCCCAGCAGATCTGTCAGAACCTCCGCCGCAACACCGAGTATGCCGAGACAATCGTCATCGCTCTGCTGCCTGACGATGGATCGCAGATCACAGTTGACCGGGCACACGTCAACGAGAGCTTCAAGAAGCCGTTCGACGTGGCCCTCCTCGCCGAACGCCTGCGGACGCTGATTGGTGCCCGCAAGGAACTGGTCTGACCCACCAGAACCTGTTCGAACTCCATTTGACCGTGGGCCGGTGTGCCAAGGGGGGCACGCCGGCCTGCGGTTTTTTTATGGCTGAAGATCGGGGGGTCTTCGATCTTTCACGAACGAACCCGAGGGGCTGCCCGTGTCGCTTCTGCGGCTGGTATGCTGCGAGCATGGAATCCACCCCCAACCCCATCGTGATGGTCGATGTGGGCGGCAAGCCCGTCTCACTGCGCACCGCCCGGGCCACGGCCCGTCTCCACGCTCAGGTTGAGACCATTGAGCGGATCCGCCGGCAGGAATTGGCCAAGGGGGATGCCATCGCCACCGCCCGCCTCGCCGGCATCATGGCTGCCAAGCGCACCAGCGATATCGTGCCGCTATGCCATCCGCTGCCACTCGACTCGGTCGCGGTCAGCCTCAGCTTTGAAGAACCGGGCACCGTGGTGGTGGAGGCCCAGGTGCGGGCCACGGCCCGCACAGGCGTGGAAATGGAGGCGCTCGTCGCTGTCTCAGTGGCGGCGCTTGCCATTTACGACATGTGCAAATCGATCGATCCGGGAATGACGATCGATGCGATCCGCCTCGAGGAGAAGCACGGAGGGATGCGGGGAGATTACGTCCGCGATGCCGGCCCGGGCTGCGGCGGCTGAGCCCCACCCATTCCTGCCAATGTTTCCTCAGCGAGAATCGGCTCGAGTTCAAAGGCGAAGTCCCGCGCATCCTTGAACTCGCGATAGACGCTGGCAAACCGCACATAGGCAACCTGATCGAGCGTGCGGAGGAGTTCCATCAACCGCTCCCCGATCACCCGGCAGGGGACCTCACTCTCGAAGTTGCCGTAGAGCTCTGCTTCCAGTGCGGCCACGACCCCCTCGATCTCATCCTCGCTCACGGGCCGCTTCCAGCAGGCCTTGGCCAGCCCGCGGCGGATCTTGTCGCGGTCAAACGGCTCCCGGTCGCCCCCTTTCTTGACCACCGCCAGCGGCTGCCGTTCGATCCGTTCGTAGGTGGTGAACCGGCGGTGGCATGCCAGGCACTCGCGCCGGCGCCGGATCGACGCCCCGTCATCGCCAGCCCGCGAGTCGATCACACGATCATTATCGACGCGGCAGAAGGGACAGCGCATGGGACATCCTCCAAGGGTGCACTCAATCGTAGGATGCCAGCGGAAAAAAATACAAGCTGGCGTTTTTTCCTGTGCGCCACATCCCAGCGGTGCGCCTGCTAGCCGTCGGCATCATGTGCGGCCAGCCCAGCCGGGCCCGTTCCCTCAGGCTCCCGCGGGGGGCTCGCCAGCTTCCAGTCGCGCCGCTGCCGGGAACTGGGGATATCCATCGCCTTGCGGTATTTCGTCACCGTGCGCCGGGCCACGGTGATGCCATGTTTGGCCAATTCGAGCACCAGATCGTCGTCGCTGTAGGGGGCGTCTTTCGGTTCGGCCTGAATGATCTCCTGAAGCTTGATCCGTACCCGATCCCAAGCCACCTCGTCGCCATCAGCACTGACAGTGCCACCGACAAAAAACCGGCGCAGCGGCACCAGCCCGCGGGGCGTCTGCAGCCATTTGTCGTCCACAGCCCGGCTGACAGTCGTCACATGCATGCCGATGCGGTCGGCGATCTGCTGCATCTTGAGCGGCTCGATCGCCTCGGGCCCCTCCGCCAAAAACCGGGTTTGGTGATCGACAATCGCCTGAGATGTCTTGAGGAGCGTGCTGCGACGCTGTTCGATCGATTCGATCAGCCACTGCGCCGCATTGATCTTCCGCTTGATGTAGTCGCGGGTGGCCGGCGGGGTGGCGGGGGAGAGGAGCATCTCGCGGTAGACGGGGCTGATCCGCAAATTCGGCAGATCGACATCCTCCAGCCTGACTTTCCACGTTCCATCCGCTTGCTGCTCGACATGCACATCGGGCTTGACCGTCGGCACAAAGGGGGAGGTGAACTGTGCCCCCGGCTTCGGCTGGAGGCCGTGTAACAGGCCGCGCAAGAGTTCAATCTCCTCGATCGAGAAGCCTGTTTTGCGGTTGATCAACGGCAGGCGATTACCAGCCAGATCCTCCAGGTGGTCGCCCACCAGCCGGCGCAGCTGCCGGGCGTGCGACATCTCGGGGCGAATCTGCAGGAGCAGGCATTCCCGTAGATCGCGGGCTCCCACACCGGCCGGTTCCATGCCCTGAACCAATCCAATCGCCTTCTCCAGCAGTTCCAGTTGCCCGGCGGGCCCTGCCGGATCGATCAGCTCTTCCAGCGGCATCGACAGATAGCCGTTGGGATCGAGGTTGTAGATCACCTTCTCGGCGGCGTCGCGCTCGGCGGGGGAGAGATCGTGGTTGGAGAGCTGCTCGTGGAGATGGTGGAACAGCGTCTCGGGCCGCTCCTCCATGTTGGCCATGGCATCGAGATAACGATCGGAGGCTTCGCCAATCCGGGTGGCGGAGGGCCGGCTGCGGTCGTCGTCGGAATCGGGATATTCGTTGGCCCAGTCGTAGGAGCGGGCAAAATCGGCCTGATTGGCATGGTCTTGATCGACCACCAGCGGCTTTTCATCGACGGTGCGTTCCGGCGGGGCGTCGGGCGCATCGAGCAGGGCAGTGGCCACCGGCAGATCGGCCTCCGGCTCATCCACCTCGAGCGTTTCGTTGTTTTGTATTTCCTGCTCGATCCGCTCTTCCAGCGCCAGCATCGGCAGTTGCAGGATCTCCATCGACTGGATCATGCGCGGCGCAAGCACCTGCTTCTGCGCCATCCGCATTTCCTGGCCGAACGACATCCTCATAACTGATCCTCTGCACGCTTGGAGGCGGCCACACGCGAACCACGAAACCCTCCCAAGGATACCTGTTTTTTGAGAGGAAGATGCGGCTCTCGGGAAATACCCCGTGAATCGCTGGTCAAAGCTTCTGCCGCCCAGCCATCGCATCCGCGAGCATGTCGCGATTGGCCTGCTCCAGAGAAGCTCCCACCGTGAGCCCGCGGGCCAACCGCGAGAGAGTCACTGGCAACCCGGCGAGCCGCTGGGAAACGAGCAGCGCCGTGGCATCCCCCTCCACATTCGGATTGGTCGCCATGATCACCTCCCGCACTCCCCCCTCCCGCACGCGGGCCACGAGGGCATCGAGCGTGAGTGCTGCCGGGCCGGTGCCCTCCAGCGGGGCGATGCGTCCCTGCAGCACATGGTAGAGCCCACGGTAGGCCCCCGCCTGCTCCAGCGCCAACAGATCGCGCACCTGTTCCACCACGCACAGAAGCGTGCGATCACGGCGCCGATCGAGGCACACATCGCACTGCTCGTGCTCCGCCAGATTGAAGCATGTCTGGCAGGGATGCAGCTTCTCCTTGACCGCGCGGATCGCCGCAGAGAACGCGACTGCCTCGTCGCGCGGCATGCGCAGCACATGGTAGGCCAGCCGCTCGGCGGACTTTCGGCCAATGCCGGGGAGTTCGGCAAAGCAATCGATCAGCGTGGCGATCACGCCGCGGGATTCGGCCATTGGTCATCTCCTGTCATCATTCGCTGTCGGCTCCGGCCGACGGCTCGTCGCTGCCTCCGGTGCTCTCGTGGGGCGTGGCGGCACCTGCCGGTGTTTCTGCAGCCACCGCGGCGACCAGTTCGGCCGCTGGCCGCGGCCGGGCGGGCTCCACCTTCCGCACCGCCGCATCGAAGAGCTTGAGGGCATGGCCCACCATCGGATGCTCCAGCGCCTCACGCAGCAGACCTGCCTGCGAACGCACGGCGACCGGCGGCGGCGGCGCAGCGCCGGGTTCGTCTGCTACCGCCACGGCGGCCTCCACCACGAGTTGATACCGCACCGGCCGGCCGCAGACAGCAGTCAGGGCTTGATTCAATCCCGTCGTGGTCGTCGGCCGCCGCAGAAACGACAGCGCCGTGGTGGCTGATGCCGGGATCGTCACCTCCAACACCTCTCCGCGCCATGCGGCTGCGCTGGCTGTGGCAGCAAAATCGGTGACAAGCCCCCCTTCCGCCTCTCCGGCCTGCAACCAAACTTCCAGCGGACGGGCCGGCAGCGGCGTCGATTCGGCAGCGATCGCAGGATGCATGGCCGCAGGCTCGAGGGCTGGCACGGCGGCAGCCACTCTGCCTGGCTCAGGCACTGGCGGCGCCACGACGGGCCGGAGGGGCTCACCTACGATCGGCGCGGCGGTCAGGTGGGTCGTTTTTTTTTCGCGCGGAATTTCTGCCGGGACTGGTGTTGCAGCCGGCGGCAGCGCTCGCAGCGGGGCGGCGTGGCCTGCAGACGGGCCCGCAGATGGCGGCATGGGCAGCCCAGCGGCCACCCTCTCGACGGCGGCGGCCAGCGTATCGAGATCCTCGAGTCTCGCCATCCGCACCACCGCCATCTCCGCCAGCACAGTCGCATGGCCACTGGAGCGCATGCGGGCGAGCGTGTGATCGATGATCTGCAGCATTGCAAGTATCGTTTCGGTGCCAAGCGCCCTGCCAATCGCAGCGAGATCGACGCCCAGCCCCTCCCCCTCGAGCATCATGTTCGGCCCACAGCCGACACTGGCCAGCAAGCTGTCGCGCCAGGCCGCCAGTAATTGCTCCAGCACGCCGCCCGGATCGGCGCCGCCAGCGAGCGCCCCATCGAGGGCCTCCAGGGCCTGCTTGGCGTCGCGGTTGGCGATCGCCGCCACCAGCAGCCCGACCTTCTCCTCGCGGCCGGTGCCGATGACAGCATGCACGTCGTCGACGCCAATCGAGCCGCTGGCCGAGCCGAGCAACTGCTCAAGGAGCGACTGGCTGTCGCGCATGCTGCCGGCGGCGCGACGGGCGATCAGGGCCAGCGCTTCAGGGCTGACGGTCTTACCCTCGGCGGCCACGATCTGCTCCAGCCGCCGGGCAATGGCAGGGGCGTCAACGGTGACAAAATCAAACCGCTGGCAGCGGGAGAGGATTGTGATCGGGAGTTTTTCCGGCTCGGTGGTGCAGAGCACAAATTTGACATGCGTCGGCGGCTCCTCCAGCGTTTTGAGCAGCGCGTTGAAGGCTTCGCGCGTGAGCATGTGGACTTCGTCGATGATGTAGATCTTGTAGCGGCCCCGCGCCGGTCGCACGGCGACGTTTTGCCGCAGCTGGCGGATCTCGTCGATGCCGCGATTGCTGGCGGCATCGATCTCGACCACATCCACATCCTGTCCGGCCGACACCGCAGCGCAGGCGTCGCAGGCGTTGCACGGCTCGGCGGCCGGTCCCTCCACGCATTCCAGCGCCTTGGCGAAGATCCTCGCGGCGCTCGTTTTGCCGACGCCGCGGGCGCCGGTGAAGAGGTAGGCATGGCCGATCCGGCCCGACACGATCGCCCCCGAGAGCCCGCGAGCGACATGCTCCTGCCCGACCAGTTCGTCGAATCGCTGGGGCCGGTAGCGGCGGGCGACCACCCGGTAGGCACCGGAGGCCGCTCCACCATCGGCGGCGGTCGAAAGAGGAGCGGGTTCACTCATGCGCCAGGTCTGCCGGGAAGGGCCTGCGGGGAGGGCCGATGCGGAAAAGAGCCGCCGGCAGCTGGCCTGCGGAGCACGGGCTGCCGGAACTGAAAACGGTCCCGAGCAATGGCCGGACGCCGATGAGAGGCCCACCGCACAAAGAGATGGTTGCTTATGGCTGCTGCGGTTAAGCCCTGACCAGGTTCGCAGATCCCCATCGCAGGGGCCTCTCATCGGCTCCCGAACCTCAGGGAATTTGTACGTCGGATCCCACGGCGGGTCAAAGGCTGGTACATTTCGCGGCCATGCCATCCCCCATGATGCAACAATTCGAGGCGGCGAAGCTCCGGTGCCCGGGGGCTCTGGTGCTGTTTCGGATGGGAGATTTCTACGAACTCTTCGGCAGCGACGCCCGCGAGGCGGCCGGGCTCCTCGATCTCACGCTCACCAGCCGCGACAAGGGCCCCGACGCCATGCCGATGGCCGGGTTTCCCCACCACCAGCTCGACGTACAGCTGGTCAAGCTGGTCAACGCCGGCCGCCGCGTCGCCATCTGCGAGCAGATCGACGATCCCAAAACGACCAAGGGCCTCCTCCGCCGGGAGGTGACCCGCATCGTCACTCCCGGGATCGTTGCCGATGAATCGCTCCTCGACCCGACCCGCCGCAACCACCTCCTCGCGCTGGCGCCGCTGGCTGGCTCGGCTGGCGTGCTGGTGGGCCTGGCCTGGATCGATGTGGCTGCCGGCCGGTTTGAGGCGGCCGTGCTGCCGGCAGAAGATGTGAGCGAAATGGTGCTGCGGCTGGAGCCGACCGAATGCCTCTGCGCCGAGAAGGATCGGGAGGCGGTGGCCGGCCTGCTCCGGCCCGCGG
Source organism: uncultured Planctomycetaceae bacterium (assembly GCA_903885565.1). Lineage (GTDB taxonomy): Bacteria > Planctomycetota > Planctomycetia > Pirellulales > UBA1268 > CAISJI01. The sequence goes on from CAISJI010000278.1 coordinate 20,502, forward strand.
GGCGCGAGGGCACGCTCACCGCCCGCCCCGACTGGTGGTTTGCCGACCCAGCCGCCCTCTCCGCAGTGGGCCGGGCGCTCGTCGGGCGCAGGCTGGAGGGGCTGGGGTTCGATCTTCCTGCCGAGGAGCCGGGCATCTTCGCAGCCGGCGCGATCGTTGCCTATCTCGAGGAGAATGAGCCGACGGCAGTGGGCCGGATCGAGTCGCTCGCCGCCTGGCGGCGCGGCGAGCGCATGGAGATCGACGAAGCCTCGCGGCGCAGCCTCGACCTCATTCGGGGCTCCGCTGCCACCGGCCTCAACCGGCGGGCTGGCTCTCTGGCAGGCGTGCTCGATCGTACAAAATCGCCGATGGGATCCCGGCTGTTGGTTGACTGGATCTCGGCCCCCTTGATCGACAAGCCCGCGATCGACGCCCGGCTCGATGCCGTCGCGGCGTTGGTGGCCAATGCTGGGCTCGCCGCCACGCTGGTTGAGAAGCTCACTGGCATCGGCGACCTGGAGCGGCTGACCGGGCGTGTGATGTCGGGCCGGGCGGGCCCGCGGGATCTGGAGCGGATCGGCCACGCCACAGCGATCCTGCCGGCGGTGATGGCCCGCCTCGAGGGGACGACCGGCCTGCTGGCCGACCTGCGCCAGCAACTCGATCCCTGCACCGACATCGCCCTGCGGATCGGCACGATGCTGCGGGAAGGCTGCCCCGTCTTTGCCCGCGATGGCGGATTTATTCGGCCCGGCTGCGATGCCCGACTCGACCATCTCACCGAACTGGCCTCCGGTGGCAAGGCCTGGATCACGCGCTACCAGGCGCAGGAAATCGAGCGCACCGGCATCCCCTCGCTGAAGGTGGGATTCAACCGGGTGTTTGGTTTTTTCCTGGAGGTGGGGCGCAACCACGCGGCCAAGGTGCCGCCGGAATACGTCCGCAAGCAGACGGTGAAAAATGCCGAGCGTTACACCACGCCCGAGCTCGACGAGCGGCAGCGGGAGGTGCTCGGCGCCGAAGACGAGGCGCTGCGGCGCGAACTGGAATTGCTCGAAGAGGTGCGGATCTTCGTGGCCGAGCAGCGGCGGCGTCTCGACAGCGTGGCGGCCACGCTTGCCACGCTCGATGTGCTCGTTTCGCTGGCGGCAGTCGCCTCCAGCCGCGGCTGGGTGCGGCCGGAGATTGCGCTCGATGGGGAACTCAGAATTCAGGCAGGCCGCCATCCGGTGCTCGAGGAACTGCTGCCCCCCGGCACGCTGGTGGCCAACGATCTGTCGCTCTCTGCCCGGCTCCCCGACGCGACCGATGCACCCGAGCCGCCGGCGATGCTGCTGGTGACGGGGCCCAACATGGGTGGCAAGAGCACGTTCATTCGCCAAGCGGCGCTGGTGGCAGTGATGGCACAGGCGGGAAGCTTCGTGCCAGCCCGGCGGGCGCGGGTGGGAATCGTCGATCGGCTGTTTGCCCGCATCGGCGCCGGCGACGACTTGGCCAGTGGGGCGAGCACGTTTCTGGTGGAGATGGCGCAGACAGCCCGCATTCTCAACCGGGCCACGCCGCGGAGCTTGGTGATTCTCGATGAGGTGGGCCGGGGCACGAGCACGTTCGACGGGCTGGCGATCGCGCAGGCAGTGGTGGAGCATCTCCATGGGGCTGTCGGCTGCCGCACGCTCTTTGCGACCCACTATCTCCAACTGGCGGCGATGGACCGGCTGCCAGGGGTGGCCAACGTGCAGGTGCTGGTGAAGCAGCACCGCGACACGCTGGTGTTTCTCCATCAGGTGGCCCCCGGCGCCGCCGACAAGAGCTGGGGCGTGCATGTGGCCCGGCTGGCGGGCGTGCCGACGGAGGTGATTGAGCGGGCCCAGGAACTCCTCTCGCATCTGGAAGGGGTCGCACCTCCACCAGAGGCCCCGCCGGTGCGCGGGAAGCGCCGAACACCATCATCAACGCAGCGATCGCTGTTTGACTGACTACACGCGGACAAAGCCGTCCTGGCCTTTGTCCGCTTCAGTCGGCCGAGGGAAACGCCAAGGGTTTCCCTAGCCGACGGGCATCGCTTCCGGCGATGCAGGCTGTACGCGGACAAAGCCATCCCGGCCTTTTTCCATCGCCTGTGTCCATCGAGTGACGGAGGCGGAGGGGTCGGCGAACGCTCAAGGAGCGATAGCGACGAGACTTTTGCCGTCCCGCAGCCGGGGGGGCCCCGGAAGTCGAACTCACTCTAGGTCCGGGACTGCCCATGCCCGACGCCTGCCGTTCGCTGCGGCCCTCCAGGGCCTTCCGCTCACTCGAAAGTCGGCTGCGCTTCGCCTTCCTTGGCTCCGCTGGCCGCCTACGCCGGCTCCTGGGGCACGGGCAGACCCTCCCCGAGCAGCGATCAGGAAGAGTGACGGAGGCGGAGGGATCGGCGAACGCTTGAGGAGCGCAGGGCCGC
>CAISJI010000279.1 GCA_903885565.1 uncultured Planctomycetaceae bacterium
TCGGCGGGGCGCACTTGCGAGCCACCAATGTCTGCCGTCGCTGCGTGGTACCGACCCGCGACAGCCGCTCTGGGCTGGTCAGCGAGCACTTTCGCGAGGCCTTCGAGGCCCGCCGGCGGGCCACCTTGCGGGAAGATGTTGAAGCCTCAGGCTGGAACACGCTCTACCGGTTGGGGATCAACACCATTGGCTCCTGCACTCAGCCCGCGGCGATCCAGATCGGCGACACGATCGGTGTCGCTCGGCCTGGTCGGTAGCGGCAGGCGAGGCAGCACTAACTGTCCGTGGAAAAAGTCATCCCTGACCTTTTTCCACTCGGCCGACCGCAGAAAACACCGAGGGTTTCCTGGGTCGACCACCGCCGCATCCGGCGGCGGGTACGTTAACCACAGCCTGCTACGGCATCGGCACGTTGAGCGAACTGTTGTAGTAGGGAGGGGGCGGGACGGGCGGATCATAAATGTAGCTCGTTCCTGCGGTGGTGGTGCCGCCGGTGGTGGTACTGCCGGTGGTGAAGGCGGTGCCTGGCACCTGCGTCACCGTCGCCCCCAGATTCAGGCCGCTGAGATTGGTTTGGCTGGCAGCCTTGACCGTCAGGAAGCCATTGCTGGCGAAGGCTGCGGTCGTGCCACTGATGGTCGTTGTCCCGGCTGTATTGAGCAGAATGCTGCCGCCGGAGAGGAGTCCGGAGGGAAGCGTACTGGAGTTCAGCAGGCTGGCGATGTTTTCATTTGCCGTGTTGGCACTGGCGATGCGGTTTCCTGTCACGTTGGCCAACAGGTGGGCGCTTCTGGCCCCGGGATCGAGCGCGGAGTCATCGGCCACGGCGAGGCTGATGCCGGTGCCGCCACCCGAGGTGATGATCCGATTGCCGCAGGCAGTGAGATTCACAGTGCCGCCCACACCGGCCGAGGCGTCGATGCCGATCGGGGAGAGAAAGAGTCGGGAGTCGTTCACCGAGACAGTGCTGGTGGCGTTGACAACCGGATCGCCGACCGGAGCGGCAAAGGCGGTCACATACACTCCCGCGAGACAGGTTTCCTGGATCAGAGTATCGTTCACCGCGGCCCACGAGTTGGTGACGCTCACGCCGGCGCCAGTGGTTTTCATGATCGTGGAGCTGTCGACGCTCACGATGCCGAACTGCCCGACGTCGTCGCTGACGAGGTTCTCCACATGGACACCATCCCCCTGGATGTTCTGGATCGTGGAGGTGCTGATGTAGACCTGCGGGGCGCCGCCAGGGGCGACGCCGTTGGCCGTCGGATTCACATAGAAACCGTCTTTGGTCAGGCCGTCGAGGTACATGTTGGAGAAGTAGAACTGGCCATTCTCGGCGGTACCCACGTTCGCCACGTTCTGGGCTGTGATCTCCACACCCCGTTGGTTTGGTCCGGTGCCGATGATCCGCACATCGTCGACGGCGATGAAATTGCCGGGATTGGTGCCAGGATTGGCATGGAAGGGCACGTTGGCATCGTTCATGCCGACCTGCGAACCCTCGATCTGCAGATGGCTTACAGTCGAGCCGTCACCCAGCGATACCGAGGCGCCCCTGATATTAGTCAGGATTGGGTAAACACTGGAGGGGCTTGAGCCACCGCCGGCAAATACCTCATTTTTCAGGACCCCGTTGCAGATCACGGGGAGTTGGAGCGACGTGCCCTCGCCGATAAGGTATTGCCCCTGCCCGTTGAAGATGAAATTCCCGTCGTAGGCGATCGACTGGCTGTTGCCGGTGTGCACGAAGACGATGTCGCCATCACCGGCAGCCCCGGCGGCGGCCTGCAGATCGATGTAGGGGGTTTGCGCCGTGCCGTTGCCCTGCGCGGTGAACGAGTTGTCGACGTTGATCACATTCCAGGGCAGCCCGGTGGCTGGATTGATCGCCTGTTCCGGCTTGTTGTACGCCCGCACAACGTGCTCGTTGCGCATCATCGGCTGCTCCATCTGATCCGACACCGTCCGGCGGCGCGAGCCACCCATGCGGTAAGTCAGTCTCGCGAAGCCGGTCCAGTCGAAGTAGCTGTCGTTGTTGGCCTGCAGCGAGAAATCCCAGTTGTTCATGATCGTCATGTCGAGGCGGGTGTACACACCGCCAAAGTACGGCACGAGATCATTGCCGGTAGGCGTGTTGTAGCGGGCATTTCCGAAGGTGTAGCCGCCCACGCTGACCATGCCGGCCCAGTCGGAGAGGCCGGGGATATAGGCACCGACTTCCAGATCGGCCCCGGTCAGGGCGGCATTGAGGCCGGTGGCGCAGAGCCAGGAGTTGCCCACCAGCGGGCCCATCGTCTGGGCGGTGGAGCCGCAGGGGATGTAGCCGTTGCTGCGCAGATTGCCGTAGTCGGTGAGGAATTCACCCGAGATACCAACCTGCTGGTAGGTTTGGCCACCGGCAAAGTTATAGCTGCCGCTGCCGTCGGTGATCGTGGTATTGGAATACTGATTCTGATCGCCGTCGTAATCCCAGTAGAGTCCGAAGCCGGCCAGAGCGCCACCGACGAACTGTTTGCGGACGATGCCGACGTTGGAGAAGAAGCCGCCGTAGTTGGAGAGATGGCTGCGCAGATCGGCCGACCAGAATCCCCCCAGATCATCTTCCGCATAGGGAATGAAGCCGCCGAGGGTCAGGTAGCTGCCGCGGTAGCCGAGGCCACGGTCGGCGGCGTTGACTCCGTAGTAGAGCCAGCCGGGGCCCGATTCGTTGAGGTTTTGAAACCCGCTGACGGCCCGGTTGACCACCCCGCTCACCGGGGCCATGCCCATTTGGCCCAACTGCCCGACCTGAGCCATGGCGTCGCCCGGATCGGCGACGATGCTCGCGGCAACGAGGATGGCAGCCAGCATTTCGCGCGCCTTGCGACGCCAAGCGGCCGCCCTCTGGCGGCGGGCTCGTCTGCGGTTGCCAGCACTTTGGATGGGATGGTGTGCAGATGTGTTCATTTGGTTTCTGATTCCAAACGGTGACCGGTTCGCCGGGCTCTTTAGCCCTCAATCGCCTCATAACCGGCAGGATCGTCACCTTTGATCGACCCGTCACATGACGCACCATGAGCATTTCCGGAGCATTCCCCGGATGTGTGCATTTCGCAGCCAATACCCCAGATCGCCAGAATGGCGCATCTTTCGCGAAGGGAAAGCCATCCCGCCCGGCTGGCCGTTTCAGGCCTGCGGGGGATGGGGGACGCGAAACGGGGGCCGGCTCAGCCGGCGGCGTCGAACCGAAAGGTGTCGACCGTCTCGGCGAGGCCTTCCACGGCCTGCACGATGTGCTGGGAAGCCTGCTTGAAATCGCGCAGTGACTCGGCGGCGGTGCGGGAGCCGTCGGTGATGATGATGAGGGCCTCGGTGATCTGCTGCGCTCCCGTGGCCTGGGCGTGCATCCCCTGATTGACATGCTCGAATTTCGTCGTCAGCACCTGCACCTTATCAATCACCTCCACGAACTGAGAGCTGATGCCCGAAACCTGCTCCATGCCGGTGTTGAATTCGGAGGAGAAGCGGTCCATTTCCATCACTCCCGCTCCGACCGCCTGCTGCATCTGGGCCACGAGCCGTTCGATGTCGAGCGTGGCCACGGCGGTCTGGTCGGCCAGCCGGCGAATTTCCCTGGCCACGACGATGAAGCCCTGCCCATATTCCCCAGCCTTCTCAGCTTCGATGGCGGCGTTGATCGAGAGCAGGTTGGTCTGATCGGCCACCTTGGTGATGGTGGTGATGACGAGGTTGATGTCCTCGGCGCGCTCGCGGATCACGGCGAGCCGCTCGGTAAATTCGGCGGCAGTGGACTTCAGTTTCTGCATCGTCTCACCGACGCCGGTGAGGTTTTGTCGGCCGGCATCCGCCACATGGGCGGTGTCGGCCGCGACGCCGGCCACCTCGTTGACGGTGTTGAGGAGTTCCCGCCCGGTCACGGAGATCTGCCGGCTGGCAACCGCCGCTTCGCTGGTGCTGGCGCCGAGCGAACTGATGGCAGCCTCCTGCACGCTGCCTGCTTCGGTGAGCTGCTCGGCTGTCGACATCAGATCGACGCTCGACTGTTTTACCCGGGCAACGCGGCCGCGGAGGCTCTCGACCATTCCCCCCAGGCCCCGCAGCAAGCGCCCGGTCTCGTCCTTGCCACGATCTTCAATTCGGCCACTGAGATCCCCTTCTGCCACCCGCTCCGCGGCTGCAATGGCGGTGCCGATCCGTCGAGTGAAGCTGCTGGCCAGCCAGACCAGCAGGCCCAGCACAGCGGCCATGGAAACCAGCGACCACCCCGAGTTGCGCACCAGCGTGTTGTGCAGGCGGCTGGCGATATCGCCACTGGGCATCTTCACCAGCACGTGCCACGCGGCCGTGGGAGCCTTGGCGATGCCGTAGAGGCTGTCGATGCCGGTGAGCGGATCGCGGTTTTGCGTCGTTCCGGCCAGCGCACCGGGGCCTGAAAAACGGCCGAGGATATCGGCATAGGGGCTTTCCACGGGAGCTACCGGCCCCGTGCCGGCAGTGGAGGCGATGACCGAACCCTGCCGGTTCACTAAGAATATCTCCACGTTCCAGCCCGCTTCGCGCATCGATTTCTGCATCGACAGCAATTCCGGGCGGAGCTGTTCCAGGCTGCGCTGGATGCTCACGGCACCCATGAAGCGGCCGTCGATCGCCATCGGCATCGTCACGCCAACGGCCAACGGTGGATTGCCATCAAGGGGCCCTGTCACAATTGCCTTGGCTGACTGGGTCTGATCCGCAAATCGGCTCCGGCACTCCTCGTATGCCGATCCACTGCCCAGTGTCAATGGCGCCAGCGTGATGCGCTTTGGGCCGGATGAACTGCGGCTCCAAGAGGGGAGGAATCGTCCGTCCGGGCCGAGGCATTCACGGGGCAGGCTGCTGATTGCCTGCTCAGTCGTGGGATCAGCGCTGGGGGCGGAACGCGGCAAGCGCACTTCTTTGCCCGGAATTGGCTCCGTGCCGGGGCGGGCGGCGGCCGAGCGCTCGTCCAAGCCATCTGCCGCAGGCTCATAGGCTATCGAAACAGTTGTCAATTGCGGATTGCTTTGCAGCACGTCGCGAGCCAGGCGCAGCGAATCGAGGCGGCGGCCAAACAGCCCCCCCTGCGCCGAGACGGCCGTCACCCTCGTCGCCGTGAATGTTTCCAGCGCCGCTGCCTCAATCTGGGCGGCGATCGTCTGGGCCCGATTGACCAGCACGTCGTTGGCAAATCCCATCAGCAGCGTCTGGGCCCGACCATGGTTGATCCATACCAGCCACGCCAGCGTTAACAGGGCGGGGAGAAATGCCAGCAGCAGCACGCGGCGGCGGAGGCCAAGAGCAGGAATTCTGGGGATCAACGGCATGGCAGACAAACCTGTCAGCGGGGCGAAACTTCCACGCAAGCATAGGTTACTTTCGGTGGCAGCACCGTGTTCTGGCGGCCCGCAGAAAAAGTGTGAAACGCATCCGCCGCTGCCGATCGGCCCTGAAAACGCCCCCAAGCCCCGCGGGAGGCGCGTTTTTTACCGGCCGCTGTCCCAGCGAAAAACCGGGCGAATCGGTATAACCGACACGTTTCCATCGTGGTCAGTTCCCCCTCTGCCCCCGGTTTTCCGTTTCGGCACCTCCCTCTTCCGAGCGATTCACGATGTGGCACCTGCAGAATTGCGACGCGCTGTTGTTTGATTGCGACGGCACGCTGGCCGATACCATGCCGGCGCATTACATGGCCTGGTTGCACATCACTCAGGCCCACGGCATCCCCTTCGACGAGGAGCGGTTTTACGCCCTCGGAGGGCGGCCGACCCGCGACATCGTCGCCACGCTGGCAGCGGAGGTGGGGGTCACAATCGATCTCGACCGTGCGGTGAAAGTGAAAGAGGCCTCTTTTCTTTCCCGGCTGGAGCACGTGCAGGCGATCGACCCGGTTGTGGAGGTGGCGCTGCGGGCCCGCGGCCGCACGCCCATCGCTGTGGTGACCGGCGGGCATCATTTTGTGGTGGAGAAAATTCTGCGCCACATCGGGCTGGAGGGGGTCTTTGACACCATCGTGGCCAGCGAAGACACCGCCCGGCACAAGCCCGACCCCGATCCGTTTCTGGAAGCAGCCAAGAGGCTCGGCGCCCGACCGGAGCGCTGCGTGGTGTGGGAGGACAGCGATCTGGGGATCGCGGCGGCGAAAGCGGGAGGCATGTCCTGGATTGACGTGCGTTCGTTTCACTCCCCCCGGCGGATGACCGGATGAGCGCACATTCCCCACCGAATATCGTCACGCTGGCAGATGTGCGGGCTGCGCATGAGCGTATCCGCTCTGGGATCTACCGTTCCCCCTGCCCGGCGAGCGTGCCCCTCTCCGATCTCACCGGGGCCAAAATCTTCTGCAAACTCGATCTTTTGCAACGCACCGGCTCGTTCAAGGAACGCGGCGCCCGCAACGCCCTGCTCCTGCTCGATGACGCCGCCCGGGCGCGGGGGGTGGTGGCTGCCTCGGCAGGCAACCATGCCCTCGGGCTGGCCTACCACGGCAGGGAGTTGGGGATTCCGGTGACGGTCGTGATGCCCCGGTTTGCGCCGCTGGTCAAGGTAGCCACCTGCCGGCGCATGGGGGCAAACGTGATCCTCGAGGGGGAATCGTTCGAAGATGCCCGCCAGCGCGCAAGCGCGATCGCCGCCGCCGACGGCCTCAATCGCATCCATGGCTTCGACGACCCCCGCGTCATCGCCGGGCAGGGCACGGTGGCGCTGGAGATTCTGGAGGATGTTCCCGATGTCGAAGCGATTGTCGTGCCGGTGGGCGGGGCTGGGTTGCTCGCTGGCGTGGCGCTGACAGCCAAGGCTCTCAATCCCGCGATCCGGATCATCGCTGTCGAGCCTGGCTCGGCAGGCAGCCTCAGCGCCTCGCTCGCAGCTGGCAGGCCGGTGCAGGTGCAGGTGCGTCCCACGCTCGCCGATGGCCTGGCGGTGGGACGGGTGGGCGATCTGGCTTTTGCGTTGGCTTCGCCCCACATCGACCGGGTGCTGACGGTGGGTGAGGAGGCCCTCTCGCTGGCGGTGTTGCGGCTGGCGGAACTGGAGAAGACGGTGGCTGAAGGGGCCGGTGCGGCGGCGCTGGCCGGCTTACTCGAGGGAGCCTGTCCGGAGCTGATGGGGCGGCGGGTGGTGCTCTTGATCTGCGGCGGAAACATCGATCTTACGATCCTGGGGCGGGTGATCGACCACGGGTTGGCCGCGGATGGCCGTATCTGGCGGTTCACAACGCGGGTGAGCGATCGCCCTGGCGGCATTGCCAAGCTCACCGCTGCGATTGCGGATGCCGGGGCCAGCGTGATGGAGATCGTCCACGATCGCTCCTTCTCCGGCCCCGATGTCTTTTCCGTGATGGTCGTCGTCACGGTCGAAACCGCCGACCGCGATCATGGGATCGCCCTCCGCCAGAAGCTCTTGCGGGCGGGATTTGCCGTGGGGACTGCCGGCGCCCATTCCTGAGCGGGTGATAGTGGTTGGCGCGATTGCAGCAGCAGAAAAAATCGGTTGCGGTTCCCTCTCTCCGCGTGACGATCCTCTCTCTTTGGTGCGATTACCCGGATATCGCCCCAGGGTAGGAGGAACGAGCATGGTAACGCACTCTGGCAAACCACTCGGGGGGACGGCGCGGCCGGTCTCTCCCGAGACGGCAGTAGCACTCGAGCGGGAACGCCTGCGGCGCGAATTGTTACAACGGATTCTGGAACGGGAGACCCGGCGGCAGGCCCTGCGGCGCGTGCCTCGCTGAAGTGGTGTCCGGACGCTTCCCGCTGGGATGGAAGGGAGGTTCAGATGCGTAGCGCAGGAGGCAGGCATCTGCTGCTGTCTGGCTGTGGAAAAAGCCATCCATGGCCTTTTTCCACGAAGTCGACCGGTGAAAAAGCCGAGGTTTTTCACAGTCGACGGGCATCGCATCCAGCGCTGCTGCACTGTATCCACAGCCTGCTAGCCGTGGTGTTTCTTGCGGCGTGCGGGCCTGTCGCGGTTCGCGGTCAGGGGAGCTTGTGGGAATGGGGCACGGGGGCCCGGTTAGACACGGCATGGTCGCCGGAACAGTTTGCCGACTACCTTGGCACCGGTCAGACTCCCCATCCGGCAGTGGCTCGGATCGTGGCGCCGGAACCCTCCGGAACGTCGATGGGGACTGGCGTGTTGGTCGACGTCAACCGCACACAAGGGCTGGTGCTCACCAACTGGCATGTTATCCGGTCGACCCGCTCGGCGGTGCTGGTGCAGTTTCCCGATGGATTCCAGTCGGCCGGCACCGTGGTGCGCTTCGATGAGCCGTGGGATCTGGCGGCGATCGCCATCTGGAAGCCCAACGCACTGCCGATCAGTTTGGCTCCGCAGCCGCCGCAGGTGGGGGAGCTGCTGACGATCGCCGGGTATGGGCGTGGCTCCTTCCGTGCCCAGACTGGCCCCTGTACCCAGTATCTGGCTCCCGGCACCGGTTATCCGCTCGAGTTTGTCGAGATGCAGGCCACTGCCCGGCAGGGGGATTCGGGTGGGCCGATTCTCAATGCCCGCGGCGAACTCTCCGGCGTGTTGTTTGGCCAGACGGAGGGTCGAACCGTGGGCAGCTGTTCGACTCGGCTGCGGGAGTTTCTCGCCGGTGTCGGTTCCAAGGGGTTTTCTGCCGGAACTCTGGCCATTGCGACCCACCAGCAGCCGATGGCTGGCGGACCCGTTCCCCCGGCGTTATCGGAGTCCACCCAGCTCACGGCGGCTCTTCAAGCCCCCAGCGAATCTCCTCCGCCTCCGGCAGAAATGATTGCTGAACCGGTGTCGGCTCCTCCTCCGCCATCCGATCCCCCTGATCGGTCCGCGGCCGCGGAGGGGAGGGAGCAGGTGGCTGTCGGCCAGCCCCAGCCGCCGATGCCAGCGGCTGCCGGGCCAGCCTTTCCGCTGCGGCCGACGGGGGATTCCCTGGAAGAAGTCTTCGATATCTCGACCAATGGCCGGGCTTTGCTGGCGGCCCTCGGCGGCATCGTGCTGGCGGGCTTTGGCCTGCGGGCAGTCTGGCGGGGGCGGGGCAGCTGAGAGCCGGGGCTGGATTCGCCGGCAGGGTGGGACGGTTGATATTCTGAAGGGGTGCTCAAGAGCATCTCGCAGCCCCTTGGGCCGCTGCCGAAACGAGCCAGCCGGCCTGCCAAAGAAGCGTGTAGGGAATGAACAGCCAGCCTTCCGCCACCACTGCCGGCGCCGATCTCTCCGGGCGGAAGCTGGGCGGCTATCGGGTGGTGCGCCGGCTGGGCAGTGGGGCGATGGCTGATGTCTATCTTGCCGAGCAGGAATCGCTCTCCCGGCAGGTAGCGGTGAAGGTGCTGCGGGGAGAAACGCTCCTCCATCCCACCGCCGTGCAGCGATTTGGGCAGGAGGCCCGGGCGGCTGCGGCCCTGGTGCATGGCAACATCGTGCAGATTCACGAAGTGGCCTGCATCGACGGCATTCATTTTCTGGCCGAGGAATATGTCGCCGGGCCGACGCTGAAACTCTGGCTGGCCAAGCGGGGGCCGCTCACGGCCCAGCAGGCCCTGGCTGTGCTGGCGCAGGTTGGCTCGGCGCTGGTGCGGGCGGCCCAGCAGGGAGTCGTACATCGCGACATCAAGCCGGAAAATCTGCTCGTTTCCCCGGCCGGCGAGGTGAAGGTAGCCGACTTTGGGTTGGCGCGACTGCTCGACAGCGCTGCTGGTCTCGATCTCACCCAGCACGGCACGGCGCTGGGCACACCGCTCTACATGAGCCCTGAGCAGGCCGAGGGGGGGGCGGTCGATACGCGCAGCGATCTCTACTCCCTCGGCGCCACGGTCTACCATCTGCTGGCGGGCCGCCCTCCGTTTGCCGGAGCCACAAGCGTGGCGGTGGCGATTGCCCATGTTCAGGAGCCGCTGGTTCCCATCAGCCGATTGCGTCCTGATCTGCCGCCGGCGCTCGATGCGATCCTCGATCGCCTGCTGGCGAAGAGCCCGGCCGACCGTTTCCAGAGCCCCACGGAACTTCTGCAGGCGGTGGAGGCGGCTGAGGCGAGTTTTGCGCCAACGTCGCGGCATCTCCCCTCGCCGCTCTGCTGGGACGAGGGGGAGGCCTTTGGCGGGGAAGTGGGCGAGCCATCTGCCGAGCAGCCGACGCTTGCGCCGCGGGTGCATGCGCGCACGATCGAAGTGCGCGATGCAACCGAGCGGTTGCAGGCGGCAATGGAGCGCGAGCGGGTGGAGCGGGAGGCCTCGCGCCGATTTTGGCTGGCCACGGCCGGGATTTCGCTGGTGGCTCTGCTGGGGGGCCTGGCGCTTGGCCGCTCGCGGCCGCGGCGGTCGTCGCTCTTTCGCAGCCCACGCTGAGCCGGCCGGCGATCGGCTGAAGCCGTGGGGTTCTGCGGGGGTTTTCTGCGCTTTGGCGGAATAATCGGGCCTGCTGCCGGTCGCCTCAGAAATGGCACCGTGGATGCCGAAAACAAGGGGGCACAGGTCCGGGGGCCGAGTTTTCCTGCTGGCAGCGTCGCCCAAGCGTTGCCGCTGGGGAGCTTGACACCCCCGGGTCTGGTGTTAAAAGTTTGGAAGTCCTTCTGCCCCCATCGTCTAGTGGCCCAGGACGTCGGGTTCTCAGCCCGAAAACCGGGGTTCGACTCCCCGTGGGGGTACCTGTACAGCCGTATCTCTCGCATTCGCGGGGGATACGGCTGTCTTCGCTTCCGTCTGACGGCTCCTGATGGCCTCCGACGGCAACTGACTGCACCGGATTTTGCACCGCTTTTTCGAAGTCGGTATCGGTCACCATGAGGTAGTGGTCCTCGGCCACCTCACGTGAGTTCCCCAGCCATGCGTGGATCACGTGGGCGGGGATGCCACTGGCCATCAGTTCGGTCTCGCGGCTGGCCCGGAGATTCTGGAAAAGCTTTGGCCACTGCGGGACTCCAGCCCGCTTCAGGATCTTCTCCAGCCCCGTCCTGAGGTTGACGTTGCTGGAACGGCCTCGGGGGACGACGTGGGTGCTGCCCTCAGGCGCCTCGGAGAATGAGAAGGGTGAGGAGCGGCGGTAGGATGCGGTCACCCTTCTGGAGTTTTTTCATATGCGTTCAGTGATCGTTGTCGCGTGTCTGCTGGGGTTCATTGCGGCTACTGGCGCTGCGGCTCCGCCAAATGCCAAGGAAAAGCCGAAAACGGTCCACGACAAAATCCAAGGCAAGTGGGCGAGAAGAAACCACGCATATTCTTTTTTTATTGACGGCGATAAGTGGTCCGAATTCACTGAAAATAAAATTAATGTGCCCAGCATGACTGGTGTCATTGAATTGCCGCCCGGCAAGGAATATGCAGTAGTCAAGGCGAAAAATGGTTCGGAGTTCTGGCTATTCCCAGCCGGTGAAAATGTCCTCGCAGTCGAGACCTTCACTGCGGATGGAGTCATATGGGAGGACGGCCGAGTTTTCTACAGGCCTGATTTCACGCCGTAGTTGTCACGAACGCCATAGGCCGCCTTGGGTCGATGATTGCCGGTCGTATTCTCGCCCCGTAGGCTTAAACGATTGCGGTCTGCAGCAAGATCAACAACGATTAGCGCTCCGGCAGATGATGTCCTGTTGGGCTGGGCTTCGTCACCCAAGCAGCCACCGACACGAGGATCCGTTCGACGAGCCCGTGCCCAAGAAACAGCGGTACAAACGGCCGGTACCAGCATGCCACTGCCAAGATCCCCAGCCCATAGGCGATCTGCAGTGCTCCCATCCAGGCAAAGACGCCGATGATCGTGTGTTTGTTCGCGGTAAGGTCAGTCCGGCAATGACTCCGGCACCATCATCGGGCAGGCAGTAGTGCACGCAGCCGGTAGCAAGTTTCAGCAGGCCATAGAGCCCGAGGAACCAAACGCTGGCCAGAGAGCCCTGATAGAGCCGGTTCGTACTGGGCTGGAGAAGTTTCAATCGTGCTCGCCCGCCACATGGGCCTCGCCGTCAGGGTCGATATCGACATGGAGCGTCATCGGGTGGCAGCAGACCGGGCAGTCTTCGACGTGGTCTTGATGAGCGCCCCCGGAGATATCGACTGGCACCACGATCTCTTTGCCGCAGGAGTCGCAGAGAGAGATAGCCTCAACATGGGCGGCTGGTCTTCTGCGGCGGCGTGTGGGCGTTTCTTGGCCATGGCACCTCGCGGTGAAGTCCGCAGCGGAGCTCGCCGTCCTGTGCGGGTTGGTTCATGTCACGGTGCTGGTTTCAGTGCCGGTTTTGATATCTTTACCGAGGTGTCAAAACCCAATCGGGAGCAACCCATGGCCGACCATATGCCTTCAAGCCATTTTGACCTCACCCGCCGGCAGGCCGTGGCTACGCTTGCCGCCGGTTTCGCCCTCGCTGTCAGGCCGATTTCCGCCGAGACGATCACGACCAGCGACGAGGGGCTTCTGGCAGGTGAAGTGCAAATCCCGACTCCAGATGGCGAGATCCCGGCGTACATGGCGGCACCGAAAGCTGGCGGGCCATTTCCCGTGGTCTTGGTTGTGCAGGAGATCTTCGGCGTTCACGAGCACATCAAGGACGTCTGCCGCCGGTTCGCGACGCTCGGGTATCTGGCTGTGGCCCCAGAGCTCTATTTCCGCCAGGGAGATGTCTCGAAAATGAGCGACTTCTCCGAGATCATCTCCAAGGTTGTTGCCAAGGTGCCCGATAAGCAGGTTCTTTCGGACCTTGATGCTGCTGTCACGTGGGCGAAGAACTCAGGCCAGGGCGACACCGCAAAGCTGGCCATCACCGGGTTTTGTTGGGGTGGCCGGATCGTCTGGCTCTACGCTGCCCATAACCCCAATCTCAAGGCTGGCGTCGCTTGGTACGGCCGGCTCGATTCGCAGAAAGACGAGCTCCACCCAACGCAGCCGATCGATCTGGTTGGTGAACTGAAAGCGCCGGTGCTGGGACTCTATGGCGGCGCAGACCAAGGTATCCCGAACGAGCTTGTCGCGAAGATGCAGGTTAAGCTCAAGGCAGCCGGCAAGCCCTCTGAAATCGTCCTCTACCCCGACACTCCTCACGGGTTTTATGCCGACTATCGCCCGAGCTATCGCAAAGATCAGGCTGACGACGGATGGGAAAAACTGCAGGAGTGGTTCAAGAAGCACGGTGCAAAGTGAACGAGCCCGAGCCCAAACCCCGCTATTGGTTCCCCGCGAAGACCTACGGCTGGGGTTGGGGGCCGCCGTACACATGGGAAGGCTGGCTGGTGTTGCTGGCGTACAACGTGCTTGTGTTTACAGCCGTGTTCTTCTTCATCCGGCACCCGAATCGCACCAGCCTTTTTGTGAGCGTCGTCGGCCTATCTGCCGCTCTCATTGCGATCTGCTTCTGGAAAGGCGAACCTCCGAAGTGGCAATGGGGTCGGGAGAAGTAGCCCCAGACGTAGCGCAAGCAAAACGTGTCTGGTTCTTCGGCAGCCCTGATTGCTCAGACCATGCCGGGCACCTTGGGTTTCCTCTGCCGGCCAGCCCTATCTTTCCCGAGGAGATTTTTTCGTTGGTTCAGGGGCCGCCACATGTATGCCGCCAGAACGCTCCTCATCTGCAAGTCGGTTCACCACCAGAACACCGCCCGGATAGCCCAACGCATGGCACGGGTTTTGGGAGCCGTCGTAGCTGCCCCCGAGGACGTGCCCTATGCGAGCCTCAAGAGCTGTGACCTGATCGGCTTCGGCTCGGGCGTCTACTACGGCCGGGTTCACGAAGCACTTTCCAGCTGGCTCACAAAGTTGCCTGCTCACGCTCTTTCGGCCAAGCCAGCGTTCCTGTTCACGACGTCTGGGCTCTCGTGTCTGTGGAAGCTCTGGCATGCCCCGTTGAAGAGAGAGCTGGCCAAGAAGGGGTTTGACGTTGTGGGCGAGTTCCATTGCCGCGGCTTCGACAGTTGGGGTCCGCTCTGGCTCACTGGGGGCATCAATCGCCGTCACCCAGATGAACAAGACCTCCGCCGTGCTGCTGAATTCGCTGACCGGATGCAGCTGGCTATGCGCCCCCAACCAGCCCACAAGAGCCTGATCGAGCAGCCTGTGTCGAGAGCCGAGGAGTGAAGAGAGAAGGGCAGGTGAGAGCGCCCGACAAACACGCAGCTGATGACGGTTCTGCTTGCCGTCTTTTATAGAGGTGGAGTGAGGGCGTGGGTTCTCTGTGCCATGCCAATCCAGCCGACGCACGAGCCAGCTTGAGCGCCCAGAAAGAGGGAAGGGGAGAGAGCGTGTGGGTTGGAGTGCTTGGACCCACGGGTAGCCCCACAGGTAGACCCAGCAGAACCCTGAGGTGCCGAGGCCAAGCAAACCCCCGTAGATGACAAATGAATCACTCTCGTGGGCTTTTTTGAAATTCAGCAAGAGTTCTGGGGTGGGGTGTGGGGGTAGGCGTTGGAAATGGGCTCGGAGGTGTGCTGGAGGAGAGTGGTGGCAGGTGGTTTGGGACGTGAAAGGGTGGGGTTGGAGCTGAAAAAGGCTGGCAATGGGGGTTAAAGTGTGGGCTGGCTGGTAGGGTTTTCAGAGCGTGGAGGTTGGACGGCGAGGATTCAAAAGAGGCCCAGCATGTGAAACCCAGGGGAATGAAGTGGTATGGAAGCATGGTCGGAGTGATTCCCTGGAGTGTTGCTGGAGGGCATTTGAGTGGCGATACGATGGCCCACGAATCTCTCGACAAGCTCGAAAAGACCGCCCGCAGAATGCCACAGCCGTATGAGTTCGACCTACTTCACACCGACGGGATCAGGCATGCGGATCTGGATGCGGGGGTGAGGGTCTTGAGCGAGGTCATCTACGAATGCCAGCGGAGCCTTGAGGAAATTGAGCATGCGAGGCTGGACTTGGATGCGAGAGGGTGGGCGCGGGCGAGGGGGTTGAGGGAGTGAGAGCGGTGCGACTCCGCGAAGGTCTGCGCGGACGGCGAAGAATGTCTCGTGACCGTGCCGTTTCGAGGGCAGGTGAGCGATGGTCACGCAGCCTTTGGTGCCGCGAAGGGCCATGAGGCTGCACCCACTCGACCGCCTATCGCCGATCACACGCTGGCGGATGTGCCGTTGACCGGGCTATCCTGAATAATTGAGCACCGGCGCTCCGCCGCCGATGGATCGGCACTCCGAAAGAGGGTTTGCTCCGCGTCTGGAATTCCGGAGCAGCATCGCCATCGACTCCAGCGCTCCGCTTGACCCAACCTCTCCCGTCGCCCCCCCCTATTCAGACGAGTCCCACCGCATTAAGATGTGGTCGCTTGGGGGGTGCGGAGGGGCACTCCCTCTTTCCACGCGGAGCACGAACCATGGCGATCCAAACGAGCGGGCCCTACGAACTGCGGAAGCTCGGTATCGGCGGCGTTCTCGATCAGGCGATCCGCATCGTCCGCGACAACCTCAAGCCCTTGCTTATCATCGTCTCGCCGATGCTTTTGTTCGCGATCATCAACGGCCTGCTCACGGTTTATCTGTTCCCCGGGGTCGATCCGTCCACCCTGACCGCAGACCAAATTGCCGCTAAACAGTCGGCCGCCCTCACCCAGGGCGCGATCTATGGCGCGATCGCGACCGTGATCACACTTCTGCTCATCCCGTGGGTCAATGGATCGCTGATCCACTTTGTGTCGGATCGCTATCTCGGCCATGAGATCACCGCCACAGCGGCCATGGCCCGCGGCTGGAAGCGCTACTGGCCCCTGTTCTGGACTCAGCTCCTCTACATCGCGGTGGTCACGTTCGGGTTCATCCTCCTGATCATTCCCGGCATTTTCTTCATCTACTGGTATCTGCTCTCGTATCAGGTGGCGGTCATCGAACGGCTTTCGGGATACGCCGCCATGAAGCGGGCCAAGCAGTTGGTCAAGGGATCGCTTATCCAGCTGTTTCTCCTGATGTTGGTCCTCACCGTGTTCAACATTCTGCTCGGCGCGGGAGCCGGCTTCATTCCCGACCTGAACATCCGGGTTGTCGTCAGCGGCGTGCTTGGGCAGGTGCTCGGTCTGGTGTCACTCGCCGCGATGGTCGTGTTCTATTTCTCCTGCCGGTGCAAGGTTGAGAACTACGATCTCGAGCATCTGGCCGCCGAGATGGCAGGACGCGACGGCGAGCCGCCCTCCGACGGCGAGCCGCCCCGCGCCGCATGATCCCGACGCTTGCGCAGGAGACGTTCGAGCAATGCCCATCGATGCCGCCTTGCTGAAAACCGGAATCGCCCCGCCGGCCGCCGTCATCCGCCAGACGGCCGAAGAGGTGTTGAAGGGGGGTGATTTCCGGCTCGACCGCGGAGTGGGAGAGCCGAAAATGCCACTGTGGCTCGATCTCCTTTTGGGTCTGTTTGAGAAGATCGAGGAAGCGTTCTATGCCGTTGGGGCGTTGCCGCTGGTGCTCCGTGTTGTGATCGCGGTGGTGCTCGTCGCGATTCTGGCGGCGATCGTCTGGCATACCGTGACAGCGATTCTCTCCGTGATCGGTGTCCAGCGACCGGGGCTCGAGTCCCGGCGGCGCGAGACGCGACCGGTGAGCCCGGAGGAACTCGAGGAGGCATCGACCCGGGCGGCCGACAGCGGCGACCTCGTCACGGCGGTCCGTCGGCTCTACCAGGCGGCGCTGCGCCGCATCGAGATCGGCCGTGGCAAGCCATGGCCGCGGGGTCTCACCGACCGCGACGTGCTCCATCGCACTGCCCGCAGTCCCCTCCATCCGCCGCTGACCGGCTTCATCGATACACTCGAGCAGGCCTGGTATGCCGACCAGCCGTGCACGGCGGCCGATCTGGAGGCCTGCCGCCGGCATCATGGCCGGATCGTGGAGGTCGTCGCCGACGGGGTCCTCGAGCCGAGCCGGCGAAGCCTCCATCCCCCACAGCCGTAGAGTTCTCTGCCGATGCCCTCTCCCCGTAGTGCGATCATCGTTGCCGTGCTGCTCTGCGTGGTCGTCATCGCCACGGCGACGTTGTCCACGCTTGCTCCCCCCGACTCCGGTGGCGTCGGTCGCGATTCCTACGGCGTCGAGGCCCACGGCTACCGCGGACTGTTCGACACCCTCGCCGCCCTGGGGATTCCCGCCGTCAGACAGCTGGCGCCCCCCTCCCTCCAGGTACCGGGCGCAACCTTCGTGCTGCTCGGGCCGTCACGGACGATCCTTGGGTACAACTCCACCTACCTCACCAGCCTCCGTCCCTGGGTGGAGCAGGGTGGCCGGCTCGTGGTCGCTGCCACGCCAAAAAACTGGCAGGTTCGATCCGACGACGACGGCGGCGACGATAACGGGAAGAGCCCGATTCGGCGCCGCGGCCCCGAGGACAATCCGGTGGTGCGGCCGGTGCTGTTGCCGGAGATTCTCGGGCTGGATGGGGTTGTGATCGAAGACCGCGGATCGCGCATCCCCGGCGCCACCCCGCCGGGCGACGACTCGTCCCTGATCGCCCGAGGGCGACGGGCGGTCGAAGAGGCCCTGGCCGGTTCAGGGGAGAGTCCGATTTGGTTGAGTGATGTTGTCTGCAGCGGCAACTGGTCATTCCTATCGGCCGAGGTCCGGCAGGTCGCCCTCCCCGTCAACCGCCGCTACGAGCTCGTCATCACCCCCCCGACCAGTGGCTTGCCCGCCTTGGAACCGGTGGCGACGCTCTGCACGACCGGGGCCGGTGGCGGTGCCGCCGAGACACCAGAAGGAACGAGCGCCGACGGCAGGATGATTGCCGGCGAATTCGCCGTGGGAAAAGGATCGATCGTGGTCATCGCCGATCCGGCCCTTCTGGCCAATCGATATCTAGGCGAGGCCGATAACGCCGTGGCTGCGGTGCGACTCGTCGCGCCGCGGGGGGAGCGGGTGGTGATCGACGAATTCTTCCATGGATTGGGGCCACGGGGGAATTCGCTCTCCCTGCTTACCCGGCCGGGCTATGCGGTGCTGGCGCTCGGACTCCTCGGCGCCGTGCTGCTCACAGTCTGGCGGGAGGGAACGCGCCTCGGGCCACCGATCGCCGACCGGCCGGTCTCGCGGCGCGGGATCGGCGAGTATCTCGACGCCATGGGACACCTCCTCTCGCGGGGGCGGCGGGATCGGGCTGGAATCGTCGCGGAAGTGCGCGACGGCGTGCTCCGCGAGCTCAACGTTCGGGTCGGCCTCCCCCCGGAACACGTCGATCTCGACCAGCTTCAGGGCAAGCTTGCCCGTCGTGATCCGATCCGGGCGCGGCACGTCGTCGATACGATCCGCGCCGTCGATCGGGATGTTGGCCGGTCGGATTGGAGCACATCCCAGACCCTCAACACGATCCGGAGACTCACAGCGTGTCTTTGAAGATTTCAGTGGCCGCGATCCGCGCGGAACTCGCCAAGGTAATCTACGGACAGGAAGAGGTGATCGAACTGGCGCTGGCGGCGCTGTTCAGCTGCGGCCATGTTCTCCTCGAGGGTCCGCCCGGGGTGGCCAAGACGCTTCTCGTGCGGTCGATCGCCGCCGCCCTCGACCTCGACCACGGCCGCATCCAGATGACGCCCGACCTCCTCCCCAGCGACGTCACCGGATCGAGCGTTTACCGCAACGACACCGGCACCTTCGAGTTCCGCCGGGGACCGATCTTCACCAACTTGCTTCTCGCCGATGAGATCAACCGCTCGAGCGCCCGCACGCAGGCGGCGCTGCTTGAGGCGATGCAGGAGCTCCAAGTGACCTACGACGGCACGAGCCATCCGCTCCCGGAGCCATTCCTCACCTTCGCCACTCAGAACCCGATCGAGCAGGAGGGCACCTATCCCCTCCCGCTGGCGCAGCTCGACCGCTTCATGTTCAAGGTGATCGTCGGGTATCCCGCGCCGGCGGCGGAATTGAAGGTGCTCAAGGAACACCACGCCACCGCCGGACTGGCCGCCCCGGAGCGGGCCCGGATCAGCCGGGTGATGGATGCCGCCGGCATCCTTGCCGCCCGGCAGACGATCCGCGAGACGTTCGTCCGCGACGAGGTGCTTTCCTATGTCCAGCAACTCGTGCAGGCCACCCGGCAACACGACGGTCTCGACGTCGGCGCCAGCCCCCGGGCCGGCCTCATGCTCCTCACCGGCGCCAAGAGCCTCGCCCGGTTCCGCGATCGGGATTTCGTCATCCCCGACGACATTCAGGCCGCCTTCCTGCCCAGCCTGCGCCACCGCGTTGTCCTCGCGCCCACGGTCGAATTGGAAGGGACCAAGGCCGACGACGTACTCCGCGACGTGCTCGCCACGGTCGACATCCCGCGGTAAACGGCGCAGGCCCCATGGTCCCACCCCAGAACCACCTCCCGACGCTCCCGCCCGCCGCCAAAGTCACGCTCCGCCCGGGAACGCGGCTGATCGGCGCCGCGGCGGTTCTCATGCTGCTGGGGCTGCCGGCCTTCCGCGAGCCGGCGTGGGGGTGGGTCGTGATCGCTCTGGCTGTCGGCTTGGCGGTGATCGCCTTCCGCGACGGCCAGATGGCAGCGGCGGCAGTGGCCGGGATCCGTGTGCGGCGGCGACTCCCCGGGGTGGTCGGTCGCGGACTCGGGTTTCCCAGCACGCTCCTGGTCGAGCATGACCATCCGGCGCCGCTCTCGGGTGCGGTCCGCGACTGCCACCCGCCGATGTGCGAACCGGAGTGGCACGTGGCGACGTTTGGGCCCAGCGGCGGAGTGCCGGCCCGTCTGCAGTTCGACCTCGATTGCCGGATCCCCTGCCGGGGTCGGCACACCTTCGGACCGGTGTGGGTCCGCGTTGTCGGCCCGGCGGGATTGATGGAGGCGCAGCGCTCCTGCGACTGCCCCGGGACGATCCAGGTGCTCCCCGAGACGTTCGCCTCGCGCGAGGAATTGGTCAAGGAGACCGGTGCCTCGCTGCTCCTCCTCGAACGCACGCTCCGCGCGCGAGAGTTGGGGGCCGGGACGGAGTTTGTCTCCCTCCTCCCTTTCCGCGACGGCGACGACCCGCGGCGGATCGATTGGCGGGCCACGGCGCGGCATCGGGCACCGGTCATCCGCCGGTTCCAGATCGAGCGGCACCGCGACGTCATCATCGCGATTGACCGTGGTCGCCTCATGGGGGCGGCCACCGACACCGGTTCGAAGCTCGATTGCACGGTCGATTCCGCCCTCAACCTCGCCCGGGTCGTGCTCCACAGTGGCGACCGTTGCGGGCTGATGGCCTTCGACAACCGGGTGCGGGGATATCTGGCTCCGATGGCCGGACCGTCGGCGCTGTCCCGGCTGGTGGAGACGGCCGCCGATCTGGCCTGCGATTTCCACGAGACCGATTTTCTCTGCCTGTTCACCGAGATGCAGCGGCGCCTCACGAAGCGGTGCCTGCTCGTGGTTCTCACCGACATCGGCGACATGGAGGCGTCGCGAACCCAGGCGACGGCTCTGGCCCGGCTGGCCCGGCGGCACCTGGTTCTCCTCGCGGCGGTGCGCACGCCGCTGTTGGGGCGCGTGATCCGCACCCCCGCGGACGATCTCGCAGAAGGCGCCCGCCAAGCCGTGGCCCTGAACCTCCTCCGCGATCGGGGACGGACGCTCGCGGCTCTGGCCCGGGATGGCATCCGCGTCCTCGATGTCGAGCCGGGCCAGTTGACGCTGCCGCTGATCAACCGATTCATCGAATTGCGGGGGCGTGATCTCCTGTAACGGAAGCCGACCTCTCGCGCACGCCCCCCCAGGCAAAGTAGCCGATCCAAAACAGGGCGCTGATGGCCGCGACACAGAGGCGCTGCCCGGTGGTCAAATGGCTCTGGCGGAGATAGCTCTCGAGCAACGCAGCGGCGACGAGCATGACGGCGATCCCTACGCAGGTGCGCCCGGCGTCACGACCGGCGGCGGCCAGTGCTGCCCACCGCGACACGCGCCCTGGTTGCACCACGGCGCTGCCGATCAACAGCCCCGCGCCCCCGCAGAGGACGATCGCCGTCATCTCGGTGATGCCGTGGGGCAACAGCCAGGCCCACGTCTCGGCACGGAGCCCGGGCCGGTCGTGGATCGCCAGGAATGAGCCGAGGTGGAGACCATTGAGCACAATCAGAAAAACGGTCGGAACCGCCGCCAGGATGCCGCTGGCCAGAGACATGAGCCCGACTTTGAGATTGTTCTGGAAGAGGAGCGAGGCGAAGGAGAATTTCCTGTCGGCGCTGTCGTCCCGACCATGACGAAGCACCGTTTGGAGTTGCTCATCGGTCGCCCCGGGCTGGCGGGGATCTTGGGCGCTCCACAGCGAGTGGGCCACCTCGGGGTCCGAGCGCGACGAGTAAAACCCGATCAGCATCCCGCCGAGGAAGAGGACCGCCGCGACGGCGTGCAGGCGCCAGTGTCTCGCGACGGTGCGGGCGAAACCCTCGGTGACAAACTGCGCTGCGCCGGTCCACACGCTCGTCCGCCGGGGCCGGTAGATCAGACTGTGGGCTGCCGCGACCAGTCCGTGCAGATACGCCGCCAGCGGCGGGTCGTCTCCGCGTGTGTCGACGCGTGCCAGAGAGACGGCGGTACGGCGGTAGAGGACATCAAGGCGCCGTCGCTGCTCGGCCGAGAGTCGGCCGAGCGACCGGCGGCCCCCGCGCACGAGCGATTCCAATTCGTCCCATTCCGGTTTGTGGCGGGCGACAAATCCTTCCATAATGAATCTCCCCGAACGAGGCTCGAACCCCTTCTACCGCCGGGCACAGGCCGATGCCGCGCGGCGCGAAGGAGTCGCGACAGTCCGCCCGGGAGCGACGGCGCGATTCTCTCTCAGGCGGCCCCGAGACTCCACCATCGTCCCGTCCCGACCCCGCGGCTGCAACCCTCGCCATGACAGAATCAATTGTTTTCGACACGCCGGAGAACATCCAAATCCGCTACCGTCCGGCGGGGCTGGGCACGCGGTTGATCGCCTGGATGATCGACCAGACCTTCGCGCTGGTGCTCGAAGTCCTCATCCTCATCGTCGCCTTGCTAACGCTGGCGTCGGTGTCGTCGTTCCGCTTCGATCCCCGCGAGAGTTCCGAGGCGATCGGCTATCTCACGGGTCTGGGGTTCCTCATCTTCGGCCTGGGGAACCTCATCTATTTCACCCTGTTCGAGCTTTTCATGCGGGGGCAGACGCCCGGCAAGAAAATCTGCGGGCTGCAGGTGGTGAAGGACGACGGTTTCGGGCTCGATGCCGGTGGCATCGTCGTCCGCAACGTGTTTCGCCTCGTCGATTCGCTCCCCCTGACCTGGATCGTGCCGCTATTGTCGCGGAAGTCGCAGCGCCTCGGTGACATGGTGGCCGGAACACTGGTGGTGGCCGAGGAGCGTTCGGAGTTCAGCCAGACCCGTGTCATCCTCGAACAGCGCCCGGCGGCCGAGGCGGTCTTCCGCTTCCCGATCACGGGGCTGGCCCGCCTCCCCCGCGCCGACGTCGGGGCGGTGGAGCAACTCCTCGATCGCTGGGATCAGATTCCCCTAGCGCAGCGTGCGGCGCTCGCCGACCGTCTGGCGACCCTGCTCGCACACCGCCTGTCGGTCGAGGCGCCGCCAGCCGGTCAGGAGCACGATTTCCTCCTCGACTTGCTGGCAGCCGATTTCCGCCGCCGCGACCGGGGCTTGGGCTGACGGCCGGCCGGTCCGGGGAGCGTTTCACTGGTGCGGGTGGACTTGGCGGGAAGTGCCGCTTCTTCCCGCCACGTCATTCACTCGGCCACGAGAAGCCCAACGGACATACTTTCACCCGCGCGTTCGGTGACGAGGGGTTCGGCAAGCAGCACGCTATCGATCCGGAAGACGCTCGCCTCTGTCAGCAGGCGTTTGCCTTACCCGTTCAACGGCACCTCGCCCAGAGAGAGAGAGAGAGAGAGAGAGAGAGAATGGGGGGGGCCAAGTGAGGCAACAAACCCCTCACGGAAAGAAAGGTCTGGCCGACCAGACCATCCCCAAGCTTAGAGGGATTGAGTTTGAGGCGGAGAGTGACAAGACCATCGCGGAGTCGGTCACGAAGATTCGTATCACGGAGCAGAATCAATTCCTTGGAAGAGGAATGTGGATGCAGTTGCCAGCACCCGAATAGGCATCCGACATCAGCACGCATGCCGACCCAGTTCAGCATTGGTGTCGATCTACATCGGCATAAGTGCGGAACCGGTACATTCTCTTCTATATCTCCTTTAGAGATCTCTTCTTATAGATATGGGGGTACCCTCCAACCCACCAGCCAGTACCCCGACAACCCCTGATAGCAAAAAAAGAGCGGCCCGGTTTCCCAAGCCGCTCTTTCTCCAACCAACCAGCACCTACCCAGCCCAAGCCCGACAAGCCGCCCGATAGCCACACCCAGCGCAGCCAACAGTGGATGGCGCCGGATAGAAGTTCCCTGACTCGATAGCCCTCCAGACTCGCTCCACGCCAGCCAAGGTGCGTTTCACGTTCCCCTGCTCAACCTCCCGCGTATGCTCCTCGATGACCGGCTCCTTGGTCTTCGTCAGCACCAAGAACCGTGTCGCGATCTTCTTTCCCGGGCTGATCTCCGAGGCCAAGTGGGAATACAGCAGAAGTTGCTCA